>NZ_WIXR01000015.1:0-404040 GCF_019425585.1 Burkholderia sp. COPS | reverse complement strand
CGGCCCGCGGGCCGGTTTTTTTACGTCCGCCGCCCGGAACTCAGTCGCGCTCGAACAGCGCGATCGATTCGACGTGCGACGTATTCGGGAACATGTTCACGACACCGGCGCCCTTCAGGCGGTAGCCGGCCTCGTGCACGAGCAGGCCCGCGTCGCGCGCCAGCGTCGACGGGTTGCACGACACATAGACGATGCGCTTCGGCAGCGGGCCTTCACCGCTCTGCGCGATCTCGGCCAGCGCCTTCGATACCGCGAGCGCGCCTTCGCGCGGCGGGTCGATCAGGAACTTGTCGAATGCGCCGAGCGCACGGATGTCGTCGCCCGTCACTTCGAACAGGTTCCGGCACGCGAACGTCGTGTGGCCGTCGACACCGTTTTCGCGCGCGTTCGCCAGTGCGCGCGTCGTCAGCGTGTCGCTGCCCTCGATGCCCATCACCTCGCGCGACAGCCGCGCAAGCGGCAGCGTGAAGTTGCCGATCCCGCAGAACAGGTCGAGCACGCGGTCGTCGCGCGACGGCGCGAGCAGGCGCAGCGCACGGCCCACCAGCACGCGGTTGATCTGATGATTGACCTGCGTGAAGTCGGTCGGCTTGAACGGCATGCGGATACCGAATTCCGGCAGCGTGTAATCGAGCGACACGTCGAGCGGATAGAACGGCGTCACCGTATCGGGGCCCTTCGGCTGCAGCCAGAACTGCACCTTGTGCTCGTCCGCGAATGCGCGCAGCAGCGCTTCGTCGTCCGCGTTGATCGGCTCCAGCACACGCAGCACGAGCGCCGTGACTTCCGAGCCCACCGCGAGCTCGATCTGCGGCATCCGATCGCGAATCGACAGCCCTTCGACGAGCCGGCGCAGCGGCACCAGCATCGCCGACACGTGCGGCGGCAGCACTTCGCAGCTCGTCATGTCGGCCACGTAGCTGCTCTTCTTCTCATGAAATCCGACCAGCACGCCGCCCTTCTTCGCAACGTTGCGCACGGTCAGGCGTGCACGGTAGCGATAGCCCCACGACGGGCCGTGGATCGGCGCGAACATCGTTTCCGCGCGCAGCTTCGCCAGGTGCCACAGGTTGTCTTCGAGCACGCGCTGCTTGACCGCCACCTGTGCGCGCATGTCGAGATGCTGCATCGAGCAGCCACCGCAGGTGCCGAAGAACGCGCATTTCGGCTTCGTGCGCATCACGCTCGGGCGCAGAATGTCGACAACCGTCGCCTGCTCGTAGCTCGGCTTGCGGCGGAAGCTCGAATAGGTCACGCGCTCACCCGGCAGCGCGCCCTCGACGAAGATGACCTTGCCCGGCTCGCCGTCCTCGGTGATCGTGCGGCCGACACCGCGCGCTTCCATGTCGAGCGATTCGATCTCGAGAACCGGGGCGATTCCGGGCGCGACGGGCGCATTTCTTGATTTGCGCGCAGAAGTGGGGACGGCTTCGGACACCAGCTTTTCCTGACAAACGTTGAAGAAGGCGAGATTGTAGACGACGAAGGCCCGCATCGCCCGCTTTGCATGAGGCAGGCGTCCATACTTGAGCATGGACCGCACGACATTGCGCCGGAATGGCCAGGGACGCAACTCCGCCCGGGCGGGCGCGGCGAAGCCGAGCGGGCGCCTCCCCCGGGCCTGGAATCCACCCGTCAGGAGATTCGACCATGCGACTGATCGACTGGAACATCCAATGGGGTCGGGACGCGGACGGCGTCGTCGATCTTTCGCGCACCGTCGCGGCAATCCGCGGGCTCGGCGACTTCGACGTGCTGTGCCTGCAGGAGGTCACGCGCGGCTTCGGCGCATTGCCCGGCCGGCCCGGCGCCGACCAGTTCGCCGAACTCGCGGCGCTGCTGCCCGGCCATACGATCGTCGAAGCGATCGGCGCCGACCTGCCGCCGATCGAAGCCGGTGCACCGCGTCGCCAGTTCGGCAATGCGATCGCGACCCGGCTGCCGGTCGGGCGCGTGCTCCGCCAGTTGCTGCCGTGGCCGGCCGACGCCGGCGCGCCGTCGATGCCGCGCGTCGCGCTCGACGTCGAGCTGCAGGCGCCCTTCGGACCGCTGCGCGTGGTCACCACGCATCTGGAATACTATTCGGCGCGCCAGCGGCTCGCCCAGGTCGACGCGCTGCGCGACCGGCACCGAGAGGCCTGCGCACACGCTGCACGACCAGCGCCCGCCGAAACCGCCGAGGGGCCGTTCAGCGCGACCGGCCAGCCGTGCGACGCGATCGTCTGCGGCGATTTCAACAGCGCGTTCGGCAGCGATGCCTATTGTCGATTCCTGGCGCCGATCGCAGACGCGCCGCGCTTCGTCGACGCATGGGTCGCCCGGCACCCCGGCCGGATGCCACCGCCGACGGCGGGTGTCTACGATACGGCGCAATGGTCGGAGGGGCCGCTCGCGTGCGACTTCGTATTCGTGACCGATACGCTGCTGCCGCACGTGATGCGCTGCGAAATCGACGGCGACGTCCGCGCATCGGATCACCAGCCGGTGCTGCTCGAACTCGATTGATCGCGCCGGCCTCGGCGCACCCCACCCGCGCTACGCGGTGAAGCCGGCGAGGTATTCGGCCCAGTGCGACGCCGGCTCCTGTGCAAGCGAGTTCTTCACGAGCAGGATCTCGTCCGCATACTCGCTCGGCGTCAGGCCGCCGCGCATCAACTGGAACCGGCAATACAGCAGGTAGGTATTGACGACGTCGGTTTCGCAATAGTTGCGGATTTCCTCGATCCGCCCGTCCAGGAATGCCGGCCACACCTGGCTGCCGTCTATCCCGAGCTTGCCCGGAAAGCCGCACATCTTCGCGAGTGCGTCGAGCGGCGCGTTCGCGCGCGCCTGATACATCGCGAGCACATCCATCAGGTCGGTATGCCGCGAGTGGTAACGCGAGATGTAGTTGTTCCACTTGAATTCGCGGTCGTCCTCGCCGAGATCCCAGTAGCGGGTCGCGGGAATGCCGTGCACGAGCGCGCGGTAATGGAGCACCGGCAGATCGAAGCCACCGCCGTTCCACGACACCAGTTGCGGCGTGTATTTCTCGATCACGCGGTAGAACGACTGGATCAGCGTGGCTTCGTTGTCCTGCGGCGTGCCGAGCGAGCGTACGCGAAACCCGTTGTTGTCACGGAACACGCACGAGATCGCCGCGATGCGCTGCAGGTGGTGCGGCAGGAAATCGCCACCGGTCTTCTCGCGGCGCGCGGCGAACGCATGTTCGGCCACCGCGGCATCGTCGAGCGTCGCGGGCAGGTCTTCCAGACGGCGAATGCCGTCGACATCGGGAATCGTCTCGATGTCAAAAACAAGAATCGGAGTCATCAGTTACAGAACGGCGTCCTTGCGCACGCCGTTGGAGGCAAAAAACCGCTTGAGGCGCACCAGCGCTTCCTGCTGGATCTGGCGCACGCGCTCGCGCGTGAGCCCCATCTCGTCGGCCAGCTCCTCGAGCGTCGCCGGTTCGATGTGATTCAGGCCGAAGCGGCGCTCGATCACGTGGCGGTGCTTGTCGGACAGCCGCGACAGCCACGCGCGAGTGAGCGTCTCGAGTTCGCGATGCTGCACTTCGGCGTCGGGCGACTGGCTCTGGTCGTCGGGCAGCAGGTCGAGCAGGCTGCTCGCGGGATCGAGGTCGAGCGGCGCGTCGAGCGACGCCGTGTGCTCGTTGAGCGCGAGGATGTCGGTGACTTCCTCGGCGGTCTTGCCGGTGAGATAGGCGATGTCGTCGATGCTGGCTTCGCGGCGCTCGGCCGCCTCGCCCGTCGACATCGAATTCTTTTCGAGGTGGCGCTTCGCGCGCAGCACCTGGTTCAGTTCACGGATCACGTGCACGGGCAGGCGCACCGTGCGGGCCTGGTTCATGATCGCCCGCTCGATGCTCTGGCGGATCCACCACGTCGCGTAGGTCGAAAAACGGAAGCCGCGCGTCGGGTCGAATTTTTCGATCGCATGCATCAGGCCGAGGTTGCCCTCCTCGATCAGGTCGAGCAGCGGCACGCCACGGTTCAGGTATCCCTTCGCGATGCTGACGACGAGGCGCAGGTTGCGCTCGATCATCACCTGCCGCGCCTCGAATTCACCGGCCTTGGCCAGACGCGAATAGCGCTGCTCCTCCTCGACGGTGAGCAGCGGCTTCACGCTGATGCGGTTCAGGTAATGCTGGATCGTGTCGGCCGTGAGTTCGGCCTGCAGCAGCGTGCGGAAATCGTCGACGTCGGGCGACGCCTCGGGCCGGCCTTCGCGCTCGTCGTCGCCACCGTCCGCCTCGGCGTCGCGCGCCTCGAGATCGCGTTCGTTATCCGCGTTGTCGTCCTCGTCGTCCGTCGAAGCACCCGCTCGCCCCACCGATGCTTGCGTGGCACGACTGATCTTCTCAGACTCGGCTTGCGGCTCGTGGCGCTTCGATTTCGGCATGGTCGTCTCGGTTATTGAGGCGGCAAATACTTCAGCGGATCGACAGGCTTACCCTGCCGGCGAACCTCGAAATGCAGCATCACGCGGTCGGAATCGCTGTTACCCATCTCGGCGATCTTCTGCCCCTTCGTCACCGCGTCCCCCTCTTTTACCATCAAAGCGCGATTGTGTGCATACGCCGTGAGGTAAGTTGCATCGTGTTTGATGATAATGAGGTTGCCGTAGCCACGCAGGCCATTGCCGGAATAAACGACGCGGCCATCGGCTGCCGCCTTCACGGCCTCGCCGGCCGTACCGCCGATATTGACGCCCTTGTTCTTCGCGTCGTCGAACCCGTTCAGCACGGGGCCGCGCGCGGGCCACGCGAACGTCACGGGGCCGCTCGGCGCAGCTGCCGTGTCGCTCGATGCGGCCGCCGCGACAGGCGGCGTCGCGACCGACGACGTACCGGCGGCCGGCGTTGCCGGGCCGCTGCTGAGCGGCGCGGTAGCGACGGCGGCGCCCGCGATCGGCGCGGCGACCTGCGTGCCCGCAACAGCGGCACCGGCCTGCGGCGACACGCGCAGCAGCTGGTCGACTTCGATCTGATTCGGGTTCGCCAGGTTGTTCCACGCGGCGATGTCGCGATAGTTCTGCCCGTTTTCGAGTGCGATCCGGTACAGCGTGTCGCCCGGCTTTACCCGGTAGTAACCCGGCGGCGCCGGCGGAAGCGGTACCGCGGGCTGCGCGGCGGCAGTCGTGCCGAGCGAACCGGAGCGATCGACGACGGGCGCGTTGTCGAGCCGCGTCGCACAGGCGGCCAGTAGCGTGGAGAACGCAGCTACGCAGATCGCGCGCTGGGCGAGCGTGAGCGGTTCCCTGGAACGGTTGTTTTGCATCGCGCGCAACATACTCATCGGTTTCAAATTACTCCGGATTTTAAAGGGACAAAGAAAACGCGATCAAGCCGTGACTCCCGCCATTGCGCGTGTGCGACGCGCTCGACGAGCGTGAGCACCTGGTGCTGCCCGCTCTGCGCGCCGACCGGCGCGACAAGGCGCCCGCCGATCGCGAGCTGCTCGAGCAGCGCCTGCGGCACGTCGAGCCCCGCCGCCGCGATCACGATCGCGTCGAACGGGGCCGCGGACGGCAGGCCGACACGCCCGTCGCCGTAGTGCAGACGGATGTTCGGCACGCGCAGCGGCCGCAGGTTCAGCTTCGCGCGCTCGTAGAGCGGCTTGATGCGTTCAATCGAATACACGTCGCGTGCCACGTGGCTCAGCACGGCGGCCTGATAGCCGCAGCCCGTGCCGATCTCGAGCACGCGCTCGAGCGTGCGGCCGGCCATCGCGAGCTCGATCATGCGAGCGACAACGGACGGCTTTGAAATGGTCTGCTGGTGGCCGATCGGCAGCGCGGAATCCTCGTAGGCCTGCGTCGCCAGCCCCGGATCCACGAACAGGTGGCGCGGCACCGCGGCCATCGCGTCCAGCACGCGCGCGTCGGTCACGCCGTTCGCGCGCAGCCGTTCGACCATCCGTTCGCGCACGCGTTCCGACGTGAGCGCGAACGCGCCGGCCGGCGCAACGCTCGGCGCGGCCGGCTTCGGCATCGCGGGCTTCAGCGCGGTCGGCTTCGGTGCGGTCGCGGGCTTCGCGGCGGGGGAACCGGGCGTGGCCGTGCGCGCGGCAGCGGCTTTCACCGCAACCGGTTTCAGCACGGCCGCGGGCTTGTCGGCGGCCTTCGATGCCGCGACCGCCGCATGGCGTTCGCCGGCCCGACCTTCCGACTTGCGGGGCGCTCGCTTGAGATCTTCGAGCGCGAGCGGAAACCGCTTCGCGCGCTCGCCGCTCATGAAGCCCGCCCTCCGGCGCGCGCCCATTCGCGCGTCGCGGGCAGCATCTGCGTATGCGTGAGGTCCAGCTGCAGCGGCGTGATCGATACGAAACCGTTTGCCACCGCATGAAAATCGGTGCCTTCGCTGGCGTCCAGCGCTTCGCCCGCCGCACCGATCCAGTAGATCGGTTCGCCGCGCGGGTCGATCTGGCGAATCACCGGCTGCGACGGATGACGTTTGCCGAGACGCGTGACTTTCCAGCCTTTCAGTTCGTCGTAAGGCAGGTTCGGAATATTGACGTTCAACAGCGGCTGCCCCGGCAGCGGATGCGCGAGGGAGTGCTCGACGATCTCCGCGGCGACGCGCGCGGCGTCCGCGAGATGGGCCCAGCCCTTGTCGACCAGCGAGAACGCAATGGCCGGCACGCCGAACATGATGCCTTCGGTGGCGGCTGCAACTGTCCCCGAATAGAGCGTGTCTTCGCCCATGTTCTGGCCGTTGTTGATCCCGGAAACGACGAGATCCGGCCTGGCGTCGGCCATCCCTGTCAACGCGACGTGCACCGAATCGGTCGGCGTGCCGTTCACGTAGAAGAAACCCGTACTCGCTGCGCGCTGCACCGACAGCGGCCGCGACAGCGTGAGGGAATTCGACGCGCCGCTGCAGTTCTGCTCGGGCGCGATCACCGTGAGTTCGGCCAGCGGCTGCAGCGCGTCGCTGAGCGCGGCGAGACCGGGGGCGAGATAGCCGTCGTCGTTGCTGAGTAGGATTCGCATCCGGCGATTGTAACCGAGGAAAGATGGCGCGAGAGCGACAGTCCGGCGACTGCGGAAGGACGGTTGCGGGCAACCGTACACGCTGCACCGGCGCGTTGCGCGGCGGCGTTCCGCACGCTCAGGAAAACGCCCCGCCGCCCCGGGTTTTCCAGCACCAACGGCGCTCGCTTGCGGAACATGCCCTTCGGGGAGCCCGGCGCGAGGCGACAGGCCCACGGGCGGTCAGATCGCGCCGGCGTCGCGCAGTGCGGCAATCGCCTGCGCATCGTAGCCGAGGCCGCGCAGCACCTCGTCGGTATGCTCGCCGAGTTCGGGCCCGAGCCAGCGCGTTTCGCCCGGCGTGTCCGACAGCTTCGGCGTGATGTTCGGCAACGGAATGTCGGTGCCGTCGGCCAGCTTGAAGCGCTGGATCATCTGCCGCGCGACGAACTGCGGATCGGTGAACATGTCGGCGGCGCTGTAGATGCGCCCGGCAGGCACGTCGGCCGCGTTGAGCACGACGAGCGCTTCATCGATCGTGCGCGGCGCGAGCCATGCGGCAATCGCGTCGTCGATCTCCTGCGTGCGCGGCACGCGCCCGTCGTTTTGCGCGAGTGCGGGATCGTCGGCGAGGTCGTCGCGCTCGATCGCCTTCATCAACCGCTTGAAGATCGGGTCGCTGTTGCCCCCGATCACGATGCTGCCGTCGCGGCATGCATACGTGTTCGACGGCACGATACCCGGCAGCGACGCGCCGGTGCGCTCGCGCACCATCCCGTACACGCCGTATTCGGGCACCACGCTTTCCATCATGTTGAAGACGGCTTCATACAGTGCAACGTCGACCACCTGCCCCGCGCCGCCGTTGACCTTGCGGTGATGCAATGCCATCAGCGCGCCGATCACGCCATGCAGCGCGGCGATCGAATCGCCGATGGAGATGCCGATGCGCGGCGGCGGCAGGTCGGGATACCCGGTGATGTGGCGCAGCCCGCCCATCGATTCGGCGATCGCGCCGAAACCGGGCCGGTCGCGGTACGGGCCCGTCTGCCCGTAGCCGGACAGGCGCACCATCACGAGGCCCGGGTTCTCGGCCGACAGCACGTCGTAGCCGAGCCCGAGCTTTTCCAGCAGGCCCGGGCGGAAATTCTCGATCACGATGTCGGCCTCGCGCGCGAGTTGCCGTGCGATCGCCTTGCCGGCGTCGGCCTTCAGGTTGAGCGTGACCGATTTCTTGTTGCGCGCCTGCACGGACCACCACAGCGACGTGCCGCCCTGCTCCGGATGGAGCTTGCGCCACTTGCGCAGCGGGTCGCCGCCGTTCGGATCCTCGATCTTGATCACTTCCGCGCCGAATTCGGCGAACAGCCGCGACGCGAACGGCCCCGCGATCAATGTTCCGAATTCGAGCACTTTGACGCCCGCGAGCGGGCCCTGGCTGGTGCTCATGTGTCTCCCTGGCATGAGGAACGGCGCCGCCGACCGGCGGCGCCCGGCTTACATCGTGCGGCGGTCGAGCATCGCGCGGGCGATGGTGCCCGCGTCGACATATTCGAGCTCGCCGCCCACCGGCACGCCACGCGCGAGGCGCGTGACCGCGAGCCCGCGCGCCTTCAGCGTCTGGCCGAGGTAGTGCGCGGTGGCCTCGCCCTCGTTCGTGAAGTTGGTCGCGAGCACGACCTCCTTGACGACCCCGTCGGACGCGCGCCGCACGAGGCGGTCGAAATGAATTTCCTTCGGGCCGATCCCGTCGAGCGGGCTCAGCCGGCCCATCAGCACGAAATACAGCCCGCGGTAAGTCATCGTCTGCTCGAGCATGATCTGGTCGGCGGGCGTCTCGACGACGCACAGCAGCGTCGGATCACGCTCTTCGTCGCTGCAGACCTCGCAGATCTGCGCTTCGGTGAACGTATTGCACTTCTCGCAATGCTGCAGGTGCTCGGTCGCGAACAGCAGCGACCGGCCGAGCCGCTCCGCACCCTCCCGATCGTGCTGCATCAGGTGGACCGCCATGCGCTGGGCGGATTTCGGCCCGACACCGGGCAGCACGCGCAACGCTTCGACGAGAGCGGACAGGGCGGACGGCTGTTTCATACGGCGGCAAAAAGTGGCACGGACGCCGCGTTCAGAACGGCAGCTTGAAGCCCGGGGGCAGCGGCAGGCCGGACGTCATGCCGCTCATCTTTTCCTGCGACGTCGCTTCGGCCTTGCGCACGGCGTCGTTGAACGCAGCCGCGACGAGATCCTCGAGCATGTCCTTGTCGTCCGCGAGCAGGCTCGGGTCGATCGACACGCGACGCACTTCGTTGCGGCACGTCATCGTCACCTTGACGAGGCCGGCGCCCGACTGCCCTTCGACTTCGATCAGTGCAAGCTGCTCCTGCATCTTCTTCATGTTTTCCTGCATTTGCTGCGCTTGCTTCATCAGTCCGGCGAGGTTGCCTTTCAACATGGGAATACTCCTTCTTGATCGTGTGAACACCGGCACGCGGCGCGTGCCGGCCAATGTGTGGGCGTGATTGTGCCTGTCGCGGGGCGCTCAGTTCAATGCAGCGTCGGCGGCGGGCCGTCCGGCGCCGCGTCGGCCAGCGGGCGCACCGAACCCTCGACGATGCGCGCACCGAAGTCGCGCACGAGCTGCTGGACGAACGGATCGCCGTGAATCTCCTGCTCGGCCTCACGCTGGCGCGCCGCGCGCGCAGCCGCATCGAGTGCCGCCGCCGTACGCCGGGCAGGCCCGACTTCGACGGCCACCTCGACCGGCTTGCCGAGCGCATCGGCCAGCGCGGCCTTCAGCTTCGCCACCTGCGCAGCGTCCGCATATTGCGGCACCGGCACTGAAAGTTTCAACGTAGTCGCATCGACGGCCGTCAGCTCGCTGTTGAACGCGAGCTGGTACGCGACGCCCTTGAGCGGCAGCCGCGCGGCCAGCGCCGGCCACTCGCCGTCGAAGCCGACTGGATCGAGCGCGATCGCGGGCGGCAGCGGACGCGTGTCGACCGGAGTGGACGGGCGGGCTTCCGCCGGCTTCGGCGTCACGCGCACATCGTCGGGGCCGCTGTCGAATACCGGCACGAAGCCGTCGTCGGGCGGGCCGCCAAACATCTCGTCGGCACTGAGCGGCACGTATTCGTCCGGCGGGATGTCCTCCCACGGCGGCGGGGCCTGACGCGCATCGGCTGCCTGCGGCGCACGGGCCGCCGCGCGCGGCGTCGGTACCTGTACGGCGGCGGGACGCGGCGCGACGGGCCTCTCGGCGGCCGGCTGGGCGGCCGGTTTCGCGGCGGCGCCTGCGCGACCGCGGTCGGACGACACGCGCATCCCCGCATTGCGCAGCACGTCCAGCGCGGCGGCAGCTCCCCCGGAACGCGCTGCCGGACGGGCGGCGGGCTCGGGCGGCGCAGCGCGCGGCACCGGTTCGGCCGGCGCAGCCGGCGTGTCGCTTCGCTGGACAACCGCAGCCGGCGGCTCGGGTTCATCGCGGGCGGGTGTCGGCCTCTCGCTGGCCGGCTCCGCTTGCGGTACTGCGGCCACGCGCGGCTGCGGCGTTTCGACGACCGGCTCATCAACCGGGGCCAGCGCGGATGCGGGGACGGCAGCCGGCTTCTCGGCCGGCTGGTCTGCTTCGCCGCCAGCCGGTGCCGGCGCCGCACGCACAACCGGCGCCGCTGGCGCAGCCGTTGCCGTAGCCTGCGGCCGCGCTGCCTCGACGGGTGCGGCGGATGCCGGCTTCGCCACGGCAGCCGATGCCGCCGCGACGCGCGGACCCGGCACCGCTCGCGGCACGGACGGCTGTCCGCCCGGCGCGCTGCCGGCCGCCACAGCCGGCTCGAACGCGAGCATCCGCAGCAGCGTCATCGTGAAACCGGCGTATTCGTCCGGCGCCAGGCCGAGTTCCGCGCGGCCGACCGTCGCGATCTGATAGAACAACTGGACCTGCTCGGGGCTCAGCGTCTCCGCGAAGCGGCGCAGATCGCCCGCTTCGGGCCATTCGTCGAGCACCGAGCCCGGCGCGAACTGCGCCCACGCGATCCGGTGCAGCAGGCTCGCGAGATCCTGAAGCGCGGTCGAGAACGACAGGCTGCGCAGCGACATCTCGTCGGCAATCGCAAGGATTTCCGGGCCGCTGCCCGCGGCAAGCGCGTCGAGCAGACGCACCATGTAAGTCTGGTCGAGCGCGCCGAGCATGCCCGACACGGCCGACTCGGTCACCTCGTTTGCCGAATAGGCGATCGCCTGGTCAGTGAGGGACAGCGCGTCACGCATGCTGCCCTGCGCGGCACGCGCGAGCAGGCGCAGCGCCTGCGGCTCGAACGTGATGTGCTCTTCGCCGAGAATCCGTTCGAGATGCGACACGATATGCCCGGCCGGCATCTGCTTCAGGTTGAACTGCAGGCAGCGCGACAGCACGGTGACGGGAATTTTCTGCGGATCGGTCGTCGCAAGGATGAACTTGACGTGCGGCGGCGGCTCTTCGAGCGTCTTCAGCATCGCGTTGAACGCGTGATTCGTCAGCATGTGCACTTCGTCGATCATGTAGACCTTGAAGCGCGCATCGACGGGCGCGTACACGGCGCGTTCGAGCAGCGCGGCCATTTCATCGACGCCGCGGTTGCTCGCGGCATCCATCTCGACGTAATCGACGAAACGCCCTTCGTCGATCTCGCGACAGGCGCGACACACGCCGCACGGCTGCGACGTGACGCCGGTTTCACAGTTGAGTGCCTTGGCGAAGATCCGCGACAGCGTCGTCTTGCCGACACCGCGGGTTCCGGTAAACAGATAGGCGTGATGGAGACGCCCGCCGTCGAGCGCGTGCGTGAGCGCCCTGACGACGTGCTCCTGGCCGACGAGCGAAGCGAAATCCTTCGGACGCCACTTGCGTGCGAGAACTTGATAGGTCATCGGGAAATTGTATCAGTAACGCTGCGTCGCGCCGACACGCGAAACGGTGCGAAAGACAGGCAACGCGCAGGTAAAACGGAGTGTGGTGCAGAAATAAAAAACGCCCGGCGAACGGGGCGAGAAGGAAGGTGACGAGCCCAACCCTCGGCACTGGCAGAAAACGATTGTGGCTGCTTCGTTCCCGACCTGACCAGGTTCACCGCCCCACCATGCGAGGAGGCCCGTCACGGCATATTCTATCACCGCTTCCGGACGAATGCGACCGTTTGTTCGCACCAATGCGAATATGACCGGGCAAACCGGCGCGCATCGGGTCGCACGACGATCGCCCGCATCGAATTGCCTGCGTCCCCTTGTAATTTGCGGGCCGGCCTCCACCTGCAGGGCACAACGGTCGAACGGCGCGCCGTACCCCTACTCGCGTAGCGGCTACTATCGCCGCCCGCAGCAGATAGCAATTTAGGCTAATATGACGCCCGAACGACCCGCGAGCCGCGGCATGCAGCGCTTACACCCCTCCTGTCCGGAGAGCGGAGTGACCTGCCGCAGCGGCCGGCAGCCAACGGCGGCCGGTACGCCGCAACGCGCAAGCAGGCAGTCCCCGAACCGTAAGAGGTATTGACCCAATGAGCGAACAGATCAAACACATCAGCGACGCATCGTTCGAACAGGACGTCGTCAAGTCCGACAAGCCCGTGCTCGTCGATTTCTGGGCCGAATGGTGCGGCCCGTGCAAGATGATCGCCCCGATCCTCGACGAAGTCGCGAAGGACTACGGCGACAAGCTGCAGATCGCGAAAATCAACGTCGACGACAACCAGGCAACGCCCGCGAAGTTCGGCGTGCGCGGCATCCCGACGCTGATCCTGTTCAAGAATGGCGCGGCCGCCGCGCAGAAGGTCGGCGCGCTGTCGAAGTCGCAGCTCACCGCATTCCTGGACAGCCACCTGTAATACCGGCAGTTCCGCGGACGTGTTGTCAACCGGCAACACGTCCGTCGCCAAGCCGCCGTTCGCTCGCTCAAGCGCGAATCGGCCTATGCTAGAATTAAAAAACGTCTACAAGACGCATTTAAGTCTCTGAGCGCTTCCGCTCGCCCTCCTCCCTTTATTTCTTTCGTCGTCTCCTCCCTGGCGGGTTCTCCGTATGCATTTATCCGAGCTCAAGTCTCTGCACGTGTCCGAACTGATCGAAATGGCCAATGGCCTCGAGATCGAAAACGCGAACCGCCTGCGCAAGCAGGAGTTGATGTTTGCCATTCTTAAAAAGCGCGCCAAGACGGGTGAGACGATCTTCGGTGACGGTACGCTCGAAGTGCTGCCGGACGGTTTCGGCTTCCTGCGCTCGCCGGAAATGTCGTACCTCGCGAGCACCGACGACATCTACATCAGCCCGTCGCAGATCCGCCGCTTCAACCTGCACACCGGCGACACCATCGAAGGTGAAGTCCGCACGCCGAAGGACGGCGAGCGCTACTTCGCGCTGGTGAAGGTCGACAAAGTCAACGGGCAGCCGCCCGAGGCCTCGAAACACAAGATCATGTTCGAGAACCTCACGCCGCTGCACCCGAACAAGCCGCTCTCGCTCGAACGCGAAATGCGCGGCGAGGAAAACGTCACGGGCCGAATCATCGACATGATCGCGCCGATCGGCAAGGGCCAGCGCGGCCTGCTCGTCGCATCGCCGAAGTCGGGCAAGACCGTGATGCTCCAGCACATCGCGCACGCGATCAAGCAGAACCACCCGGACGTGATCCTGTTCGTGCTGCTGATCGACGAGCGTCCTGAAGAAGTGACCGAAATGCAGCGCTCGGTCGCGGGCGAAGTGATCGCGTCGACGTTCGACGAACCGGCCACGCGCCACGTCCAGGTCGCCGAAATGGTGATCGAGAAGGCCAAGCGCCTCGTCGAAATGAAGCACGACGTCGTGATCCTGCTCGACTCGATCACGCGTCTCGCACGTGCGTACAACACCGTGATCCCGGCATCGGGCAAGGTGCTGACGGGCGGTGTCGACGCGAACGCACTGCAGCGTCCGAAGCGCTTCTTCGGCGCGGCACGCAACATCGAGGAAGGCGGTTCGCTGACGATCATCGGCACCGCACTGATCGAAACCGGCAGCCGCATGGACGACGTGATCTACGAAGAGTTCAAGGGCACCGGCAACATGGAAGTGCACCTCGAGCGCCGCCTCGCGGAAAAGCGCGTCTATCCGTCGATCAACCTGAACAAGTCGGGCACGCGCCGCGAAGAAATGCTGATCAAGCCCGAGATCCTCCAGAAGATCTGGGTGCTGCGCAAGTTCATCCACGACATGGACGAAGTCGAGGCAATGGAATTCCTGCTCGACAAGATCCGCCAGACGAAGAGCAACTCCGAGTTCTTCGACCTGATGCGCCGCGGCGGCTAAGCGCCCCCGCCCCGCACCGAACGGCCGCCCGCGCATCCTGCCCGGCGGCCGTTTTTCGGCGCCAACCTGAACGTGAACGTACAGGTTGATCTATAATCGCGTCATCGCCCGGATCGAATTCCCTCCACGCCCCATGCCGAACGACACCTCCAACCCGTTGCTGACCGTGAGCGATGCCGCGTCGCGACTCGGCGTCACGCCGCGCACGCTGAAGTATTACGAGGAGCGCGGGCTCGTCACGCCGTCGCGCAGCGAGGGCCGCTACCGCCTCTACGACGAAGCCGACCTCGAGCGCTTCGCGCGTATCCTGCGGCTGCGCGCGCTCGGCTTCTCGCTGCACGGCATCACCGAAATGCTGAAGCGCCCGCTGGAAGAAACGGGCGACGGCCGGCGCCGCTACTCGGAAGCATCGCTGCGCGACATCCGTACCGGCCTCGCCGAGCAGGTCGATACACTCGACCGGCGAATCGCGGCCGTCCAGCGCGAACTGAAGGAAGCCGTCGCGCTGCGCAGGGAACTGCAGCACGACATCGACTACGTCGAGCGGCGTCTTGCCGGCGAAAGCGCCGACACGCTGATCGCGCAGCGGCAGGCCGAAAGCGGCACGCGGCGCGCGCGCAAGGCGCGCGAATGAACGCGATGCCCGGCCGCCCGCCGCTGTGGAGCCGCGCGAACCTGCGCGCGGACCTGTTCCCGTGGGCGCTCGCGCTCGTCACCGGCATCGACTATTTCGACAACGCGGCCTTCTCGTTCTTCGCAAGCCACATCGCGGGCGGCATCAACGCTTCGCCCGACGAACTCGTGTGGTCGTCGAGCGCTTACGCGGTCACGGCCGTGCTCGGCATCCTGCAGCAGCAATGGTGGGTCGACCGGCTCGGCCATCGCCGCTACGTCGCCGGCTGCATGCTGATGTTCTCGTTCGGCGCGATCGCGGCCGCGCTCGCCGACACGTCGCTCGAACTCGCGTTCGCGCGCGGTTTCCAGGGATATTTCATCGGCCCGATGATGGGCGCGTGCCGGATCCTGATCCAGATCAGTTTCAAGCCGCAGGAACGGCCGCCCGCGACACGCGCGTTCCTCATCATGATCCTGCTCGGCAGCGCGCTCGCGCCGATCGTGGGCGGCCTGCTCGTCGCACATTCGACATGGCGCGCGCTGTTTGCATGCACGGCGCCGGCCGGCATCGCGTTCGCGATCCTCGCGCTGCTCACGCTGCCCGACTCGGGCCGGACGCCCGACGACGAACGCGGCTCCGGACATTTCTGGCCGTATGTCGTGTTCGCGCTCGCACAAGGTGCGCTGCAGATCGTGCTGCAGCAGGTGCATTACCAGCTCTACAGCGGCTCGCCGATGCTGATCCTGCTGACGATCGCGGGGATCGGCGCGCTCGCGTGGTTCGCGTATCACCAGTGGAACCATCCGACGCCGCTCGTGCGCCTTCACGCGTTCCGCGAACGGACGTTCCAGGTCGGGCTGCTGCTCTACATGTTCTATTACTACGAGTCGACAGGCTTCAGTTACCTGACCTCGCGGCTTCTCGAAGGCGGGCTCGGCTATCCGGTCGAGAACGCCGGGCGGCTCGTGGGCACGATGTCGCTGATTTCGGCCACCGCGCTGTTCGCCTACCTGCGTTACGCGAAATTCGTCACGCACAAGAAGTGGTTCGTCGTGCCGGGGTTCGCGATCGCCATCACGGCCGCGCTGTGGATGACGCGAATGACGCCGCAGGTCGGCGAAGCCGCGCTGATCGTCCCGCTGCTGCTGCGTGGGCTGCTCCTGCTCTTCATCGTGCTGCCGGTGGCCAACCTGACGTTCCGGATCTTCGCGATCGACGAATACACGCACGGCTACCGGCTGAAGAACATCGTGCGGCAACTGACGATCTCGTTTGCGACGTCGTCGGTGATCATCGTCGAACAGCACCGCGTGGCCGTGCACCAGACGCGACTCGTCGAGCGCGCGAACGTGTTCGATCCGCTGTTCCAGCAGGCCGTCGATGCGCTGACGCGCAGCTATGCGGCCGCCGGCCACGCGCTGAACGACGCGCACGGGCTCGCGGTCGCATCGATCGCGCGCATGGTCGCGCAACAGGCGTCGTTTCTCGCGTCGCTCGACGGCTTTTACTTCCTGGCGGGCGTGGCGCTCGTCGGCGGCCTCTTCGCGGCATGGCAAAAAGAGATCGATTGAGTTAAAAGACAGGCTTTGGATTTCCGCGAGCCGCCTTCATGCTCTCGAAACTGACCCGCTGGTTCGACGACCGCCGCCGCGACCGCGCGCTGCGCAGCCATCCGATCCCCGACGCGCTATGGCAGGACACCGTCGAGCGCCTGCCGTTCCTCGCGGCGCTGTCGCCCGACGCGCTCGGCCGGCTGCGCGAACTGACGAGCCTGTTCGTCGCGAAGAAATCGTTCTCGACCGCGCACGGGCTCGAGCTGACCGACGCGATGATCGTCGCGATCGCCGCGCAGGCCTGCCTGCCCGTATTGAATCTCGACCTGTCGCTGTACGACGGCTGGGTCGGCGTCGTCGTGTATCCGGGCGAATTCGTGATCCGCAAGACGGTGCAGGACGAGGACGGCGTCGTCCACGAAGTGGAGCAGGACGCGAGCGGCGAGGCCTGGGAAGGCGGCCCCGTGATCCTGTCGTGGGAGGATGCGCAGATGACGGACGGCCGCGACGCGTACAACGTCGTGATCCACGAGTTCGCGCACAAGATCGACATGGTCAACGGCGCAGCCGACGGCTATCCGCCCCTTTTTCGCCGCTGGCACGCGCCGCACCTCGATGCGCAGGCCTGGGCCGACGTGTTCGAGCACGCGTACGACCAGTTCTGCGCGCGCGTCGACGCGGTGCCGGACCGCGCGTGGGCGCGCTTCGAGCGGGAATCGCTGATCGATCCGTATGCGGCCGACCACCCGTCCGAATTCTTCGCGGTGTGCAGCGAAGCGCTGTTCGTACGACCGAAAGCGTTCGAGTCCGAATTTCCGGAGCTGTACCGGCTGCTCGCGCGCTACTACCGGCAGGATCCGGCCGGCACCGGCGCGCTCGACGCACCGTGAAAATAATTCGTCAACCATCTGATTTTCTGGCATAATCGCCGTTTTTCGACCTTAGGCAAGTGGCTCGCGCCGGGCTTGACGTCGGCTGGATCGCGCAACTTTGTGCGGCACGGCACGGCAAGCGGCGGGTTGGCTACCGCTCTCACCAAGGAAAATCATGAAACCTGGCATTCACCCGGATTACCGCGAAGTCGTCTTCCAAGACATGTCGAACGGCTTCAAGTTCATCACGCGCTCGACGATCCAGACGCGTGAAAACATCGAACTCGACGGCAAGACCTACCCGCTCGCCAAGATCGAAGTGTCGTCGGAATCGCACTCGTTCTACACGGGTCAGCAAAAGATCATGGACACGGCCGGCCGTGTCGAGAAGTTCAAGAACAAGTTCGGCGTTCGCGCCAGCGGCAAGGCGAAGTAAGCTTTGCACCGCATCCGGTGGTTGCAACGCACCGGTATCGCACAAAAGGGCAGCCCAGGCTGCCCTTTTTTGTCTCTGCTCGCCGGAAAAGCACCGGCCGGCGTCCGGGCATCGGCCTGACGCGCAACTGCCGGCGCGTCTACAATGCCGGATGCTCGAAACCGGCTCGACCGCGCGCACCCGCGCCGGCCGCCCGCCCATAACAAATCGCTCATCTGCATGAAGCCTGTCGTCCGTCTCACCGCCTCCGCCACGCGTGCGCTGCCGCGCTGGCTGCTGCTTACCCTCTGCTTCGTCTACGCAGCGTTCGGCCTGTTCGGCCGCGACCCGTGGAAGAACGAGGACGCGGCGGGCTTCGGCGTGATGTGGACGATGGCCAAGGGCGGCTGGCACGACTGGCTGCTGCCGAACCTCGTCGGCAAGTTCATCACGACCGACGGGCCGCTCGGCTACTGGCTCGGCGCGCTGTCGATCCGCGGCCTCGGCCCGTGGGTCGATGCGAGCAACGCGTCGCGCGTCGATACCGGCGTGCTGTTCTGCGTCGCGTGCGCGTTCGTCTGGTACGCAGCCTACCTGCTCGGCCGGCGTGCCGAGGTCCAGCCGTTCAAATACGCATTCGGCGGCGAACCCGAGCCGCGCGACTACGGCCGCACGCTCGCCGACGGCGCGCTGCTGGTGCTCGTCGCCTGCTTCGGCCTCGCGGAACGCGGGCACGAAACGACGCCGCAGCTGGCGCAGTTCGCGTGGATCGCCATGCTCGTCTACGGGATCGTCCGCGGCATCGACAAGCCGATGCAGGGCGCGCTGTGGTGGGGTCTCGCGATCGGCCTCGTCGCCCTGTCCGGCAACCCGGTGCTCGTCGTCGCCCTGCTCGCCGGCACGGCCGTGCTGTGGCTCGTCACGCCCGAGATGCGCAACCTGCGCCTGCCGCTGGTCGGCGTACCGCTCGCGGCCGCGATCTTCGCGCTGTGGCCGCTTGCCGCGTTCGTCGCGGCACCCGACGACGCCGCATGGTTCTTCAACCAGTGGATTCACGGCAGCCTGATGCGCTTTTCCGGCCCGCCGACCGCCGTGCTCGGCTATGCGGCAAAGAACCTGCCGCTGTTCACGTGGCCCGCGTGGCCGCTCGCGATCTGGGCATGGTGGAGCTGGGCCGGCATGCGCCGCCGCGCGCACGTCGCGATTCCGCTGTCGGTCGCCGTGCCGCTCGTCGCGCTCGTGATCCTGCAAAGCCAGCAGTCGAACCGCATGTACATGCTGCTGATGCCGCCGCTGGCGGTGCTCGCGACGTTCGCGCTGCCGACCCTCAAGCGCGGCGCGATCAACGCGATCGACTGGTTCGCGGTGCTGAGCTTCACGATCCTCGGCACCTTCGTGTGGCTCGTATGGCTCGCGTCGCTCACGGGTTTCCCGCATCCGCTCGCCCGCAACCTCGCGCGCCTCGTGCCCGGCTATGAGCCGCACTTCAAGATCCTGTCGTTCATCTGCGCGGTGATCGCCACGGTGTGCTGGTGCTTCCTCGTGCGCTGGCGCATCTCGCGGCAGCCGAAGGTCCTGTGGCGCAGCGTCGTGCTGTCGGGTGCGGGCACCACGCTGATGTGGGTGCTGCTGATGACGCTGTGGCTGCCGATCGTCAATTACGGCCGGACCTATCGCGACGTCGCGCAGCAGATCGCCGTGCACCTGCCGTCCGACTACGAGTGCATCTCGCCCGTGCGGCTCGGTGACGCGCAGCTCGCGACCTTCGCGTATTTCGGCAACATGCGCTTCGATTTCTCCGGCGACTGCGACGTGATCCTGCGCCAGGACCGCGCGGACTTCGGCGAGCCGAGCTCGATGTCGCAATACGTGTGGCGTCTCGTGTGGGAGGGCCGCCGCGTCGCCGACCGCGACGAGCGCTTCCGCCTGTACGAGCGCATCGAACGGCCGAAGACGCCCGTCAAGCGGCGTCCGCCGCGCCGTCAGCCGGCCGACTGACGATGTTCGGCGACATCCGCCGGATCGTCGGTCTCGCGTGGCCGGTGCTCGTCGGCCAGCTCGCGATCATCGCGTTCGGCGTGATCGACACCGCGATGGTCGGCCGCTACTCGGCCGTCGATCTGGCCGCGCTCGGGCTCGGCTCGTCGATCTACGTGTCGATCTACATCGGCCTGACGGGCATCCTGTCCGCGCTGCAGCCGATCACCGGGCAACTGTACGGCGCGCGACGCTATGCCGAAATCGGCGAGGAAGTGCGCCAGGCGCTGTGGCTCGCGCTGCTGCTCGCGGTGCCCGGCTTTCTCCTGCTGCATTTTCCCGAGCCGCTGCTGCGCGTCGCGCACGCACCCGCCGCGCTGCACGACCGCACCGTCGACTACCTGCGCATCCTGTCGTACGGGCTGCCCGCCAGCCTCGTCTTCCGCATCTACAACGCGCTGACCAACGCGGCCGGCAAGCCGCGCCTCGCGATGATCCTGCAGATCGGCGCGCTGGTGCTCAAGTTTCCGCTCAACGTGTGGTTCATCTTCGGCGGGTTCGGCGTACCGGCCCTCGGCGGCCCCGGCTGTGGGCTCGCGAGCACGCTGATCAACTGGGCGCTCGCACTGATCGGCTACACGCTGCTCGCGAAGCTCGACGTGTTCGCGCCGCTCGCGATCTTCTCGCGCTTCTGCTGGCCAGTGTGGGAACGCCAGAAGGCGATCCTGAAACTCGGCGTGCCGATGGGCCTGTCGTACCTGATCGAGGTCACGTCGTACACGTGCATGGCGCTGTTCATCGCGCAATTCGGCACGACGACGCTCGCCGGCCACCAGATCGCCGGCAACATCGGCGCGGTGCTGTACATGACCCCGCTGTCGATCGGCGTGGCGGCATCGACGCTGGTCGCGCGCGCGCTCGGCGCCGGACGGCCCGAAGAAGCCCGGCTGCTCGGCCGGCACAGCGTGATCTTCGCGTGCGGCATTGCCGCGACATACGGCCTGCTCGTGTTCGTTCTGCGACCACTGATCATCGGCGGCTATACGCCGAACCCGGCCGTCGCCGCGGCCGCGATGCCGCTCGTCGCGATCGTCGCGTGCTACCACGTCTTCGATGCGCTGCAGGTCACGTCGGCGTTCGTGCTGCGGGCCTACAAGGTCGCGGTCGTGCCGACCGTGATCTATGCGGTCGCGCTGTGGGGCGTCGGGCTCAGCGGCGGCTACGTGCTCGGCTTCGACGTGGGCGGCATCGCGCCCGCGTGGCTGACCGGCGCGCGCGGCTTCTGGTTCGCGAACACGGTCAGCCTGATGCTCGCGGGCGCCGGGCTCGTGCTGTACCTGCGCCGGGTGAGTCGCGCGCACGCCCCGGCGCCGGCCTGACGCGCCGCCCGCTAGCTGTTCTCCAGCACGTCGGCCGCATGGTACGACGACCGCACGAGCGGGCCGGCGACGACTTCCCTGAAACCCAGCGCCAGCGCGTCGTCGCGCCATGCGGCGAATGCCTCGGGGCTTACGTACCGTCGCACCGGCAGGTGGTGCGACGACGGCGCCAGATACTGGCCGAGCGTCAGCACGTCGACTTCGTGCGCGCGCAGGTCGCGCAGCGTGTCGCGCACCTCGTCGTCGCGCTCGCCGAGCCCGAGCATCAGTCCCGACTTCGTCACGAGCGTCGGCCGCGCGGCCTTCGCCTGCGCGAGCAATTCGAGCGAGCCGCGATAGTCGGCGCCCGGCCGCGCCGCGCGATACAGCGACGGCACCGTCTCGATGTTGTGGTTGAACACGTCGGGCCAGGCCGTCGACAGCGCATCGAGCGCACGGGCCACGCGGCCGCGGAAGTCCGGCGTCAGCACTTCGACGCCGATGCCCGGCACGCTCGCGCGCACCGCCGCGATGCACGCGGCGAAATGCGCGGCGCCGCCGTCGCGCAAGTCGTCGCGGTCGACCGACGTGATCACGACGTAGCGCAGCCCGAGCGCCGCGGCCGCGTCGGCCAGCCGCGCCGGCTCGTCGGGATCGAGCGGCTCGGGACGACCGTGCGCGACGTCGCAGAACGGGCAGCGCCGCGTGCACAGGCCGCCCATGATCATGAACGTCGCGGTGCGCTGCGCGAAGCACTCGCCGATGTTCGGGCACATCGCCTCCTCGCAGACGGAATGCAGCCGATGGTCGCGCAGCACGGCAGCCATGTCGGCCACCGCCGCGCTCATCATCGGCCGCGCGCGCAGCCACGGCGGCTTCGGCAACGCCGCGCCGGCCGCGGGCTCGACGCGCACCGGAATGCGCGCGAGCTTGTCGCGGCTTCTCGCGCCCGGCTGGCCGAGCGCCGTGAGGCTGGGTCGTTCGAGCGCGGCGGCCATCGTCAGTCTCCGAGGAATGCGACGATCAGGCGGTTCACGTCGGCGGCCGCCTCCATCTGCACCATGTGCCCGCTGCCGGCGATCACTTCGGCACGCACGCCGTCGGGCAAACCCTGCGCGTGATGCGCCGGGATCACCTGGTCGCGCTCGCCCCAGATCACGAGCGTGCGCGGTGCAAGCGTCACGAGCCGGTCGCGGAACACACGCCGCTGCGCGGCGCCGTCGAACGCCGCGTTCGCGATCTTCTCGAGCGCGGCCTGCACGCCTTCGAGCCGCTTGTACTTGACGAGATCCTCGACAAGCTGCCGCGTGACCAGCGCGTTGTCCGCGAACAGCGCGCCGAGGTGCGGCTTCAGCGTATTGCGGCTGTTGCCGGCGACGAAACCATCGATGTAAGCGCGGTTGATGTCGGTGCCGAGCCCCGCGCTCGCGATCAGCGTCAGCGACGCGACACGTTGCGGCGCGCGTTCCGCTGCCGCCATCGCAACCGCGCCGCCCATCGAATGGCCGATCAGGTGTGCCTGGTCGATGCCCTTCGCATCGAGCAGCGCGAGCACCGCGTCGGCGAGTTCGTCGAGGCTGCCCGTCTCGACCGCCTTGCCCGATTCGCCATGGCCGGGCAGGTCCAGTGCCCACACGGGCCGGTGCGCGGCGAGATCCGCGTGATTGAACAACCAGTTGTTCAGGTCGCCGCCGAAGCCGTGAATCAGCACGGCGGGTGTGCCGGTGCCTTCGCCGAGCTTCAGGAAGCGCACCGTCCGGCCGCCGATCTGCGCCTTCTCGGGTTGCGGGCCGGCCGCTTCGTCGGAGGCCGCGCTCGGCACGAAATCGCGCTGGAAATCGGCGATCGCCGCGTCGATGTCCGCATCGCTCGCATCGGCCGCCGCGACGACGCCGAGCAGCGCGCCGACCGGCAGCGTCTCGCCTTCCTGCGCGACCTGCCGGCGCAGCGTGCCGTCGAACGCGCATTCGACGCCCGACGAGATCTTGTCGGTCTCGACGTCGAGCACCTCGTCGCCCTTCGTCACGCGTTCGCCGATCGTCTTCAACCAGCCGTTGACCTGCCCCTGCTCCATCGACAGCCCCCACTTGGGCATCGTGATCATGTGAATCGACATCGTGTCAGCTCCTCGTCTTCAGGACCGCCTGCGCAATCGCATCGGCGGACGGGATATACAGGTCTTCCAGCACGCTCGCGAACGGCGCGGGCGTGTGCGGCGCGGTCACGAGCTCGATCGGCGCCTTCAGCGCATGGAACGCGCGCTGCGCGACGAGCGCGGCAATGTCGGTCGCGATCGAGCAGCGCGGGTTCGCTTCGTCGACGACCACGACGCGCCCGGTGCGCTCCGCGCTTTCGAGGATCGTTTCCTCGTCGAGCGGCGACGTCGTGCGCAGATCGATCACGTCGACCTGAATGCCGTCCTTCGCGAGCTTCGCGGCCGCGTCCATCGCGAGATGCACCATCCGGCCGTACGTGACGATCGTCGCGTCGTCGCCGTCGCGCATCACGTTTGCCTCGCCGAACGGAATCGCATAGGACTCCTCCGGCACGTCGCCTTCGCGGGTATAGAGCAGCTTGTGTTCGAGGAAGATCACGGGATCGTTGTCGCGGATCGCCTGGATCAGCAGCCCCTTCGCGTCGTACGGCGTCGACGGGCACACGACCTTCAGCCCCGGGATGTGCGTGAACAGCGACGTGAGCATCTGCGAGTGCTGCGCGGCCGCGCGCAGCCCGGCGCCGTACATCGCGCGGATCACGACCGGCGTCACGGCCTTGCCGCCGAACATGTAGCGGAACTTGGCGGCCTGGTTGAAGATCTGGTCGAAGCACACGCCCATGAAGTCGATGAACATCAGCTCCGCGACGGGCCGCATCCCGCATGCGGCCGCACCGACCGCCGCGCCGATGTAGCCGCCCTCCGACAGCGGCGTATCGAGCACGCGGCCCGGAAACTTGTGGAACAGCCCCTTCGTCACGCCGAGCACGCCGCCCCACGCGTCGTCCTCGCCCGGCGCGCCCGCGCCGCCTGCATTGTCCTCGCCCATCACGATCACGCTGTCGTCGCGCGCCATTTCCTGCGCGAGCGCCTCGTTGATCGCCTGCGAATAAGTAATCTTCCTTGCCATGTCTGTCTCCTGGAATGTTCGGTTCGCCGTGTCGGCCGCGGTGTCAGGCCGCGCTCACGGGTACGACACGTAGACGTCGGTCAGCAGGTCGGCTGCGTCGGGCAGCGGCGCGGCCTTGGCCTGCGCGACCGCGTCGTCGATCAGCGCTTTCACCTGGGCATCGACCGCGCGCAGATCGGCGGTCGTCAACGCTTCGGCCCGCACGACGCGCGTCTCGAAATGCTTCAGGCAGTCCTTCTCGTCGCGCAGCTTCTGCACCTCGCCGGGTGCGCGATAGGTCTGCGCGTCGCCTTCGAAGTGGCCGAAATAGCGCGTGAACTTCACCTCGACGAGCGTCGGGCCGCCGCCGTTGCGCGCGCGCTCGACCGCTTCGCCGAGCGCTTCGTGCACCGCGAAGAAGTCGAAGCCGTCGACGATCACGCCCGGCATCCCGAACCCGTTCGCGCGATCGGCGATGTTGTCGGTCGCGACCGACCAGCTCGACGACGTCGCTTCCGCGTAGCCGTTGTTTTCGGCGACAAAGATCGCGGGCAGCCGCCACACCGACGCGAGGTTCATCGATTCGAAGATCACGCCCTGGTTCGACGCGCCGTCGCCGAAGAAGCACACGCCGACGCCGCCCGTCTTCTTGTGTTTCGCCGCGAGCGCGGCGCCGCACACGAGCGGGCCGCCCGCGCCGACGATCCCGTTGGCGCCGAGCATCCCCATCGACAGGTCGGCGATGTGCATCGAGCCGCCCTTGCCGTGGCAGACGCCGGTTTTCTTGCCGTAGATCTCGGCCATCATCCCGTGCACGTCGACGCCCTTCGCGATGCAATGGCCGTGGCCACGGTGCGTGGTCGCGACGTAGTCGTCGAGGCCGAGGTGCAGTATCGTGCCGACCGCGGACGCCTCCTCGCCCGCGTACAGGTGAACGAAGCCGGGGATCTCGCCGGTCGCGAATTCGACGTGCAGGCGTTCCTCGAATTCGCGGATCGTGCGCATCAGCCGGTAGGCGTCCAGCAGCTTGTCCCTGCTGAGCTGTGTCGAAACGGTCATGTGTGTCTCCTGGGTAGGTCTGACTGCGAATGCCGCCGCGGCGATGCCGTGGCGACGGATTGCACGGCCTGCGGCCGTCAGTGGAACGTGAAGCCGCCGTCGACGTTCACGGCCTGGCCCGTCACGTTGTCCATCGTCGCGAAGAACAGCGCGAGCCGGCCCATGTCTTCCGGTGTCTGCGCGCGGCCCTGCGGGATCAGCGTCAACTGGTGCCGCTGCCACGATTCCTCGACCGATTCGCCGTCGGCCTTCCATTCGTCGGACAGCCGGTCCCACATATAGGTACGGACGATGCCGGGGCAGATCGCGTTGACGGTCACGCCATCGCGCGCAAGCTCCTTCGCAAGCGCGTTCGTGAAGCCGACGACCGCGAATTTCGATGCGCTGTAGTGCGCGAGATTCGGAAAGCCTTCCTTGCCGGCGATCGACGCGACGTTGATGATCCGGCCGCGGCCCTGCGCCTTCAGGTGCGCGAGCGCCGCGCGGCAGCCGAGGAAGGTGCCCTTCGCGTTCACGTCCATCACGACATCCCAGTCGCGCTCGGTAAGTTCGGCGACCGGATGAATGCTGATCACGCCCGCGCAATTCACGAGGATGTCGAGCCGGCCGAGTTCGGCGAGCGCCTGCGCGACCATCGCGTCGACCTGCGCGGCCTGCGTGACGTCGACCTTCGCGACCGCCGCCCGCCGGCCGAGCGCGCGTACCTCGCGCGCGGTGGCGTCGAGCGCGTCGTCGAGCAGGTCGGCCAGCAGGATGTCGGCACCCGCGCCGGCAAGCGTCAGCGCAATGCCGCGGCCGATGCCGCGCGCGCCGCCCGTGACGATGGCGACCTGTCCTTCGAGTGAAGCCGTCATGGCAATGTCTCCTTGAGGATCGTTATGGATGTCGAAATGTCATGCTAAAAGCGGCGGCTCAGTCGTGCCACGCGCCGGCATCGCGCAGCAGTTGCCGCGACGACGCGTAACGCAGCGTGCGCCCGACATCGACCGTCAGCGGCCCGCGCCAGTCGAGCGAGATCTCGTAGCGATCGCCGCGCGCGACCTCGATCTCGCGTTCACCGTCGAACGCGAGCGTGCCGCGCTCGAACGGGATCGTCTGCCACGCGCCCGGCTCGAGCCGTTCGCAACTGCGCATCACGACGCGATCGACGCGGCCCGGCGCAATCGGCGCGACGAGCGGCGTGCCGGCCGCGTTGCCTTCGGCCGCGAAACGCATCGCGAGCCCGTGCGGCGCGCTGCGTTCGAGCGGCGCCCACGCGCCGCCGAGCGCGGACAGGCCGATCCCGTCCGGTTCCGCGAACGTCAGGTAGAGCGAATCGATGTCGTCGGACCCCGAGATCGCGCGGGCGCCGATGAAACGCTGGCGTGCGGCGCACACGTCGACGAGCGCGATCTCCTCGCGCCCCGGCTGCGCACCCGCCACGCAGCGCACGACGAGCCGCTTGTTGCGCGTGAATGCGACTTCGGCCGGCACCGCGCCGGTCGCGGCGAGTCCTGCCGCGACGCCCGCGACGGTTGCCTCGCGATGTTCGGGGAACGCGTTGTTGGTGCCGGTGGACAGCGCGACGAGCGGAGTCGCGCCACAGTGCGCGGCCACGGCGCGATGCGTGCCGTCGCCGCCGAGCACGACGATCAGCGCGACTTCCATCCGGTGCAGGTACGCGGCACCGGCCTGTGTATCGGCGACGGTATCGGTGATCGGCAGGTCGACGAATTCGACCTCGGGCCAGCGCTCGTGCGGCGCGACCGCGCGATGCGTGTCGATCGCGCGCAGCAGCAGCGTCGCGATGCCCGTGCGGTCGCGCAGCGTCAGCACGCGCTCGACGCCCATCGCGCCGAGGCCGGCCAGCAGGCGCACGATCATGTTCGCCTTCTCCGCCGTCGGAAACACGGAGGCATGCGTCGTGAGGCGGCGGATGTCGCGCCCCGATGCGGGGTTCGCGATCACGCCGACGGTAACGGGCGTCGTCACGGGTTCGTCTCCATCCAGTTGGCCGGCCCCGGCGCATGGGTGTACGCCGCGGCCCTGCCTGTCTCGTCCGCTGCCATCGCCGGGCGGCGGATCTTCATCGTCGACGCGACCGCGCCGACCTGCCCGTGATCTCTGCAAGCGGCGTGCCATCGTGCGTGCGATGACCGTGAAACCCGTGTGCACGCTGGCGCGGCGGGAATGTCGACGCCGCCGGTTCGCTGCCGGAACCGCAACGTGCGCGGCAATTCCGCCCGTTCGTCTCACCCCGTCGATGCGACGAAATGGCCGCCGCGAGGCCGGTGCAAGCGCGCCGTTGCGCCCGCAAACCCCGCGCTGTCGCGGCGCCGCGCGGGCCGCGTCATGCCGGACGATCCGCGCATGCCGCACATGCGTGCCTCTCAGCGACACGAGACAGCGCGCGATACCGGTGAGACGAACGTCTCACGCCCGCCGCGTGCTGCGATGCAATGTGATCCGTCGAACGGGATGTGCTACAAGAACATCGCATTCCCCGCCGTACGGAACCGGAGCCGACCATGCCCTACGCCGTCCCCCAGGCCCAGCACGCCGACCGTGTGCTCGGCGCGCTCGCCGGACGCCTGCCCGCGCCGGCCGAATCCACGCGCCTCGTGTCATCGTGGCAACGGTCGCTCGAGCGCTACCGTCTCGACCCCGCTTCGTCGATCGGCCCGCGCGTGCTGACCGCGGCGGAGCTGCGCGAAGTGCGCGACAAGGAAGAGGCCTTCCTGCGCGCGTCGGGCCAGTGCCTGACGCGGCTGCACGACATGATCCGCGTCGCCGACTACTGCGTGATGCTGACCGACGCGCACGGCGTGACGATCGACTACCGGATCGACCGCGAGCGTCGCAACGACTTCCGCCACGCGGGGCTGCACATCGGCTCGTGCTGGTCGGAAAGCGAGGAAGGCACCTGCGGTGTCGCGAACGTGCTGACCGATCTCGCGCCGATCACCGTGCACAAGACCGATCACTTTCGCGCGGCCTTCACGACGCTCACCTGCAGCGCGGCGCCGATCTTCTCGCCGGGCGGCGAGCTGATCGGCGTGCTCGACGCGTCCGCCGTTCAATCGCCCGACGGCCGCGACAGCCAGCGTCTCGTCTATCAGCTCGTGCGGCAGAGCGCGGCACTGATCGAGGACGGCTACTTCGTGCACAGCACCGCGCAGCACTGGATCCTGTTCGGGCATCCGAATCGTCACTACGTCGAAGCGCAACCCGAGTGGCTGATCGCGTTCGACGAATGCGGCAATATCGTCGCCGCGAACCGGCAGGCGCGCGACGCGCTGCCGGCGTTGCGCGAACCGCGCCATATCGACGAGATCTTCGATGCGACCGAGATGCCGCTACGCGATGCCGCGCGGCTCGATGCGATCGTCGCGCTGCGACTGCGCACGACCGGCGCGCCGCTCTATGCGCGGCTGCGCGCGCCGCTACGGCGCACCGGCCGCGAGCCCGGCTCGGCCTCGCGCCGCCCGGGCACCACGCAACGCCACGTCGGCGCGCTGACGCCGTTCCTGCACAGCAGTGATGCGCATATCGCGCAACAGGCCGAACTCGCGTTGCGGGTCGCGAGCAAGCGGCTGCCGATTCTCGTGCTCGGCGAGACCGGTGCGGGCAAGGAAGTGTTCGCGCGCGCGATCCACGACGCCGGCGCGCGGCGCGCGCGGCCGTTCGTCGCCGTCAACTGCGGCGCACTGCCGGAAGCACTGATCGAGAGTGAATTGTTCGGTTATGCGGCCGGTGCGTTTACCGGCGCACGCAAGCACGGCGCGCGCGGCAAGATCGCACTCGCCGACGGCGGCACGCTATTCCTCGACGAAATCGGCGACATGCCGCTCGCGCTGCAGACACGCCTGTTGCGCGTGCTCGCCGATGGCGAGGTCGTGCCGCTCGGCAGCGATACGCCCGTGCGCGTCGATCTCGACGTGATCTGCGCGACGCACCGCGATCTCGCGCGCATGGTGGCCGACGGCACGTTCCGCGAGGATCTGTACTACCGGCTGAGCGGCGCGACGTTCGAACTGCCGCCGCTGCGCGCGCGCGCGGACGTGCGCGACGTGATCGCCACCGTGTTCGCCGAGGAGGCGCAGGCAACCGGCCACGTGCTGACACTCGATGCAACGCTCGCGGAACAGCTCGCCGCGTATCCGTGGCCCGGCAATGTCCGGCAGTTGCGCAACGTGCTGCGCTATGCGTGCGCGGTGTGCGACGCCGCGCGCGTGACGCGACAGGATCTGCCGGCCGATATCGCCGCGCAGCTCGGCGGCGCGTCGATCGGCGCCCTGCCTGACGACGAGCGCGGCCGCATCGTCGCGGCGCTCACCGCGCACCGCTGGCGGCCCGACGCCGCCGCGCAGGCGCTCGGCATCTCGCGCGCGACGTTGTACCGGCGCATCGCGAAGCACCGGATCGTCGCGCCGCACCGCGCGTGACGCGCGGGTGCCGACGCATGCCCCGTCACGCGAGCTGCCCGACCGCGTCGTGCGCGTCGTTCGCGTCGTTTTCCTCTGCGGCCGCTTCGTCGAGCCGCGCGAACACCTCGCGCGCCGCGAACAGCGCGTTGAGCGCGGCCGGGAAACCCGCGTACACGGACATCTGCATGAACACCTCGACGATCTCGTCGCGCGTGCAGCCCACGTTCAGCGCGGCCTCGATATGCACCTTCAACTGCGGCTGCGCGTTGCCGAGCGCGGCCAGTGCCGAGATCGTCGCGATCTCGCGCGCCTTCAGGTCGAGTTGCGGCCGGCTGTAGATGTCGCCGAAGCCGAATTCGACCAGCAGCCGTGCGAAGTCCGGGGCGATCGGCGCAAGCGCCGCGATCACGCGTTCGCCCACCTCCCCGTCGATTTCCTTCAGTTTGTTCCAGCCGCGCGTGTAGCGGTCTTCAACGAGTCGTTCCATGGTGTTCGTCCTGTTCCGATGGGGAGTGAGAGGGTTTTGCCCGTCGTGCCGCATCGCGCTCCTGTGCCTCGTAGTACGCGATCTTGTCGCTGATCACGTCGAGGCTCGCCTGCAGCTCCGCGAGATGCGCGCGCACCGCGTCGCGATGCGCGACCAGCAGGCTGCGCCGCGCACCGAAGGTCGGCTCGCCCTGCGCGCGCAGCGCCGCGAATTCCTGCATCTGCGCGATCGGCATGCCGGTCGCCTTCAGGCGCATCACGAAGGCCAGCCAGTCAAGGTCGGCCGGCGCATAGAGCCGGTGCCCGGCCGCCGTGCGCGAAATCGCACGCAGCAGGCCGGCCTGCTCGTAGTAGCGCAGCGTATGCGTGGACAAGCCGGTCAGCTCGGCGACTTGCCCGATCGTCAGCGGACCGGTGGCGGAAGGTTTGGATACGGTTTTCGACATGGCAGGAACAAGGTTAGGAGTTAGAGTCAACTCTAAGTCAAGCGCTTTTGAACGGCCAGCGCGACGACGACCCACGACACCCCGCGACACCGTAAAGAATGGTCAAAACCGCCGCCCGGCACGGGTTTCGGTCTTTACAGCGCCGCAAGCCTTCAGCAAGATTCGGTCAGCCTGTCTTAAAAAGGGCACGCATTTGTCCTATGCTTAACGGCGACGCCCGGCCAAGTCTCGCCCGCCGTCCGTTGCAACAGCCATTCATCCGTCAGAATCAGAACCAGGGAGCCTTTGCCATGCTGAAAAAGCTGCTGATGCTGTTCGTCGCGCTGTCGCTGTCACTCGCCGCAGGCCTTGCCGCGGCCGTCGAAGTCAACACGGCCGACCAGGCCGCGCTCGAATCCGTGAAGGGTCTCGGGCCGGTGAAGTCGAAGGCGATCATCGACGAACGCACCAAGAACGGCCCGTTCAAGGACGCGGACGATCTCGCGAACCGCGTAAAGGGCCTCGGCACGAAGTCGGTCGGCCATCTCGAGGAAAACGGCCTGACGATCGGCGGCTCGTCGACGCCGCCGAAGGGCGTGAAGCTGTCGAAGCCGGCCGCGACGACACCGGCGACCCCGTCGGCAACGACGTCGGCAGGCACCGCGTCGACGTCCACGACCGCGACGGCCGGTACGACGGCCACTGCGCCGGCACCGGCGGCAAGCGCGCCGGACACGGCGGCGAAACCGGCCAAGACCAAGCGCGCGTCGAAGAAGGAAAAGGCCGCCGCGGCCGCAGCGGCATCCGCCGACGCGGGTGCGAGCGCACCGGCCGCCGCGTCGTCGACCAAGGCGACGAAGGGTTCGAAGAAGAAAAACAAGAAGGACAAGGCAGCCTCCGCCGCCGCGGCGTCGGGCGCCTGATGTGCGCCGCGCGCGCGACGGCGTGCGCGCGGCATTCGTTCAACGGGCGTCGTCGTCACGACGCCCTTTTCAGTAAAGGTGAAGCACCATGGGTCTCCTCGACATCGTTGGCGGTCTGCTCGGCGGCCAGGCCGGCGGCAACTCGCAAAGCGCGCTGATCACGACCGCGCTCGAATTCATCAACAACCAGCCGGGCGGCCTGAACGGCCTGATCGAGAAATTCAAGGCAGGCGGCGCCGGCGACATCATCGGCTCGTGGGTCGGCAACGGCGAAAACCAGCCGATCTCGGCAGACACGCTGCAGAACGTGCTCGGCTCCGACGTCGTCGGCTCGCTCGCGAGCAAGGTCGGCATCGATCCGTCGCAGGCTTCGTCGATCCTCGCGCAGGTGCTGCCGCACGTCGTCAACGGCGCGACGCCGAACGGCGAAGTGCCGGCAGGCGGCCAGGTCGATACGTCGAACGTGCTCGGCACGCTCACGCAACTCGCCGGCATGTTCGGCGGCAACAAGCAGGGCTGAGCCCGCACCACGCCGGCTGACGGCCCCGGCGGCGGTTTTGGCCGCCCCATAAGCAAACACCCCGCCGAGGCGGGGTGTTTGTTTTTGCGCGCCCGGCGCGAACCGGGCGGGCAGCCGATGGCAGGCGATCAGTGAACGACGCGGTCGAACACGAACTTGCCGTCGTTGACGTCGACCGGAATCACGTCCTTCGGACCGAAACGGCCCGCGAGGATGAGCTTCGCGACCGGGTTCTCGATCTCCTGCTGGATCGCGCGCTTCAGCGGCCGCGCACCGAACAGCGGATCGTAGCCGACCTTGCCGATCTGTTCGAGCGCCGCCGGCGACACGTCGAGCGCCATGTCGAGCTTCGCGAGCCGGTCGTGCAGGCGGGCGAGCTGGATCTTCGCGATCGACTCGATGTTGCTGCGGTCGAGCGCATGGAACACGACGACGTCGTCGATCCGGTTCAGGAACTCGGGGCGGAAATGCTGCTTCACCTCGAGCCACACCGCGTCCTTGATCTCTTCCTGCGGCGCGCCCGTCATCGCCTGGATCACCTGCGAGCCGAGGTTCGACGTCATCACGATCACCGTGTTCTTGAAGTCGACCGTGCGCCCCTGCCCGTCCGTCATGCGGCCGTCGTCGAGCACTTGCAGCAGCACGTTGAACACGTCCGGATGCGCCTTCTCGATCTCGTCGAGCAGGATCACGCTGTACGGCTTGCGGCGCACGGCTTCCGTCAGGTAACCGCCTTCCTCGTAACCGACATAGCCCGGCGGCGCGCCGATCAGCCGCGCGACGCTGTGCTTCTCCATGAACTCGCTCATGTCGATGCGGATCAGGTGCTCTTCCGAATCGAACAGGAACGTCGCCAGCGCCTTGCACAGCTCGGTCTTGCCGACACCCGTCGGGCCGAGGAACAGGAACGAGCCGTACGGACGGTTCGGATCGGCGAGACCCGCGCGCGAACGGCGGATCGCGTCGGCCACCGCGCTGATCGCCTCATCCTGGCCGACCACGCGCTCGTGCAGCTTTTCCTCGATGTGCAGCAGCTTCTCGCGTTCGCCCTGCATCATCCGCGACACCGGAATCCCGGTCGAACGCGACACGACTTCCGCGATTTCCTCGGCACCGACCTGCGTGCGCAGCAGGCGCGGCCGCGTCGGGTTGTGCTGCTCCTGCTCTTCGGCCTGCGTGACCTGCTTCAGCTGTGCCTCGAGCTGCGGCAGCTTGCCGTACTGCAGCTCGGCGACCTTCTCCAGCTTGCCGTCGCGCTGCAGACGCGCGATGTCCGCACGCACCTTCTCGATCTCTTCCTTCAACTGCGCGCTGCCCTGCACCGCGGCCTTCTCGGCGGTCCAGATCTCCTCGAGGTCCGCATATTCGCGGCCGAGGCGCTCGATCTCTTCCTCGATCAGCTGCAGGCGCTTCTGCGATGCTTCGTCCTGCTCCTTCTTCACGGCTTCGCGCTCGATCTTCAGCTGGATCAGCCGGCGGTCGAGCTTGTCCATCTCTTCGGGCTTCGAATCGATTTCCATCTTGATCTTCGAAGCGGCTTCGTCGATCAGGTCGATGGCCTTGTCGGGCAGGAACCGATCGGTGATGTAGCGGTGCGACAGTTCGGCCGCAGCGACGATCGCCGGATCGGTGATGTCGACGCCGTGGTGCAGTTCGTACTTCTCCTGCAGCCCGCGCAGGATCGCGATCGTCGCCTCGACGCTCGGCTCGTCGACGAGCACCTTCTGGAAGCGGCGCTCGAGCGCGGCATCCTTCTCGATGTACTTGCGGTATTCGTCGAGCGTGGTCGCGCCGATGCAGTGCAGCTCGCCGCGCGACAGCGCCGGCTTCAGCATGTTGCCCGCATCCATCGCGCCTTCGGCCTTGCCCGCGCCGACCATCGTGTGGATTTCGTCGATGAAGACGATCGTCTGGCCTTCGTCCTTCGCGATGTCGTTGAGCACCGCCTTCAGGCGCTCCTCGAATTCACCGCGATACTTCGCGCCGGCGAGCAGCGCGGCCATGTCGAGCGACAGCACGCGCTTGCCCTTCAGCGTCTCCGGCACCTCGCCGTTGACGATCCGCTGCGCGAGCCCTTCGACGATCGCGGTCTTGCCGACGCCCGGCTCGCCGATCAGCACCGGGTTGTTCTTGGTGCGGCGCTGCAGGATCTGGATCGAACGGCGGATTTCGTCGTCGCGGCCGATCACCGGGTCGAGCTTGCCCGCACGGGCGCGCTCGGTCAGGTCGACCGTGTACTTCTTCAGCGCCTCGCGCTGGCTTTCCGCATCCTGGCTGTGCACCTGCGAGCCGCCGCGCACCGCGGCGATCGCGGCTTCGAGCGACTTGCGCGTAAGGCCGTGCTGGCGCGCGAGCTTGCCGGCTTCGCCCTTGTCGTCGGACACGGCGAGCAGGAACATCTCGCTCGCGATGAACGTGTCGTTGAGCTTCTGCGCTTCCTTGTCGGCCTGGTTCAGCAGCCCGGCCAGTTCGCGGCCGATCTGGATGTCGCCGCCCGTGCCCGTCACTTGCGGCAGGCGCGAGATCGCTTCGTTCAGCGCGCCTTGCAGCGCCTGGATGTGAACACCCGCGCGCGACATCAGCGAGCGGGCGGAGCCGTCCTGCTGCGCGACCAGCGCGGCCAGCACGTGAACGGGTTCGATGTATTGATTGTCGCGGCCGGCCGCAAGGCTTTGCGCGTCAGCGAGTGCTTCCTGGAACTTGGTGGTGAGCTTGTCGATTCTCATTTTGTCGAGACCTCCAATTTTCGATTAACACCAAGGTGAGGATGGTTATGCGGCTTTCAAGCGTAATTCGGGTTGATTCAGCGCAAAAATCGATGGATGTCCTCGAAGCGGCCCCGGGACGGGCCGCTGCCGGGTCGCAGGGCGCGGCGCTCGCGTATCAGTCGGCCGTCGACGGCGGCTCGACGGACACGGGCGCGTCTTCCGGCAACGGCGCGGCGGGATGCACGCGCACGACCGGGCGAATGCCGAGCAGCGCCATGAGCGGCGCAGCGGGTTCGACCAGTTCACCGAGCGTGTGACGGTCGAGTTCGGCGAAGAACGCGTCGCGCGCGGCCGCCAGTACGCCCTTCAGCCGACACTGCGGCTCGATCACGCAGCCGCGCGACTCACCTTCGGCCGAAAAGCAGCCGACCAGCGCGAAATCGCTCTCGGTTGCGCGCACGACCTGACCGACGGTCAGTTGCAGCGATTCAGGGAACAGCCTCAGCCCGCCATTGCGGCCGCGAACGGTGTCGACCCATCCCAGCTCGCCGAGCTGCTGCACGACTTTCATCAGATGGTTCTTCGAGATGCCGTAGGCGTCCGAGATCTCCTGGATCGTCGCGAGTCCCTCGCCGCGCACGGCAAGGTAAAGCATCACGCGCAGCGAATAGTCGGTGTAGTCGGTGAGTCTCATGGGTGAATACGGAAGAGATCGATCGTGTCCCATTTACGTGAGCCGGGCCGATCGGGATGCGCACGGGGCCGGTCGACAGCCCTGTTCCGCGGCCCCGGGTTGCCGGGATGGCGCGCGCACAATAAGATGCGTGACATCTACACGTTTTTCAGGGGTCGTTGGTCGCTATTTTGCGTCAAAATCCGGCCGGCGTCCTGCCCGATGCCGGCGCCGCCGCCCCGTCGTTGTCTGTCTCTCCCGGCCCTTTTTTGCCATGACCGCCCTGCCCGCCTCGCCCGAACCCGCACCGGCCCGCCCTCGCGACGCCGAGCCGACCGAAGAAAACATCCGCGATCTCGTCTACGCGTTCTACGACCGCGTGCGCACCGATCCGCTGCTCGGGCCCGTGTTCGACGCAAGGCTGGCCGGCCGCTGGGACGACCACCTGCCGAAGATGGTCACGTTCTGGTCGAGCCTCGTGCTCGGCACCAAGGGCTATCGCGGCAACGTGCAACAGGCGCACCAGCCGCTCGGCGGGATCGAGCCGGCCCATTTCAGCCGCTGGCTGTCGCTGTTCCTGAAGACCGTCGAGGCGCGCTACGCACCGCCCGCGGCGATCCGCTTCATGGAGCCGGCGCTGCGGATCGCACAGAGCCTGCAGTTGAGCCGCTTCGGCTGGGATTACCGGATTCCGCCCGAGCAGCAGGCGCTGCTCGACGCGATCGCACCGCGCCGCCGCGGCGGGGACGACGGGGGCGACGATCCGCACGCGTTGCCGTCGCGTGCCCGCGGCGAGCCGTTTCCGGCGAAGATCATCGGGCGCGGCACCGATCCGGACGCATAACGGGTTGCCGTCACGGGTTGCCGTCACGGGTTGCCGTCGCGCGCGGCGCTTGCATGCATGCGGCACCTTGCTGCACGATGCCGACGCCGCGCTCAGCGTCGTGTATTGCCCGATTCGATCCCCCAGCGCGCGAGCGCGGCATCGTCGGTGCTGCGCGCGTCGACCCAGCGCTCGCCGTCCGGCGTGGTTTCCTTCTTCCAGAACGGCGCTTCGGTCTTCAGATAGTCCATCACGAACTCGCACGACGCGAACGCGTCGCCGCGGTGCGACGCAACCGTGGCGACCATCACGATCTGGTCGAGCGGCAGGAGCCTGCCGACGCGATGCACGATCGCGATGTCGATGCCCGGCCAGCGCCGGCCGGCCTCGGCCGCAATCTTCTCGAGCGCCTTCTCGGTCATCCCCGGATAGTGCTCGAGTTCCATCGCGGCAACCGCATCACCTTCGTTCAGATCACGCACCGTGCCGACGAAGCACGCGACCGCGCCGATCTTCGGGTTGCGCGCACGCAATGCCGCGACCTCGGCGTTCAGGTCGAAGTCGTCGGTCTGGATTCGTACCGTTGCCATTGCCCGAGCCTCAACCGCCCGTCACCGGCGGAAAGAACGCCACTTCGCAGCCTTCGGTGAGCCGCGTATCGGGATCGGTCATCTCGTGATTGCACGCCATGCGCAGCGCGCGCCCTTCCGCGAGCGTCTCGGCCCATGCCCCGCCGCGCACGCGCAGCCATGCGCGCACGTCGCCCACGGTCGTGACGCTGTCCGGCACGTCGGCCTGCTCGTCGGCCACACCCAGTGCCTCGCGTACGCTTGCAAAAAATTTCAGCTGAATCTTCATGGTTCGGGAAGCCGTCGCGTTACGACAGCAGTTCGGAAAACGGAATGAAACGCACGGTCTCGCCGGCGCTGATCGCGTGCTGCGGCGGATTGTCGATCAGGCCGTCGCCCCACACCGTCGACGTCAGCACCGCCGAACTCTGGTTCGGGAACAGGTCGAGGCCGCCGGCCGCGTTCACGCGAGCACGCAGGAATTCGTTGCGGCGGTCGCCCTTGCGTTGCGAGAAGTCGGCACGCAGCGACAGCGCGCGTGGCGCAACGTCGCGCACGCCGGACAGGCGCAGCAGGAACGGCCGCACGAACAGCAGGAACGTGACGAAACTCGATACCGGGTTACCGGGCAGCCCGATGAAGTGCGCATCGGGGCGATCGTCGCCGCGGCGCACCGCGCCGTAGGCAAGCGGCTTGCCGGGCTTCATCGCGATCTGCCACAGCGCGAGCCGCCCTTCGGCCTCGACGGCCGGCTTCACGTGATCCTCGTCGCCGACCGACACGCCGCCGCTCGTCAGGATCACGTCGTGATCGCGCGCGGCCGCGCGCAGCGTGTCGCGCGTCGCGGCGAGCGAATCGGGCACGATCCCGTAGTCGGTCACGTGGCAGCCGAGCCGCTCCAGCAGCCCGCGCAGCGTGAAGCGGTTCGAGTTGTAGATCGCGCCGGGCTTCAGCGGCTCGCCCGGCATCGTCAGTTCGTCGCCGGTGAAGAACACCGCGACGCGAATCCGCCGCGCGACCGGCAACTGCGCGCAGCCGACCGATGCGGCAAGACCGAGCGCCTGCGGCGTGAGCCGCGTGCCGGCCGGCAGGATCACCGAGCCCTGCCGGATATCCGCGCCCTGCGCGGTGATCCATTCACCGGCCTTCGGCGTGTGCAGGATCTCGACCGCATCGCCGTCGGCCGACGCCTGCTCCTGCATCACGACAGCGTCGGCGCCGGGCGGCACCGTCGCGCCGGTGAAGATCCGCGCGGCCGTGCCGGCAACGAGCGGCGCGGCCGGATGGCCCGCCGGAATGCGCTGCGACACCGGCAAGCGCCGCTCGCCATGCAGCAGGTCGGCGACGCGCACCGCATAACCGTCCATCGCGCTCGTATGCATCGGCGGCACGTCGAGCGGCGAGCTCACGTCGGCCGCCAGCACGCGGCCGAGCGCATCGAGCGTGGCGACGGTTTCGACGCCGGGCAACGGCTTCGCGGCATCGAGCAGCGCGGCGAGCGCCTCGGCGGTCGACAGCATCGGCGCGCGCGGCGCCGCGGGATTCGGGTTCGACATCGATGGAATCGGGGATCGTTGGATGCAATACGTCATTGTAGCGACGCCGTCGCGCGGGCGCGCGATATGGCGGACATGCGGAAACTGTGATTCGCGCGAACGCGCGGGTCTGGCACTTGTTTCACGCGCGATGCCGGTTTGACCGCAGCCGCGCGGCGCGGCACCGCCAAACGAAACGGCCGGAACCCCGATCCGTTCGACGAATCGGCATTCCGGCCGTCCTGCGCTGCCGGGCCCGCGGCCCGGCCACGCGTCATGCGCCCGTATGGGCGGCGATGAAGTCCTTCACCTGCTGCGCGTCGGCCTTCACGACCTCGAAACGCTGCGGCAGCGCCTCGAGCCCGTCGAATGCGGCCGGACGCTCGGCTTCGCGATCGAGCGCCTCGCGAATCGTCTCGCCGAACTTGATCGGCTGAGCGGTCTCGAGCACGACCATCGGCACGCCCGCGTCGAGATGCTCGCGCGCGACCTTCACGCCGTCGGCCGTGTGCGTATCGATCATCGTGTCGTAACGCGAGAACACGTCGCGGATCGTCGCGATGCGGTCCGTGTGGCTGCTGCGGCCCGACACGAAACCGAACTCGGCGACCCGTGCGAAATCGCCGCTCGCCGCGAGATCGAAGCCGCCTTTCTCCTCGACGTCGCGGAACAGCTGCATCACGCGCGCCGGATCGCGGCCGAGCAGGTCGAACACGAAGCGCTCGAAGTTCGATGCCTTCGAGATGTCCATGCTCGGGCTGCTCGTGTGATAGGTGTTCTCGGCGCTGCGCACGCGATACGCGCCCGTGCGGAAGAACTCGTCGAGCACGTCGTTCTCGTTGGTCGCGACCACGAGCTTCGCGATCGGCAGGCCCATCATCCGCGCGATGTGGCCCGCGCAGACGTTGCCGAAGTTGCCCGACGGCACCGTGAACGACACGCGCTCGTCGTTGGACTGCGTCGCCGCGAAGTAGCCCTTGAAGTAGTACACGACCTGCGCGACGACGCGCGCCCAGTTGATCGAGTTGACCGTGCCGATCTTCTGCTGCGCCTTGAACGCGTGATCGTTCGACACCGCCTTCACGATGTCCTGGCAGTCGTCGAACACGCCCTCGACCGCGAGGTTGAAGATGTTCGGATCCTGCAGGCTGAACATCTGGGCCGTCTGGAACGCGCTCATCTTCTTGTGCGGCGACAGCATGAACACGCGCACGCCGGCCTTGCCGCGCATCGCGTATTCGGCCGCGCTGCCCGTGTCGCCGGACGTCGCGCCGAGAATGTTCAGCGTCTGCCCGTGCTTCGCGAGCGTGTACTCGAACAGGCTGCCGAGCAGCTGCATCGCCATGTCCTTGAACGCGAGCGTCGGGCCGTTCGACAGTTCCAGCAGCGACAGCGCCGCACCGTTCTCGGTGCCGAGCGTCTTCAGCGGCGTGATGTCGGACGCGTTCTCGCCATGGCGCGTGTTGCGGTACACGTCGGCCGTGTACGTGCGGCGCGTGATCGCGCGCAGGTCATCGGCCGGCACGTCGTCGCAGAACTTCGACAGGATCTCGAACGCGAGATCCGCATACGGCAGCGTGCGCCAGCGCGCGAGCTCGTCGGCCGACACCTTCGGATATTCGGACGGCAGGTACAGCCCGCCGTCCTTCGCGAGGCCGCCGAGCAGGATGTCGGAGAACGTGTGGCGCTCGCCGATGCCGGCGCCGCGCGTGGAGATGTAGTTCATGTCGCCTTCCGTCCTCAGTTCAGCGCTTCCATGCGCAGCTTCGTTACCTTCGAGACCACCGTCGAGAGGCTCTCGATCTGCGCGATCGCCGCGTTGACGTTCTTCTCGACCGTCTCGTGCGTGATCAGGATGATGTCGGTCTCGCCGTTCGCGCCGTCGATCTGCTCGGATTCCTTCTGCAGCAGCGCGTCGATCGAGATGCCCGATGCTGCGAGGATGCGCGTGATGTCGGCCAGCACGCCCGTCTGGTCGGCGACGCGCAGGCGCAGGTAGTAGCCGCTCGTCACTTCCTCGATCGGCAGGATCGGCGTGTTCGACAGGCTGTCCGGCTGGAACGCGAGATGCGGCACGCGATGCTCCGGGTCCGCCGTGTGCAGGCGCGTGACGTCGACGAGATCCGCGACCACGGCCGACGCGGTCGGCTCCGCGCCCGCGCCCTTGCCGTAATACAGCGTCGTGCCGACCGCGTCGCCGTGCACGACGACCGCGTTCATCGCGCCCTCGACGTTCGCGAGCAGGCGCTTTTCCGGGATCAGCGTCGGGTGCACGCGCAGCTCGATGCCGTTTGCGGCGCGGCGCGCGATGCCGAGCAGCTTGATCCGGTAGCCGAGCTCTTCCGCGTAGCGGATGTCGGTCGCGTCGAGCTTGCTGATGCCTTCGACGTATGCGCGGTCGAACTGCACCGGCACGCCGAACGCGATCGCGCTCATGATCGTCGCCTTGTGCGCGGCGTCGACGCCTTCGATGTCGAAGGTCGGATCGGCTTCCGCGTAGCCGAGCTCCTGCGCGGCCTTCAGCGCGGTCGCGAAGTCGAGCCCGCGATCGCGCATTTCCGACAGGATGTAGTTGGTCGTGCCGTTGATGATGCCCGCGATGTACTGGATGCGGTTCGCGGTCAGGCCTTCGCGCAGCGCCTTGATGATCGGGATGCCGCCGGCGACGGCCGCTTCGAACGCGACCATCACGCCCTTCGCGCGCGCAGCCTCGAAGATCTCGGTGCCGTGCACCGCGAGCAGCGCCTTGTTGGCCGTCACGACATGCTTGCCGTTCGCGATCGCGCGCAGCACGAGGTCGCGCGCGATGCCCGTGCCGCCGATCATCTCGGCGACGATCGCGATCGACGGATCATCGACGACCGCGTTGAAATCGTCGGTGATCCGCGCGGCGCCGGCATCGCCGCCGAGCGCAGCCAGCGCCTTGGCCGGGTTGCGCACCGCAATGCGCGTCACCTCGATGCCGCGCCCCGCGCGTCGCTTGATTTCTTCCTGGTTGCGGCCCAGCACCGTGAAGGTGCCGCTGCCCACCGTGCCGAAGCCCAACAGGCCAACTTTGATCGGTTCCATGCTGCGTGTGATCGATGAGTAAGAAGTAGTGAGTACCGTGTGGCCCTGCCGCTCAGGCCGAATGGCGCTTGCGGTAGCCGTCGAGGAAGCGTGCGATCCGGTTGATCGAATCGGTCAGGTCGTCGAGGTTCGGCAGGAAGACCACGCGGAAGTGGTCCGGTGTCGTCCAGTTGAAGCCCGTGCCCTGCACGAGCAGTACGCGCTCCTCGAGCAACAGGTCGAGAATGAACTGCTGGTCGTTCTGGATCGGATAAAGCTTCGGGTCGAGGCGCGGGAACATGTACAGCGCGGCCTGCGGCTTCACGCAGGTCACGCCCGGGATCGACGTGAGCATGTCGTACGCGAGTTCGCGCTGCTTGTACAGGCGCCCGCTCGGCACGATCAGCTCGTTGATGCTCTGGTAGCCGCCGAGCGCCGTCTGGATCGCGAACTGCCCGGGCACGTTCGCGCACAGGCGCATCGACGACAGGATGCCGAGCCCCTCGAGGTAATCCTTCGCGCGCCGGCGGTTGTCGCCGCCGAGGCCCGACACGGCCATCCAGCCCGCGCGGTAGCCGCACGAGCGATAGCTCTTCGACAGGCTGTTGAACGTGACGGTGATCACGTCCTCCGACAGCGAACCCAGCGCCGTGTGCTCGAGGCCGTCGTAGACGATCTTGTCGTACACCTCGTCGGCGAACACGATCAGCCCGTGCTGGCGCGCGATCTCGAGCAGTTTGAGCAGCAATTCGTCCGAATAAAGCGCGCCCGTCGGGTTGTTCGGGTTGATCACGACGATCGCCTTCGTGTTCGGCGTGATCTTGCGGCGGATGTCGTCGAGATCGGGCATCCATGCGTTCTGCTCGTCGCAGATGTAATGCACCGGCGTGCCGCCCGACAGGCTGACCGCCGCCGTCCACAGCGGGTAGTCGGGCGCGGGCAGCAGCACTTCGTCGCCGTCGTTCAGGAGCGCCTGGGTCGCCATCACGATCAGCTCGGACGCGCCGTTGCCGATGTAGATGTCGTCGAGGCCGACGCCCACGACGCCCTTTTCCTGCGTGTAGTGCATCACCGCCTTGCGCGCCGAGAACACGCCCTTCGAATCCGAATAGCCGGACGACGTCGGCAGGTTGCGGATCATGTCCTGGATGATCTCGTCCGGCGCATCGAAACCGAACGGCGCGAGGTTGCCGATGTTCAGCTTGATGATGCGGTGGCCTTCTTCCTCGAGGCGCTTCGCGTGCTCGAGCACCGGGCCACGGATGTCGTAGCAGACGTTGAGCAGCTTGTTCGACTTCTGAATCGGTTTCACGACGACACGGTTCCTGGGTTGGCCTTGCGGCCGGGGGGACGGGATCAAAACTGGAAAGCGGCCGGTCTGTGCGCGCTGTCTAGACTGGGGAAAAGCGGGCGGTCGGGCGCGGCTTGTGGCGACGCGCGACGCAAGTGGCGCCCGGGGGCGACCAAAAAGTTATAATTTAGCGGATTTTGGCCGACTTTCGCAATGCACCATAGCCGCGCCGGGCCCACGCCGTCAGGCGTCCCGCGTGCCCGGGCAAGCGAAACCGGCCTTCCGGGCCCCCTGTGGCCCTGCAACACATTCCCCTTCGGAACCGCGGAATACCGACTTGAAACTGCACCAGGACGCGAGCGGCGCGCTCAACACCGTCACCGGCTACGGCCCCGATTATGTCGACGTCAATCTCGAACGCCATGAAACGAGCGTCATCGTGCTGCCCGGCGCGCCGGTCCAGACGTGGCCCGTGTCGTCGTTCGACGCGCTCGCGCCCGAGCATTTCGCGATGCTGCTCGAACCGACGCCCGAACTCGTGATCTTCGGCAGCGGCGCACGGCTGCGCTTCCCGCACCCGCGGCTCGTCGCGGCGCTCACGGCCAAGCGGATCGGCGTCGAGACGATGGATTTCCAGGCGGCCTGCCGCACCTACAACATCCTGATGGCCGAAGGCCGCAAAGTCGCCGCCGCGCTCTTAATTGAACGTTAATCCGCGATGCGGTAAAACTCGGGCCGGCGCAGCGGGTCGATCCCCCGGATCGGCCCGGCCAGGCCGCCCGCCCCCGGCGCAACCCGCCGGCGGCCCGTCACAACAACCAACAGGCTGAAAATCCATGAACGATACGCCGTCGAGGCTACCGCTCAACCGCATCACGCTCGTCCTCCTCGTCGTCGCGCTCGCGATCGTCTGGTTCGCGCCGCTCGGGCTGCGCCACCTGATCCCGAGCGACGAAGGCCGCTACGCGGAAATGGCGCGCGAGATGTTCGTCACCGGCGACTGGATCACGCCGCGCTACAACGGCTACAAGTACTTCGAGAAGCCGCCGCTGCAGACCTGGCTGAACGCGCTCACGTTCGCGTGGTTCGGCATCGGCGAATGGCAGGCGCGCCTCTACACGGCCGTCGCGAGCTTCGCCGGCGTGCTGCTGGTCGGCTTCACGGGCGCGCGCCTGTTCAACCCGCTGTCGGGCTTCCTCGCCGCCGTCGTGCTCGCGGCGTCGCCGTACTGGAACCTGATGGGCCACTTCAACGCGCTCGACATGGGCCTTGCGTTCTGGATGGCACTGTCGCTGTGCTCGCTGCTGCTCGCGCAACGGCCCGGGCTGCGCCCGGCCGCGGCACGCGGCTGGATGTGGGCGTGCTGGGCCGCGATGGCGTTCGCGGTGCTGTCGAAGGGCCTCGTCGGCCTGATCCTGCCCGGCGCCGTGCTCGTGCTCTATACGTTGATCGCGCGCGACTGGGCGCTCTGGAAGCGCCTGTACCTGGTGAGCGGCCTCGTGATCTTCTTCGCGATCGTCACGCCGTGGTTCGTGCTCGTCCAGCAGCGCAACCCCGAGTTCTTCAACTTCTTCTTCATCGTCCAGCAGTTCCGCCGGTACCTGACCCCGGAACAGAACCGTCCGGGCCCGCTCTACTACTTCGTGCCCGTGCTGCTGGTCGGCTTCCTGCCGTGGCTGTCGGTTGCGTGGCAGAGCATCCGCCATGCGCTGCGGATGCCGCGCCAGCCGAACGGCTTCTCGCCGATGCTCGTGCTGCTGATCTGGAGCGCATTCATCTTCCTGTTCTTCAGCGCGTCGCATTCGAAGCTGATCTCGTACGTGCTGCCGGTCGCGCCGGCGCTCGCGCTGATCATCGGCGCGTACCTGCCGCTGATGACCGCCGACCGGTTCCGCCGCCACCTGCTCGGCTACCTCGTGTTCTTCGTCGCCGCGGCGTTCGGGATCATCTTCCTCGCGTACCAGGGCGATGCCCGCACGCCGAACGCGCTGTACCGCGCGTTCCAGATGTGGCTGTACGCGGGCCTCGCGGTCGCCGCCGCGCTGACGCTCGCGGCCGCCTGGCTGAACCGCCGCACGGGCGTCGCCGCCGCGCTTGCCGCGTTCGGCGCCGCGTGGCTCGCCTTCGGCACGATCGGCGGCACCGGGCACGACGAGTTCGGCCGCTACAGCTCGGGCGCGCTGCTCGCGCCGACGGTGCGCGCCGAGCTGGCGAAACTGCCGCCCGACACGCCGTTCTACTCGATCGAGATGCTCGATCACACGTTCCCGTTCTACATGGGCCATACGACGATCATGGTCCAGCGCCAGGACGAGCTCGCGTTCGGCATCTCGATGGAGCCCAACAAGTGGATTCCGACCGTCGACGAATGGATCACGCGCTGGAAGCAGGAAACCCATGCGCTCGCGATCATGCCGCCCGGCCAGTACGACGCCCTGGTCAAGCAAGGCGTGCCGATGCGCGTGATCGCGCGCGACAACCGTCGCGTGATCGTCGAGAAACCGCAATCGTAAGGACGCCCATCGCATGAATCCCGTTTCGCTCGTCTGCATCGTCACCGGCGTGATGCTCAACGCCGTTGCGCAACTGCTGCTGAAGGCCGGCGTCAACGCCGTCGGGCACTTCGAGTTCAGCCGTGCGAACATCATCCCGGTCGGGCTGAAGATCGCCACCCAACTGCCGATCATCGGCGGCCTCGGCTGCTACGTGCTGAGCGTCGTGGTCTGGATCCTCGGGCTGTCGCGGGTCGACGTGTCGATCGCGTACCCGATGCTGTCGCTCGGCTACGTCGTCAACGCGTTCGCGGCCTGGTACCTGTTCGGCGAGGTGCTGTCGATCCAGCGGCTCGTCGGCATCGGCATCATCCTGATCGGCGTGCTGGTGCTCGCGCGAAGCTGAGCACGCTCCGCCGCGTTAAGCGTCCGCCTACAAAAAATCACGGTGCGTTTCCGCCAACCGGTGTTTAATGCCGGTTTCGGCCGGGATCGCCCGACCCTTTTATTACACGCCATTACAGGCCAAAGCGTACATGAGCCAGACTACCGCTCCGTTTCTGCCGTTCACCCGCCCCGAGATCGATGAGGAAACCATCCAGGGCGTCGTCGAAGTGCTGCGTTCGGGCTGGATCACCACCGGCCCGCAAAGCCAGAAATTCGAAGCGGCGCTGTCCGAATACTGCGGCGGCCGTCCGGTCCGCGCGTTCAACTCGGGCACCTGCACGCTCGAGATCGGCCTGCGCATCGCGGGCGTCGGCCCCGGCGACGAGGTGATCACGACGCCGGCGTCGTGGGTCTCGACCAGCAACGTGATCCTCGAGACGGGCGCGACGCCCGTGTTCGCCGACATCGATCCCGTCACGCGCAACATCGACCTCGACAAGCTCGAGCAGGCGATCACGCCGCGCACGAAGGCGATCATCCCCGTGTTCCTGTCCGGCCTGCCGGTCGACATGGACCGCCTGTACGCGATTGCGCGCGCGCACAAGCTGCGCGTGATCGAGGACGCCGCGCAGGCGTTCGGCTCGACGTGGAACGGCAAGCGCATCGGCGCGATCGGCGACATCGTGTCGTTCAGCTTCCACGCGAACAAGAACCTCACGACGATCGAAGGCGGCGCGCTCGTGCTGAACAACGAGGAAGAAGCGACGCTCGCGCAGAAGTACCGGCTGCAGGGCATCACGCGCACCGGCTTCGACGGGATGGACTGCGACGTGCTCGGCGGCAAGTACAACCTGACCGACGTCGCCGCCCGTGTCGGCCTCGGCCAGCTGCCGCACATCGAACGCTTCACCGCGCAGCGCCGCGCGCTCGCCCGCGCGTATTTCGACGCATTCGACGGCAGCGCGGCCGTGAAGCTCGGCGTCGGCCTGCCGGTCGCCGAATTCGAGAACGGCAACTGGCACATGTTCCTGATCACGCTGCCGCTCGAGCGGCTGACGATCACCCGCGCCGAGTTCATGGCGCAGATGAAGGAACGCGGCATCGGCACGGGCATCCACTACCCGGCGATCCATCTTTTCACGCTGTACCGTGCGCGCGGCTTCAAGGAGGGCATGTTCCCCCACGCCGAACGGTACGGCGCGTCGACCGTCACGCTGCCGCTCTTCACGCAGATGACGGAAGGCGACGTGCGTCGCGTGGTCGACGCCATCAACCAGATTTGCGAACAATACGGAAATTAAGCGTACATGAGTCACCTTGAAGCACGCGCCGGGCATCCGGGCGCCGGGCACCTGGACGCAGGCCGTCCCGAAGTATCGGTCATCATCCCCGTGTACAACGAGGAAGACGGCCTCGCCGCGCTGTTCGCGCGGCTGTATCCGGCGCTCGACGCACTCGACACGTCATACGAAGTGATCCTGATCAACGACGGCAGCCGCGACCGCTCGGCCGCGATGCTCGCCGATCAGTTCCACGTACGTCCCGACACGACGCGCATCGTGCTGCTCAACGGCAACTACGGCCAGCACATGGCGATCCTCGCCGGCTTCGCGCAATCGCGCGGCGAGATCGTCATCACGCTCGACGCCGACCTGCAGAACCCGCCCGAGGAAATCGCCAAGCTGATCGCGAAGATGCGCGAGGGCTACGACTACGTCGGCTCGATCCGCAAGCAGCGCCAGGACAGCCTGTGGCGGCGCAAGGCGTCGCAGATGATGAACCGGCTGCGCGAGCGCATCACGCGCATCAAGATGACCGACCAGGGCTGCATGCTGCGCGCGTACAGCCGTCGCATCATCGATACGATCAACGTGTGCGGCGAAGTCAACACGTTCATCCCCGCGCTCGCCTATACGTTCGCGCAGAAGCCGACCGAGATCGAGGTCGCGCACGAGGAGCGCTTCGCCGGCGAATCGAAGTACTCGCTGTACAGCCTGATCCGGCTGAACTTCGACCTCGTGACGGGCTTCTCGGTCGTGCCGCTGCAGTGGCTGTCGTTCATCGGCGTGATCCTGTCGCTCGGCTCCGCCGCGCTGTTCGTGCTGCTGCTCGTGCGACGCTTCATCGTCGGCGCGGAAGTGCAAGGCGTGTTCACGCTGTTCGCGATCACGTTCTTCCTGCTCGGCGTGATCATCTTCGCGCTCGGCCTGCTCGGCGAGTACGTCGGCCGCATCTACCAGCAGGTGCGCGCGCGGCCGCGCTACCTGATCCAGGCCGTGCTCGAGCAGCACGACGGCGTGCCGCCGGTGCCGGCCGGCACGAACCGCACGGGAGCCGGGCAATGAAACCGCGCGCAGTCGTCTTCGCGTATCACAACGTCGGCGTGCGCTGCCTGCAGGTGCTGCTCGCGCGCGGCGTCGACGTCGCACTCGTCGTCACGCACGAGGACAACCCGAACGAGAACATCTGGTTCGGCAGCGTCGCATCGGTCGCCGCCGAGCACGGGATCCCGGTCGTCACGCCGGCCGATCCCGCCGATCCGGCGCTGCGCCGCGCGGTGTCCGACGCGCAGCCCGATTTCATCTTCTCGTTCTACTACCGGCACATGCTGCCGGTGGACCTGCTCGCGATCGCGCCGCGCGGCGCGTACAACATGCACGGTTCGCTGCTGCCGAAATACCGGGGTCGGGTACCGACCAACTGGGCCGTACTGAACGGCGAGACCGAAACCGGCGCGACGCTGCACGAGATGGCCGCGAAGCCCGACGCGGGCGCGATCATCGCCCAGACCGCGGTGCCGATCCTGCCGGACGACACGGCCGCGCAGGTGTTCGACAAGGTCACGGTGGCCGCCGAGCAGACGCTCTGGCGCGTACTGCCCGCGCTGCTCGCGGGCGAGGCGCCGCACCTGCCGAACGACCTCGCGACCGGCAGCTACTACGGCGGGCGCAAGCCCGAGGACGGCCGCGTCGACTGGTCGAAGCCGGCCGCGCAGGTCTACAACCTGGTGCGCGCGGTCGCGCCCCCGTATCCGGGCGCGTTCACGGACGTCGACGGCACGCGTTTCGTGATCGCGCGCGCGCGCCTCGCGGCGCCCGGCAGCGCGGCAGCGGCCGCCGCGGCAGATTTGCCGCCCGGCCTGCACGTAAGCGATAATGCGCTATTCGGCGTCTGCGGCGACAGCCGCGCCCTATCCATTCTCGAGCTGTGGCAGCAGCGCGACGGCAGCGAAACCGTCGTGACGCCCGCGGAATTCGCGCAGTTCATTCATTCTTCCCGTCATTCATGAAAGCAAAAAAAGTCCTGATCCTGGGTGTGAACGGCTTCATCGGCCATCACCTGTCGAAGCGCATTCTTGAAACCACCGATTGGGAAGTGTTCGGCATGGACATGCAGACCGATCGGCTGGGCGACCTCGTCAACCACGAGCGGATGCATTTCTTCGAAGGCGACATCACGATCAACAAGGAGTGGGTCGAGTATCACGTGAAGAAGTGCGACGTGATCCTGCCGCTCGTCGCGATCGCGACGCCCGCCACCTACGTCCAGCAGCCGCTGCGCGTGTTCGAACTCGACTTCGAGGCGAACCTGCCGATCGTGCGTTCGGCCGTCAAGTACGGCAAGCACCTCGTGTTCCCGTCGACCTCCGAGGTCTACGGCATGTGCTCGGACGAGCAGTTCGACCCGGATGCATCGGCCCTCACCTACGGCCCGATCAACAAGCCGCGCTGGATCTACGCGTGCTCGAAGCAGCTGATGGACCGCGTGATCTGGGGCTACGGGATGGAAGGCCTGAACTTCACGCTGTTCCGTCCGTTCAACTGGATCGGCCCGGGCCTCGACTCGATCTACACGCCGAAGGAAGGCAGCTCCCGCGTCGTCACGCAGTTCCTCGGCCACATCGTGCGCGGCGAGAACATCAGCCTCGTCGATGGCGGCTCGCAGAAGCGCGCATTCACCGACATCGGCGACGGCATCAGCGCGCTGATGAAGATCATCGAGAACAAGGACGGCGTCGCGTCGGGCAAGATCTACAACATCGGGAATCCGAAGAACAACTTCTCGGTTCGCGAACTCGCGCACAAGATGCTCGAACTGGCGGCGGAATTCCCCGAATACGCCGATTCGGCCAAGCAGGTGAAGCTCGTCGAGACGACGTCCGGCGCGTACTACGGCAACGGCTACCAGGACGTGCAGAACCGCGTGCCGAAGATCGACAACACGATGCAGGAGCTCGGCTGGGCACCGCAGGCGACGTTCGACGACGCGCTGCGCAACATCTTCGAAGCGTATCGCGGCCACGTCGCCGACGCGCGCGCGCTCGTCGAGCAGCAAGGCTGAGCGGGACGTTCGCTTGGCTCGCATCGTCCTCAAGATCGACGTCGACACGCTGCGCGGCACGCGCGAAGGCGTGCCGAACCTCGCGCGCATCTTCGACCGCTTCAGTGCGCGCGCGACCTTCCTCTTCAGCCTCGGGCCCGATCACACGGGCTGGGCACTGCGGCGCGTGTTCCGCCCCGGCTTCCTGAAGAAGGTGTCGCGCACGTCGGTGGTCGAACACTACGGCGTGAAGCAGTTGATGTACGGCGTGCTGCTGCCGGGCCCCGACATCGGCCGCCGCGCGATCGCCGACATGCGCGCGATTCACGAGGCCGGCTTCGAATGCGGGATCCACACGTGGGATCACGTGTACTGGCAGGACAACGTCCGTGCGCGCGATCGCGACTGGACCGCGCGTGAAATGCAGAAGAGTCACGCGCGCTTCATCGAGATCTTCGGTGCGCCGCCCGTCACGCACGGCGCGGCCGGCTGGCAGATGAACGATTCCGCATTCGAGCAGATCGACGCATGGGGGATGCGCTACGCATCCGACGGCCGCGGCCATTCGCCGTACCTGCCCGTCGTCGACGGCCGCACGCTGTCGCACGTGCAGATGCCGACCACGCTGCCGACGCTCGACGAAGTGCTCGGCATCGACGGCGTCGACACGCACAACGTCGCCGCGCACATCCTCAAGTTCACCGAAACCAATCCGCACGACCAGGTGTTCACGCTGCATGCGGAACTGGAAGGCCAGAAGCTCGCGCCCGTGTTCGAGCAACTGCTCGCCGGCTGGCGCGCGCAAGGCCACACGTTTGCGACGATGGGCGACTACCACGCGACGCTGGACCGCGACTCGCTGCCATCGTACCCTGTCACGTGGGGCGAAATTCCCGGCCGCTCCGGCGAACTGATCGTCCAGCCCGACTGAGTTCGCGCGCGCCGGCGTCGCCCGCGCCGCCCATGCGGCGCGCTGCCGCGACGCCCCGCCGAACCGCGCCGCCGCAGCGGCGCCTTTCCATAACAACAGGAGAAACACGTGTCCGTCGAAGTTGACCGTCAAGTTCCCGATTTCACCGCACCGGCCACGGGCGGCGACATTTCGCTGTCCGGCCTGAAGGGCAAGAAACTCGTGCTGTACTTCTATCCGAAGGACAACACGCCGGGCTGCACGACCGAAGGGCTGCAGTTCCGCGATCTCTATCCGAAGTTCAAGAAAGCCGGTGCGGAAGTCATCGGCGTGTCGCGCGACAGCCTGCGCTCGCATGACAATTTCAAGGCAAAGCTCGAACTGCCGTTCCCGCTGATTTCCGATGCCGACGAAGCGCTGTGCGCGCTGTTCGATGTCATCAAGATGAAGAAAATGTATGGGAAGGAAGTGCGCGGAATCGAGCGCTCGACGTTCCTGATCGACGCCGACGGCGTGCTTCGCCAGGCATGGCGCGGCATCAAGGTACCGGGTCATGTGGACGACGTGCTAAGTGCTGTACAAGCGCTTTGAGGCGCGTTATATTGGGCCGCAATGAATGCCAGTTCGCCCCATATTTCTCGTAGCTGCGCCGGTGCCTGTTGCAATGCTTCACGGCACCTGACGCGCATCACGACGGCATCAGCCGAGCCGCATGTCCCTGTCGACGGGGCAGCGGCTTTTTTTATGGAACGCGCGCCGGCCCTCCCCGGTCCGGCCTTTACCGCATCGAGGAGCTGATCGACACTTAGGCGAACCGGCTAGACGAAATTCCTGTGCGCCACCGCGCGCAAACTGCATGCATCTACGTCACGCAGGATGCGATCAGCGGCGCACGCCATGCGACACGATTCCTCCCGAGGGACACCATGCCTTTGCCTACTCCCCCCAGCAAGCTCGGCAGCCTGCTGCCGCCCGACGAATACAAGGCGAAAGCGCGGCCCGCGAAAGCCGCGAAGAAATCCGCCGAAGGGGACGCATCCACAGCCGGTGACTACGGTCCGGCGAGCGTGGCCCAACCGATGATCGAAGCCGCGAACACGGCCGCGCCGCTGCGCGCCGTCGCGTCTTCGGCGCAGGAAACCGCGAGCGCACCCGCACGCGGTCGCAAGACCAGACAGACGGCCGCACTGTTGCAGCCGATGCCGGCACCCGCCGAACCCGCGGCGCCGGTCGTCGCGCGCAACGACAAGCCGGCCGCCGGCAAACCGGCCGCGGCTCCCGCGCGCGACACGGGCGCTGCCACGAAATCGCGCAGCCGCAAGGCCGCCGAAGCCGAACAGCAGAAACTGTTCGTGCTCGACACCAACGTGCTGATGCACGACCCGAGCAGCCTCTTCCGCTTCGAGGAACACGACGTCTATCTGCCGATGATGACGCTCGAGGAACTCGACAACCACAAGAAGGGGATGTCCGAAGTCGCGCGCAACGCACGCCAGGTCAGCCGCACGCTCGACGCGCTGGTCGCCGATGCGGGCCCGATCACGGCCGGCATTCCGCTGTCGCGCCTCGGCAGCCGCGAGGCGGTCGGCCGCCTGTACTTCCAGACGAAGCTCACCGACATCGCGCCCGTCGAAGGCCTGCCCGAAGGCAAGGCCGACAACCAGATCCTCGGCGTCGTGCGCGCGCTGCAGCGCGACCGGCCGGACCGCCAGGTCGTGCTGGTGTCGAAAGACATCAACATGCGGATCAAGGCGCATGCGCTCGGCCTGCCCGCTGAAGACTACTTCAACGACCAGGTGCTCGAGGATTCGGATCTCCTGTACAACGGCGTGCGTGAGCTGCCGCAGGATTTCTGGACCAAGCATGCGAAGGGCATGGAGAGCTGGCAGGACACGAAGACGGGCACCACGTACTACCGCGTGACGGGCCCGCTCGTCGCGTCGATGCTCGTCAACGAGTTCGTCTATCTCGAGCCGCAGAACGGCGAGCCGACGTTCCATGCGATCGTCCGCGAACTGAACGGCAAGACGGCGCTGCTGCAGACGCTGCGCGACTACAGCCACCACAAGAACAACGTGTGGGGCATCACCGCGCGCAATCGCGAGCAGAATTTCGCGCTGAACCTGCTGATGAACCCGGAGATCGACTTCGTCACGCTGCTCGGCCAGGCCGGTACCGGCAAGACGCTCGTCGCGCTCGCGGCCGGCCTCGCGCAGGTGCTCGACGACAAGCGCTACAACGAGATCATCGTGACGCGCGCGACCGTGCCCGTCGGCGAGGACATCGGTTTCCTGCCCGGCACCGAGGAAGAGAAGATGCAGCCGTGGATGGGTGCCTTCGACGACAACCTCGAAGTGTTGCAGAAGACCGACGACGCCGCCGGCGAATGGGGGCGTGCCGCGACGCAGGAACTGATCCGTTCGCGCCTGAAGGTGAAGAGCATGAACTTCATGCGCGGCCGCACGTTCGTCGACAAGTACCTGATCATCGACGAGGCGCAGAACCTGACGCCGAAGCAGATGAAGACGCTCGTCACGCGTGCGGGCCCGGGCACGAAGATCGTGTGCCTCGGCAACATCGCGCAGATCGACACGCCTTACCTGACCGAAGGCAGCTCCGGGCTCACGTATGTCGTCGACCGCTTCAAGGGCTGGGGCCACAGCGGCCACGTGACGCTCGCGCGCGGCGAACGCTCGCGACTCGCCGACTACGCGTCGGACATCCTGTAACGCGACAGGCCGGCCCGTCGGCCGGCCGTCGACGCATCGCGGCGCTCCGCTTCCGGAGCGCCGTTTTTATTTTTGGGGTCTGAAACGTTGGTCATGCATCGTTACGCAACAGCCGCACTTACGCGCGAAACTTCAAGTAAATTCTCAGGAACGGTTGATTAAGTCCCGCCGGAACGTCTACCATCGGGTCTGTCTGTTGTCATACGATTCGCGAGCGTCCCGCGCTCGCCCGCCTTGCCATGCTTCGAATCTGGGTTCCCGTTGCTGTCGTTTCACTGCTTGCGGCCTGCTCCAGCGTGCCGCCGCAGTCGGCATCGCGCCCCGCGTCGGGCATGAGGATCACGACGCCGCGCGCATTCCCCGCTCCCGCCAATTTCCCGAAGTTCGTCGATCACAGCGTCGGCCAGGAAGAAATTTCGATCCAGGCGATGAGCCTCGTCGGCGTCCCGTATCGTTGGGGTGGCAACACGCCGACGAGCGGCTTCGACTGCAGCGGGCTCGTGCGCTACGTGATCGGCCGCGCAGCCGACGTGAACCTGCCGCGCACGACCGCCGACATGAGCGGCCGCGGCGTATCGGTCGAGCCCGACCAGATCGCGCCGGGCGACCTGATCTTCTTCAACACGACCGGACGGCCGCATTCGCACGTCGGCATCTACGTCGGCAAGCTGCGCTTCGTCAACGCACCGTCGACGGGCGGCACCGTGCGGCTCGACTACCTGACGAACCCGTACTGGGCCAAGCGTTTCGACGGCATTCGCCGCGTCGCGCCGCCGCGCGGGGCACCTGCGCCGTTCGATGCGCCGACCTACGAGGCGAAGCGCGACGAGCCGCGCAATTCGCCGGCGGTCGCGGCTGCTCCGGTGGTCGTGACGGCTGCTACCGCGCCGCGGCAACCCGCGACTGCGTCGTCGCAAGCGAGAGCGGCGCAGGTGCAGGCGCCCGCCCCGACCACGCCGGTCGTGACGACGGCCGCAGTTGCACCGGCAGCACCGGCCGCCGATCCGTACGAACCGCCGCCCTCGCGGATGCAGGCGGCCCAGCAGCAGGCCACGTCGATGAATGACGAGCTGACCGCGACGACGGCCAATGCCGCACCCGCCGCCACGGCGGAAGTCGGCACGCAGATTCCGACGACCGCGCTGACGGCCGCCCAGGCCGCCGCCTTCGATGCCGAACCGCCGCCCGCCACCGCGTCGATGCCTCCACGCAGCATCGAGCCCGTGCAGGTGTGGCGTGCGTCGACGCAATCCGCGCCCGTCAGTCCGCGCACGAGTACGGCAGACGATCCGATCGCGCGGTTCGCGAACGGCAGTTACTGACCGGTCGCTCGACCTTCGACCGCCGCGAAGTTGGCGGCATCCGCCGCCCTCCACCTCGCCGCCCCCTTCCGCCGCCCCAATAGAAAATGCGCCGCAGCCTTTCGGCTTGCGGCGCACTTCATGTCCGTTCGACAGTGCTGGCGATCAGAAGATCTGATGGCCGAGCCACCATCCGCCGGCCGCGAACAGCGCGGCTGCGGGCAGCGTCAGCACCCACGCCCATACGATGTTGCCGGCGACACCCCAGCGCACGGCCGACAGCTTCTGTGTCGCACCGACACCGACGATCGCGCCGGTGATCGTATGCGTGGTCGATACGGGAATGCCGAGGAACGACGCGATGAACAGCGTGATCGCCCCGCCGCTTTCCGCGCAGAAACCGCCGACCGGCTTGAGCTTCGTGATCTTCTGGCCCATCGTGCGCACGATGCGCCAGCCGCCGAACAGCGTGCCGAGGCCCATCGACAGGTAGCACGCGCCGATCACCCACGCGGGCGGCGCATCGGCGGTGGCCGATGCGTAGCCGCTCGCGATCAGCAGCATCCAGATGATGCCGATCGTCTTCTGTGCGTCGTTGCCGCCGTGGCCGAGGCTGTACAAGCCGGCCGACAGCAGCTGCAGCCGGCGGAAGCGCCGGTCGACCTTGCTGGGCGCGGTACGGAAGTACAGCCACGACACGCCGAGCATGAACAGCGAACCGAGGATGAAACCGAGCAGCGGCGAAATGAAGATGAACGCAACCGTCTTCAGCAGCCCGTCGATGTTCAGCGAGCCCCAGCCCGACTTCGCGAGCGCGGCGCCGACGAGGCCGCCGATCAGTGCGTGCGACGAGCTCGACGGAATCCCGTAGTACCAGGTGATCACGTTCCAGCCGATCGCACCGACCAGCGCGCCGAATATGACGTAGTGGTCGACGATCTCGGGGTCGATCGTGCCTTTGCCGACGGTCTGCGCGACTTTAAGGTGGAAGATGAAATACGCGATCACGTTGAACGCGGCCGCGAACACGACGGCCTGCTGGGGCTTCAGCACCCCGGTCGACACGACGGTGGCGATCGAGTTCGCCGCGTCGTGAAAGCCGTTCATGAAGTCGAATACGAGCGCGACGAGAACGAGCGTCGCGACCATCCAGAGGGCGAGTTGTATCGAATGCATCGTGGTCCGCTCAGGCGTTTTCCAGCACGATGCCTTCGATGATGTTCGCGACGTCCTCGCACTTGTCGGTGATCTCTTCGAGCAGCTCGTAGATCGCCTTCAGCTTGATGAGCGTCTTCACGTCGTCTTCCTCGCGGAACAGCTTCGACATCGCCGCGCGCAGCACGCGATCGGCCTCCGATTCCCAGCGATCGATCTCCTCGCACTGCTTGAGGATCTGCGCGGACTGCTTCATGTCGGACAGCAACCCGACCGCCTGCTGCACGTGCTGGGCGGACTGCGTGACGATGTGCGCGAGCTGGCTCGCCTCGGACGTGACGGACTGCACGTCGTACAGCGACACGGCGGTCGCGACGTCTTCCATCAGGTCGAGGATGTCGTCCATCGTCGTGATCAGCTTGTGGATCTCGTCGCGATCGAGCGGCGTGATGAAAGTCTTGTGCAGCAGATCGATCGCCTCGTGCGTGAGCTTGTCAGCGGCCTTCTCGGCAATTTGCACGTTTTGCTTGTGAATCTCGGCGTCGGCGAGATTGTCGATCAGCAGTTCGAGCTCGCGGCCACCGGAAACGATGTGCTTCGCGTGCGCGTTGAAGAGTTCAAAGAACTTGCCCTCGGTGGGCATGAATCGACCGAACATGGGATTCCTGAGAGATTGTCAAACTACTGTCACGAAAACGGGCGACATTGTACCGTTTTCGGTCGCGCCGCGACGCGCGCACATGCGCGCGCCGGGATTGGATACAACGTTTGGCGATTTAGGACTTTACAATCGGCGCTACTCGCCGTAGAACGTCTGCGCTCCCGCAAAGTTGTCGAACTTCGTGTATTGCCCCAGGAACGTGAGCCGAACGGGGCCGATCGGGCCGTTACGCTGCTTGCCGATGATGATCTCGGCCGTGCCCTTGTCGGGGCTGTCCGGGTTGTAAACTTCGTCGCGGTAAATGAACAGGATCACGTCCGCATCCTGTTCGATTGCGCCCGATTCGCGCAAATCGGACATCACCGGACGCTTGTTCGGGCGCTGTTCGAGGCCACGGTTCAACTGCGACAGCGCGATCACCGGCACGTCGAGTTCCTTCGCGAGACTCTTCAGCGATCGCGAGATTTCCGAGATTTCGGTCGCGCGGTTCTCGCCCTGCGACGAACCCGACATCAGCTGCAGGTAGTCGACGATAATCAGGCCGAGCTTGCCGCACTGCCGCGCCAGGCGCCGCGCGCGCGAGCGCAATTCCATCGGGTTCAGGCCGCCCGTCTCGTCGATGAAGAGCTGCGCCTCGCTCATCTTCTGCACCGCGTGCGTCAGCTTCGGCCAATCCTCGTCCGTCAGGCGCCCGGTACGCATCCGGTGCTGGTCGAGCCGGCCGATCGAGCCGAGCATACGCATCACGAGCTGGGTGCCCGGCATTTCCATCGAGAACACCGCGACCGGCAGCCCGTACTCGACCGCGACGTATTCGCCAATGTTCATCGAGAACGCGGTCTTACCCATCGACGGTCGTCCCGCGACGATGATCAGTTCGCCGCCGTGCATCCCGGAGGTCATCCGGTCGAGGTCGACGAAGCCCGTCGGCGTGCCCGTGACGTCGCTCGGGTTCGCGGTGTGGTACAGCGTGTCGATGCGCTCGACGACCTGCGTGAGCAGCGGGCCGATCTCGAGGAAGCCCTGGTTGCCGCGCGCGCCCTCTTCGGCGATCGAGAACACCTTCGATTCGGCCTCGTCGAGCAGCTGACGGACTTCCTTGCCCTGCGGGTTGAACGCATCGGCCGAGATTTCGTCGGCAACCGACACGAGCCGGCGCAGCACCGCACGGTCGCGCACGATTTCCGCATAACGGCGGATGTTCGCGGCGCTCGGCGTGTTCTGCGCGAGGGCATTCAGGTACGCGAGGCCGCCGACGTCGTCGGCCTTGCCGGACGTGGTCAGTGCTTCGTACACGGTCACGACGTCGGCCGGGCGCGTCGACGCGATCAGCCGGCCGATGTGCTCGTAGATGATCCGGTGATCGTAGCGATAGAAATCGCCCTGAGACAGGAAGTCGGCAATCCGGTCCCATGCCGCGTTGTCGAGCAACAGGCCGCCGAGCACCGACTGTTCGGCTTCGACCGAATGCGGCGGGACTTTCAGCGATTCGATTTGGGGATCTTGCGGCGCGTTCATGGGTTGGGATTATCGCGAATAGATCGCAGCAGCGCTACCGCTCCGGCGATCGGGCAATAAAAAAGGCAGGCCCCGGTTGCCCGGGCGCCTGCCCTTGTCCGGACGACGGAAGCCGCCCGGAAAGCTTGCGTACGCTTACGCGTGGTCGCCGATCACGTTGATCGTGACGTCGACGACGACGTCCGTGTGCAGCGCGACCTGGACGTTGTGCTCGCCGATCATCTTCAGCGGGCCTTCCGGCATGCGAACTTGCAGCTTCTCGACTTCGAAACCTGCCTTCTTCAGCAGTTCCGCGACGTCGCCGTTCGTGACCGAGCCGAACAGACGGCCGTCAACGCCCGACTTCTGCGTGATTTCGAACGACTGGCCGTTCAGCTTCTCGCCGACTGCCTGCGATGCTGCCAGCTTTTCAGCGGCGATCTTTTCGAGTTCAGCGCGGCGCACTTCGAATTCGGCGATCGCTTCCTTCGTTGCACGGCGAGCCTTGCGGTTCGGGATCAGGAAGTTGCGAGCGTAACCGTCCTTGACCTTGACGATGTCGCCGAGGTTGCCCAGATTGGCGACTTTTTCCAACAGAATGATTTGCATTCGAATTCTCCTTATGGCGTCGCCGAGTTACGCCTTGTGCTGATCGGTGTACGGCAGCAGCGCGAGGAAACGCGCACGCTTGATTGCCGTGTCGAGCTGACGCTGATAGTGCGCCTTCGTACCCGTCAGACGCGCCGGCGTGATCTTGCCGTTTTCGCCGATGAAGTCCTTCAGCGTTTCCGTGTCCTTGTAGTCGATCTGCTCGACGCCTGCGGCCGTGAAACGGCAGAACTTCTTGCGCTTGAAGAGCGGGTTTTGTTGCTGACGACGCTTGTCGAATTTCTTACCAGTCGGGCGGGGCATGATTTCAGTCCTTTCCAATGTCCTGCAATGCTGTGATGTGAAACACCAAGGTTCTCGCGTTGCGGCTTTTTTTTGCCAGGAAGCCCGTGAACAGCGTTTCGACGCCCATTTCACGGCTTTCCAGCCTGCCGCTCGCCTCACCGGCCGCCACCGCCTCGATCGTCATTTCGACCTGACGGGGAATGCCTGCTTCGACGACTTCCGTGCGGTGATGCAATGTGGCGCTTGCGATCGGAACACCTGCCGGCGTATATCGCACCGGTGCGCGTTCGACGACGCTCGCCGTCAATTGCAACCTGTTCACGTGAGTGGCGCGCTCCTTGATGGCTTAATGAATGACGAACTTAAGCCTGCGCTTCGGTCGGCTGAGCTGCAGCCGCCTTCTTGGCTTCTTCGCGCTGAACTTCCTTCATCATCGGCGACGGGCCGGTTTCGGCCTTCTTCATCTTGACGATGAGGTGGCGCAGCACGGCGTCGTTGAACTTGAACGCGTGTTCGAGTTCGTCGAGCGTCGTCTGGTCGCACTCGATGTTCATGCAGACGTAGTGAGCCTTCGCGAGTTTCTCGATCATGTAGGCCAGTTGGCGACGGCCCCAGTCTTCGACACGGTGGATCTGACCGCCGTGCGACGTGATCGTGGTCTTGTAACGCTCGATCATCGCGGGCACTTGCTCGCTCTGATCGGGGTGCACGATGAATACGATTTCGTAATGACGCATTACACACTCCTTGTGGATTAAAGCCACCCGGGCGTCTGAACCGGTGTGGCAAGTGAGAAGCCGAAGATTCTAACCCGGATACGGGGCGCATGCAAGACCAATCGACGATCGGCGTGCGGATTCGGCCATGTTTTCAAAGACTTGAAGGGGCGAGGCCGGGCAGCCGGGCCATTCTTCGGCCTTTTCCCCGCTCAGGGTCGGAGCGCAAGCGGGCGGCGGGCCCGCAGGCAGCCGTCGCGACGTCACTCGCTGCGCGTGCCGGCCAGCCGCGCGTCGAGTGCGGTCCTGAACGCCGCAAGTGCCGACGGCTCGGCGTCGGTCACGGCCCACCACGTCATCCCGGCCGCATCCCAGCGATCGAGCGCATAACCCTGCGACACGGTCGAGTACGGCGCCCCCGGCCCTTCCCCGGCCGGCCGCACATAGACGTCGATCACGTGCTGCCGGTAACGGTAGACCAGCACCGCGACACGGCGGCGCCCGACGTAGTCGAGCCGGCCGCCGACCAGCGCGAAGCCGTTCGCCGCGAGATCCTCGACCGGCGGCGCATAGTCGAGCCGGCCGTTGAACCACGGCTTGACCGTGTGCCGGTCGGTCGAGATCACGTCGATGTCGCGCGCCGACAGGTCGGCACGCACGTGGCTCGACACGAGTTCGTCGACCGTGCGGTCGGTGTCGGCGTGGCGCGCGGACACCACCATCCCGCCCGCCGCGGCAAGCGCCACCAGCAGCGCGACGCCCCAGCCGAGGCCGGGCAATGCCGCGACGCGCGGCCCGGTGCCGGCCGTGGCCGGGCGTGCCGCCCCGCCAAGCCCCCGCAGCCAGGACAACCCGTTACGCCCGCGCGGCCGCCGCTGCGGCTGCGATCGGGATCCGGATTGCGGCTCCGCCCGCGCCTGCTCGCGGGCAGGCGCGTCGGCCGCGGCAGGCAGGCTCGCAAGAATGCTCGCCCGCAACGCATCCGGCGCACGGTGATAGTCGGCCTGACGCACGGCCTGCACCAGCGTGACGATCCGTTCGCGTTCCTGGCGACACACGTCGCATCCTTCGACATGCTGCTGGACCCGCAACGCGTCGGGCGCCGACAGCTCGCGGTCGACGTCCGCGTCCAGCAACGCTCGCGCTTCGTTACAGTCCATCGATAGCCTCCGATGCGGTTCCGCCTGCCGGCGTACGGCCCGGCCTGCCTTCGGCCGCCGGTGCCGGCGCGCCGCCCAGCAGCGCGGCGAGCTTGCGCCGGCCGCGTGCGAGCCGCGACATCACCGTGCCGACCGGCACGTCGGCGATCGCCGCGATCTCGCGGTAGCTCAGGTCCTCCATCTCGCGCAGCACCAGCACCTCGCGGTATTCGGGCGGCAGCTTCGCGAGCGCCGCGTTCACGAGCCGCACGTTCTCGCCGCGCAGCAGGTGCGCGAGCGGGTCCTCGGTGGCGGGCTGCCAGTCGTCGGGCACGTCGGTATCGTCCAGCGTATCGGGCAGCGCGACCTCGTGCGCATGCGTGCGGCGGCGCCACTCCGTGTACCAGGTGTGGCGCACGATCGTCAGCAGCCACGGCCGCGCGTTGTCGCCGCGACACGAATCGACGAAGCGCAGTGCGCGCATGCACGCGTCCTGGACGACGTCGTCCGCATCGCCGGCGTTGCCGCTCAGCCAGCGTGCGAGGTTGTACGCGGCGTCGAGATGCGGCAGCACGAGCGCGCGAAACCGCTCGCCGCGCGCGACCGCGTCGTCTGCCACCCGTTCTTCGACCGCCTGTCCGGCTTGCCCCACATGGCCTCCCTGGTCCCGGCGGCCGAAACCGCGCCCGTTCCGCGCACGGCGCCCGGACAGACCGGCAACGTGCGCGCTCGATGACCATACCGTTGCTGCGTCGAGTTTATTCCCGCGCCGGGCGCATGAAGCGTAAAAAAATCGCCGGGCCGCCCGCCTCCCGTTACGGCGTGGTGCTCCAGTAACCGGGGCGCGCATACGCGGCGCGCAGGTAGTCGATGAAATAACGCACGCGCGCCGGCACGTAGCGCTGCTGCGGATAGACCGCGAGGATGTCGTAATCGGGCAGCGCGTATTCGTCGAGCACGGTCTCGAGCTCGCCCGTCTCGAGCTGCGCGGCGATTTCCCACGTCGAGCGCCAGCCGAGCCCGAGGCCTTCGGCCACCCACCGGTGCAGCAGCTCGCCGTCGTTGCAGTCGAGGTTGCCGGCCACGCGCATCGTCGCGATCTTGCCGTGGCGCTGGAAATACCAGCCGCGGTTCTGCCCGCCCTGCAGGTTGAACGCCAGGCAGTTGTGCCTCAGCAGGTCGTCGAGCGACTTCGGCCGGCCGTGCCGGCGGAAATACTCGGGCGTGCCGCACACGACGCGCCGGTTCGACGCGAGCTTCACCGCGACGAAGTTCGGATCGACCGCACCGCCGATCCGGATCGACAGGTCGTAGCCCTCGCGCACGAGATCGACGACGCGGTCGGTCAGGTTGAACGACAGCTGCATCTCGGGCTTGTCGGCCAGAAAGCCCGGCGCGTGCGGCGCGACGTGCTTGCGCCCGAACGCGGCCGGCGCCGACACGATCAGGTGCCCGCTGACCGCGCGCCGCCCGGCGGCCAGTTCGTTCTCGGCCTGGTCCCATTCGGACAGCAGCCCGCGGCAGCGCTCGAGGAACGCCGCACCCTCCTCGCTGACCACCAGCCGCCGCGTCGAGCGGTACATCAGCTTCACGCCGAGCCGCTTCTCGAGCGCGTCGATGCGCCGCCCGAGCACGACCGGCGACACGCCCTCCTCGAGCGCCGCCGCCGCGAGGCTGCCGGCATCGGCCACGCGCACGAACGTCTCGATCTGCTTGAAGCGATCCATCTCCCGTCTCCGTCTCTGTTCCGGCTCCGGCGGAAAGCCTCGCCCAGCCGTCATTCCATACTTTTAGTTTCGAAAAAAGCGACTTCGGCTGATCTTATCAAACCTTTCCTGCATCCCTAAAGTGTCCCCAACAGACCCATTCGCAAGATCCACCCCATTCAAGGAGACATTCATGGCCAAGATGAGAGCCGTCGACGCAGCTGTGCTCGTGCTCGAGAAGGAAGGCATCCAGACCGCGTTCGGCGTGCCGGGTGCGGCGATCAATCCGTTCTACTCGGCGATGCGCAAGTCCGGCGGCATCAGCCACGTGCTGGCCCGCCACGTCGAAGGCGCGTCGCACATGGCCGAAGGCTTCACGCGTGCGGCCCCGGGCAACATCGGCGTGTGCATCGGCACGTCGGGCCCCGCCGGCACCGACATGATCACCGGCCTCTACTCCGCGTCGGCCGACTCGATTCCGATCCTCGCGATCACCGGCCAGGCGCCGCGCGCGCGTCTCTACAAGGAAGACTTCCAGGCCGTCGACATCGAATCGATCGCAAAGCCCGTCACCAAGTGGGCCGTCACCGTGCGCGAACCGGCGCTGGTGCCGCGCGTGTTCCAGCAGGCATTCCACCTGATGCGCTCGGGCCGCCCGGGCCCGGTACTGGTCGACCTGCCGATCGACGTGCAGCTCGCCGAAATCGAGTTCGACATCGACACCTATGAACCGCTGCCGGTCTACAAGCCCGCGGCCACCCGCGCGCAGATCGAGAAGGCGCTCGCAATGCTCAACGACGCGGACAAGCCGCTGATCGTGTCGGGCGGCGGCGTGCTCAATGCGGCGGCCGAAGACCTGCTCGTGCAGTTCGCGGAAACGGTCGGCGTGCCGGTGATCCCGACGCTGATGTCGTGGGGCGCGATTCCGGACGACCACCCGCTGATGGCCGGCATGGTCGGCCTGCAGACGTCGCACCGCTACGGCAACGCGACGCTGCTCGCGTCCGACTTCGTGCTCGGCATCGGCAACCGCTGGGCGAACCGTCACACGGGCAGCGTCGAGGTCTATACGAAGGGCCGCAAGTTCGTGCACGTCGACATCGAGCCGACGCAGATCGGCCGCGTGTTCGGCCCGGATCTCGGCATCGTGTCGGACGCGAAAGCCGCACTCGAACTGTTCGTCGCGGTCGCGCAGGAATGGAAGGCCGCCGGCAAGCTGAAGGACCGCAGCGCATGGGTCGCCGACTGCCAGGCACGCAAGCGCACGCTGCAGCGCAAGACGCACTTCGACAACGTGCCGGTCAAGCCGCAGCGCGTGTACGAAGAGATGAACAAGGTGTTCGGCCGCGATACCTGCTACGTCAGCACGATCGGCCTGTCGCAGATCGCCGCCGCGCAGTTCCTGCACGTGTTCAAGGCACGCAACTGGATCAACTGCGGCCAGGCGGGCCCGCTCGGCTGGACGATCCCCGCCGCGCTCGGCGTGCGTGCGGCCGACCCGAGCCGCCCGATCGTCGCGCTGTCCGGCGACTACGACTTCCAGTTCATGATCGAGGAACTCGCAGCCGGCGCGCAATTCAAGCTGCCGTACGTGCACGTCGTCGTGAACAACTCGTACCTCGGCCTGATCCGCCAGGCACAGCGTGCGTTCGACATGGACTACTGCGTGCAGCTCGCGTTCGACAACGTGAATGCGCCGGAGCTGAACGGCTATGGCGTCGACCACGTGGCCGTCGCGGAGGGCCTCGGCTGCAAGGCGCTGCGCGTGTTCAAGCCGGAGGAGATCGAGCCGGCGCTGCGCCAGGCGCAAACGCTCGCGGAAGAATTCAGCGTGCCGGTGGTCGTCGAAGTGATCCTCGAGCGCGTGACGAACATCTCGATGGGTACCGAAATCGACGCGATCAACGAATTCGAGGATCTCGCCGAAAAGGCCGAGCACGCACCGACCGCGATCTCGATGCTCGACTGAACCGCACGCCATTTTTGACTGACCGACCGAAGAGGCTTAGCTCATGCCGAAGTTTGCTGCAAACCTGACCATGCTGTTCAACGAAGTGCCGTTCCTCGACCGCTTCAAGGCGGCCGCCGATGCGGGCTTCGACGCCGTCGAGTTCCTGTTCCCGTACCCGTACGCGAAAGAGGAACTCGCCGAGCGGCTCGAGACGCATCGCCTGCGCCTCGTGCTGCACAACCTGCCCGCCGGCAACTGGGACCAGGGCGAGCGCGGCATCGCGTGCCTGCCCGATCGCGTCGGCGAGTTCCAGGAAGGTGTCGGCCGCGCGATCGAGTACGCGAAGGCGCTGAAGGTGCCGCAGCTGAACTGCCTCGTCGGGATTCCGTCGGCGAGCACGGCGCGCGACAAGACGTTCGTCACGATCGTCGACAACCTGCGCTTTGCCGCCGACGCGCTGAAGCGCGAAGGCATCCGCCTGCTCGTCGAGCCGTGCAACAGCTTCGACATCCCGGGTTTCGCGCTGAACCGCTCGTCGGAAGGGCTCGACGTGATCCGCGCGGTCGGCTCGGACAACCTGTTCCTGCAGTACGACATCTATCACATGCAGCGCATGGAAGGCGAACTGGCCGCGACGATCGAACGCAACCTCGCGTCGATCGGCCACGTCCAGCTCGCGGACAACCCGGGCCGCAACGAGCCGGGCACGGGCGAGATCAACTACGCATTCCTGTTCGCGCTGCTCGACCGGCTCGGCTATGCCGGCTACGTCGGCTGCGAATACAAGCCCCGCACCACCACGACGGAAGGCCTCAGCTGGCTGCACAGCGTCGCCGGCTGCGCACCGGGCTCGGCGCGTCGCGCCGCCTGAGATCCGCCCTTTCCGCATACGCCCCTATAGGAGACTTTCACATGGCAACCATCGGTTTCATCGGCCTCGGCATCATGGGCGCGCATATGGCGCGCAACCTGCTCAAGGGTGACCACCAGCTCGTCGTGAACGGCGCGTTCCCGATTCCCGACGACCTGCGCACGAGCGCGAAGGTCGTCGCGAACTCGACCGAAGTCGCACGGAACGCGGACATCATCATCTCGATGGTGCCGGATACGCCGGACGTGCGTAACGTGCTGTTCGCCGACGACGGCGTCGCGAAGGGCCTGACGGCCGGCAAGCTCGTGATCGACATGAGCTCGATCTCGCCGCTCGACACGCAGGAATTCGCGAAGCAGATCAACGCGCTCGGTTGCGACTACCTCGACGCGCCGGTGTCCGGCGGCGAAGTCGGCGCCCGCGAAGCGACGCTGACGATCATGGTCGGCGGCCCGGAGGCGGCATTCGAGCGCGCGAAGCCGCTGTTCGAGAAGATGGGCAAGAACATCACGCTCGTCGGCGACAACGGCGCGGGCCAGACCTGCAAGGTCGCGAACCAGATCATCGTCGCGCTGAACATCGAAGCCGTCGGCGAAGCGCTGTTGTTCGCCGCACGCTCGGGCGCGGATCCGGAGCGCGTGCGACAGGCGCTGATGGGCGGCTTCGCCGCGTCGCGCATCCTCGAAGTGCACGGCGCGCGGATGACGAAGCGCACGTTCGATCCGGGCTTCCGCATCGAGCTGCACCAGAAGGACCTGAACCTCGCGCTCGACGGCGCACGCAAGCTCGGCCTCGCCCTGCCGCATACGGCGAGCGCGCAGCAGTTGTTCAGCGTGTGCGCATCGCACGGCGGCAAGGCATGGGATCACTCGGCACTCGTGCGTGCGCTCGAGATCATGTCGAACTTCGAGATCGAGAAGACGGCGGGCTGACCGCATGCCGCCTGGCGCGGCTTCGTTCGGATGATGCAGTAACGCACGGTCCGTCGCGATGACGGACACGCGAATGACACACGCGACCGGCACGACCGGTCGCATCGATGCGCGAGACACGCGCGCATCACGGTGGGGCGCCCCGCCCTGCACTGCCGACGGCATGCGGGACGGGGCGAAAAACGCCGCTCTGGGCTGAGAGCGGCGTGGTGGGGTCCGCAGCGGCACCCGGCGACGCCGGGGAAGCCTTGGTCGGTCAGACGTCGTCGTCGGGTGTCCGCCTGTCGGATTTCGCGTATTACATTTCTTTACGTTCGAGCGTGCGATTTTTCATGCAATCGTCGCGCTGAACGCCTACACTTTCGCCACGCCTTTCGAGAAAACCGCCGCGCTTGTGGTCACTTCCGGTGACCGCGCCCAGCGCGGTGTTTTTTTCGCCACTTCACGGCGCGTTTTCTTTTCAACCACCCAAGGAGTGCAACGATGGGTCTTCTTTCGTTTATCAAAGAGGCGGGTGAAAAACTGCTGGGTCATGCCGACGCGCAAGCAGCGGAAGATCCGAATGCCGCAAACCAGACCGCGGCCGATGCCATCAAGAACTACATCAACACGCAGGGTCTCGATACGTCGAACCTGACCGTGGCGTTCGACGGCGCATCGCGCACCGTGACGCTGTCGGGCAGCGTCGCCGACCTCGACACGAAGGCGAAGGTCAAGGTCGCGGCCGGCAACGTGCAGGGCGTCGCGGGCGTCAACGACGACGATCTGCAACCGGACGATCCGGAAGTGCAGTACCACGACGTGAAGCCGGGCGACACGCTGTCGGCGATCGCCAAGGAAGTGTATGGCGACGCGAACAAGTACCCGGCGATCTTCGAGGCGAACAAGCCGATGCTGTCGAGCCCGGACCGGATCTACCCGGGCCAGAAGCTCGTGATTCCGCCGCAGTCCTGAGCATTCGTGCAGCACTGACGCAAAAAAGGCGGGCCACTCGGCCTGCCTTTTTCATGGGCGACGCGCGCCGTGCAATCGACGCGTATCGGTCATCCCGTCATCGAATCACAGCGTATCGAACGCGCGTTGCAATGCGTCGCGATCGTGAATGCCGTTCGCCAGCGCGAGCATCAGCAGCACGCGCGCCTTGAACGGGTGCAGCGAACCCGCGCTCACGAAACCGAGCGCATCGTCGCTCGCGGCGCCGTTGCGCATCACGTGCCCCGACCCGACGCGCGATGCACGCACCACCGCCACGCCCGCGTTCACCGCATCGGCCAGCGCCGCCTGCAGCGTCGCATGGATCGAGCCGTTGCCGGTGCCGGCGACGACGAGACCGCGCACGCCGGCCGCGACGAGCGCGTCGACGGCCGTGCGCGTCACACCCGCGTAGCTGGCGACCACTTCGACGGGCGGCCATGCTGCGGCGATCGCCAGCTGCGCATCGCGCGAACGCGTGACGCGGCGTGCGAATTCGACCCGGCCGTCCTGCACCCAGCCGAGCGCGCCGAGTTCCGGCGACTGGAACGCGTCGACCGCATAGGTGCTCGTCTTCACCACGTCGCGCGCGCCGTGGATCCGGTTGTTGAACGCGACCAGCACGCCCTGCCCGCGCGCGGACGGATGCGCGGCCACCGTCACCGCATTCAGCAGGTTCAGCGGGCCGTCGGACGACAGCGCGGTCGCCGGCCGCATCGCGGCCGTCAGCACGACCGGCTTGTCGCCCCTGACGACCAGGTGCAGCGCGTACGCGGTTTCCTCGAGCGTGTCGGTGCCGTGGGTGATCACGATACCGTCGACCGTCGGTTCGGCCATCAGTGCGTCGATCCGCGCGGCGAGCGTGTTCCACAGCGGCAGCGCGAGATCCTTGCTGTCGATGCTGGCGACTTGCTCGGCGTCGATGCGCGCGACGGACGCGAGCGCCGGCACCGCGTCGACCAGGAAATTGACGCCGAGCGCGCCGGCCTGATAGCCGGCCGTGCTGGCCGCGTCGGGCGCGGCACCGGCAATCGTGCCGCCGGTGGCGAGCACGGCGATGCGCGGCAGGGCCGCCGCGGACGAAGGGGATGCGGGATTCAGAGTATTCATGGCCGCGATTGTAAAGGCTTGCGGCCGGTATCCGGCAGGTTCCGGCACGGCGGCCGGGGCCGGCCGCCGCACATCATGGTTTGCCCCGATCGTCCGGCCGGGTGCGCCGTCAACGGACGTGGTATCTGCAACGTTATAGGAAGTGCCGTTTTGGTGTTTTCACATTGATTTGCCATAATCGGATCGCCCCGCGCGATGCGGCCCTATGCTCATCGTGCGGTGCGTCGTGACGGCGTCGATAAAACGCAATTCACCCCATGGGAGTGTCGAAATGAAAATCCAATCGCTCGTAGCCGCAGTGCTTCTCGGCGGCATGCTGGCTTCCCCCGCGTTCGCGGCGAACAGCCAGCAGGACAAGATGAAGGCCTGCAACACCCAGGCAGCCGGCAAGACGGGCGATGAACGCAAGGCGTTCATGAAGGACTGCCTGTCGGCGAAGCCCGCGAAGGCGATGACGCAGCAGGAAAAGATGAAGGCATGCAACACGCAGGCCACCGGCAAGAAGGGCGACGACCGCAAGGCGTTCATGAAGAGCTGCCTGAGCAATCAGCCGGCAGCCTGAGTTCCGGCGCTCCCGTATCGAATGCCGCGCACCGCTTCGGCGGGCGCGGCATTTTTGTTTTCGTTGCACGCGCATCGACGCGCCCGGCCCCGACCTCTCCCGCCCCGCTTTCCCGGCCCGCCGTGCCGGCGCCGCCACATGGTGCGGCAATTCGCCGCGATTTCTTCTATGATGGCTGCAACGCGGCCCATCCAAGTACAAGAAGCGCCATCGGGCCGCCCTCGAGACGGACGCGCACGCGCGTCAAACGGAGGCATGGATGGCATGGAGACAACACCGCTGGTTCCGCCGCTGGCTGATCGTGATCGTGTTCTGGGCCGTGCCCGTCGCGATCGTCGCCGTCCGCGAGATCCGCGAGGAAATGGCCTACAACAAGGCGGACCTGCAGCTCGCGCTGACCACCTGGCAGCTCACCGATGCGCAGCAGGCCGCCGGCGCCGCCGCGAAGTGCCACGGGGATCCTGACGAGGCGCGCGCGGCCGGCTGCCCGGCCGACGTGCTCGCCGCCAACGCGCCGCGCCAGCAGGCGGCCCGCGACGAATACGTGCTGCGCCGCAGTACGCTCGCGGGCTACCTGTGGCATGCATTCGTCGGCTACTGGGTCGTGCCGGCCGCGTTCCTGTTCGCGTGCGGCGTCGTGATCGCGCTGATCCGCCGCGTGCTGCGCCGCCCGCCGATCAAGCCGCCCGTTCCACCCGTCACGCACTGATGCGCGCCGCGGGCGCCACCCACCGCACGATCGACCGCGGCGCCCGCATGCCGCCCCGCCCCCGGCGCGCGGGCGCCGGATCGTCCGTTGGCACGCCGCGACACCCTCGCCCGATTTGACGCTTTTTGTTGCGCGGACGAAAAGGGGGTGTAATCCACTGTGATATAACTGCCGACGTGATCCGCTCCTTGAGCGAGACTCACTCCGAACGTCATCCGATGGAGAAGAACGATGCAAAAACGGAATCTCGTGCTGAAAGCCGCCGCTGCGCTCATCGTCGGTAGCCTCGCGCTCACCGGTTGCACCACCACCCCGGACAAGCCGGACAACGCCGCGACCAACGCGTCGAAGCGCCAGGCAATCGACTCGAGCGTCGACGCCACGCTGTCGCGCATGTACTCCACGGTCAAGGGTTCGCGCGAACTCGTCGCGAAGTCGCGCGGCGTGCTCGTCTTCCCGGACGTGATCCAGGCCGGCTTCATCGTCGGCGGCCAGTCCGGCAACGGCGCACTGCGCGTCGGCGGCAGCACGGTCGGCTACTACAACACGTCGTCGCTGTCGGTCGGCCTGCAGGCCGGTGCGCAGTCGAAGGCGATCGTGTTCCTGTTCATGACGCAGGAAGCGCTCGACGAATTCCGCGGCTCGGACGGCTGGGCCGCCGGTGCCGGCGCGTCGGTCGCGCTCGTGAAGATGGGCGCGAACGGCGCGGTCGACACGACCACGGCCACCGCACCGGTCCAGGTCGTCGTGCTGACGAACGCGGGCCTGATGGGCGACGTGTCGATCAACGGCACGAAGGTCTCGAAGCTGAAGATCTGACGCTGGCGGGCCGCCCGTGCGCACCGCGCGCGGGCCACGCACGAACGGCGATGTCCTCGCGGGCATCGCCGTTTTTTTATCCGTGCGCGACGCGCGTCAGGTCGTCGAGTCGATGACCTTGAAGCGCGAACGCTTCTGCGCGCGGATCACCGACTGGTAGACGTCGACATACTGCTGCGCCATGCGGCGCGACGTGAAGCGCGCCTCGAAGCGCTGCCGCACGCGCGCGCGCGGCAGCAGGTGCAGCCGGTTCACGGCGGCCACCGCGCTGATTTCATCCTCGACGATGAAACCCGACACGCCCTCGTCCACCACTTCGGGCACCGCGCCGCGATTGAACGCGATCACCGGCGTGCCGCACGACATCGCCTCGATCATCACGAGGCCGAACGGCTCCGGCCAGTCGATCGGAAACAGCAGCGCATGCGCGCCCGACAGGAACTCGGCCTTCTGGTGATCGGCGATCTCGCCGATGTATTCGACGTGCGGCAACGCGAAGAGCGGCTTGATCTCGCGCTCGAAGTATTCCTGGTCGGCCGCATCGACCTTCGCGGCGATCCTGATCGGCAACCCGCACTGACGGGCGATGCGGATCGCCGTGTCGACGCGCTTCTCCGGCGAGATGCGGCCGAGGAATGCGAGATAGCGCGGCTCGACGGGCTGCGGCATGTACAGCGTATCGGGCAGCCCGTGGTAGACGGTCGTCAGCCATTTCGCCTGCGGCAGCGGCTGGCGCTGCGAGTTCGAAATCGAGATCACCGGCGCCGTGTTGAACGTGTCGAACACCGGCTGCTGCTCGGGCAGGTCGAGCCGGCCGTGCAGCGTCGTCACGTAAGGCGTTTCCTGCCGGTTGAAGACCGAGAACGAGTAGTAATCCATGTGGAAATGGAGCACGTCGAAGTCCTTCGCGCGGCGCGCGACCGTCTCCATCAGCAGCATGTGCGGCGCGACCCGGTCGCGGATCGACGAGTCGAGCCGCAGTGCACGCGGCCAGACCGGCTCGAGCTTCGCCCGCGTCGTCGAATCGCCGCTGGCGAACAGCGTCACGTCATGACCGAGCTCGACGAGCGCCTCGGTGATGTAGGACACGACGCGCTCCGTGCCGCCGTACAGCTTCGGCGGCACCGATTCGGTCAGCGGCGCGATCTGGGCAATTCTCATGGTCCACGTCTCCTGTGTCCTGTCCGTTGCGGCACGGCCGGCGGGCCCTTGCGCTTTCGCGCGCGGCTCGCCCCGATGCAGCGCCCGCCGGATATCTCCTCATTATTCGCGATCCGGTTGCCCGGAACCGCCCGTCTTTCATTTTATGGGTGTTGTTACAGGCCGGATACATTCCGCCTGCCGGGCCGATATGGCCCCCGACACGACGATCGCACCCGAACGCACCCGAATGCGCGCCGCGCCGCCCGTCAGCGCGACGGCCACTTCCATGCCGGCAGGTCGCGCGTGTCCGCGTCAACGAGCCCCGTCGCGCCGAGCTGCTTGTCGAGCACCAGCGATTCGCAGCCGGCCTCGCGCTCGAGCGTCGCGATGAGCCGCGCCGCGTGCGACACGACCAGCACCTGCGAATGCTGCGCCGCCTGCGCGATCAGGCGGCCGAGCGCCGGCAGCAGATCGGGATGCAGGCTGGTTTCCGGTTCGTTCAGCACCATCAGCGCCGGCGGCCGCGGTGTCAGCAGCGCCGCCGCGAGCAGCAGGTAGCGCAGCGTGCCGTCCGACAGCTCGGCCGCTGCGAGCGGCCGCAGCAGCCCCGGCTGGCGCATCAGCACGTCGAAGCGGCCACGGCCGCCCGGATTGTCGATCTCGACCGACGCGCCCGGAAACGCGTCGTCGATCGCCGCATCGAGTGCCGCGCCGTCGCCGATTTCGCGAATCGTCTGCAGCGCGGCGGCCAGGTCGGCGCCGTCGTCCGCGAGCACCGGCGTGTGGGTGCCGACGTGCGACTGCCGCGCGGGTGCCTGCGCATCGGTGCGGAAATGGTCGTAAAAGCGCCACGAGCGGATCCGTTCACGCACCGCGATCATTTCCGGCGCACCGGTCGGATCGGCGAACTCGGTCATCATGCTGTCGAAGCTCGCCACCGGCTGCGGAATCGTCTGCCAGTCGCCGGTCGCGGTGCGCGCGCGGATCTGCGCGCCCTGCCGGTCGACCAGCAGCGTCGACGGGCGCAGCACCGCGCCGCCCCAGATGCACTCGCGCTTGACGACCGGATCGAGCGAGAACTGCGAGTGGCTCGGAATCGGCATGCCGAGATCGATCGAATAACCGAAATCGTCGCAGGCGAAACCGAGCTTCAGGCTCACGGGCCCCTTGCGCACCGTGCCGGTGACCGGCGCGTCGCCGTCCAGCATCGCCCGCGAGAAACGCTCGGGGCCGGCCCACAGCGTCGACGGCAACCCGCCTTCACGCGCGAGGGACGGGATCACGCGCCCCTGCGCGGTGTCGGCGAGCAGCCGCAGCGCGCGGTACACGCTCGACTTGCCGCTGCCGTTCGGCCCCGTGACGACATTGAGCGCCGCGAGCGGCACGATCAGCTCGCGCAGCGAGCGGTAATTGGCAATGGCAAGGGTTTTCAGCACGGTCATGACGATGGCGGGCGGGCCGCGTTCAGCGGCCTTCGACGGCCTGCGGGTCGGCCGCGGTGTTGGCCGCCGTACTGGCGGCAGGGGCGCGCGCGTGCGGCCGTTCGGGATTCGGCGCATCCGGTGCGGAATCGTGCGGATACAGTTCCATCCTGCTGCGCGGCAGGCATTGCGGATAGCGGTCCTGCAGATAGGCGATCAACCCTTCGCGCACGCGGCAGCGCAGGTCCCAGCACGACGACGAGTCGGCCGCGCTGACGAGCGCGCGCAACTGCATCGTGCGCTCCGTCGCGTCGGTCACCTGCAGCACCTGCACGCGGCCGTCCCACTCCGGCGCCGCATGGACGAGCCGCGCGAGCTCCTCGCGCAGCGGCGCGAGCGGCGTACGGTAATCGACCGACAGGTAAACCGTGCCGATGATCTCCGAGCTGCTGCGCGTCCAGTTCGTGAACGGGTTCTCGATGATCCATTGCAGCGGCACGACGAGGCGCCGCTGGTCCCACAGCCGCACCGATACGAACGAACCGGTGATTTCCTCGATGCGCCCCCACTCGCCCTGGATCACGACCACGTCGTCGAGCCGGATCGGCTGCGTGAGCGCGATCTGCAGCCCGGCGATCAGGTTGCCGAGCACCGGCCGCGCGGCGATACCGGCGACCAGGCCCGCGACGCCGGCCGACGCCAGCAGGCTCGCGCCCACCTGGCGCACGTTCGGGAACGTCATCAGCGCGGCGCCGGTGCCGATGATCACGATCAGCACCATCACGGTCCGCACGAGCACCTTGGCCTGCGTATGGATGCGCCGCGCCTGGAGGTTGTCGGCCGTATCGATCGGATGAGCCTGGATGATCGCGTCGCCGACGCCGGCCGCGAGCCGCACCAGCAGCCACGTGAGCGACACGATCGAGCCGACCGCGGCCGCGGTGCGCATGCCGCGCACGAACGACATGCCGTCGTCCGCCTGGAGCCACACGAACTCGAGCGCCAGCAGCGCCAGCACGACGAGCGACGGCTTGTCGATGTAGCGCAGGATCGCGCTCATCAGCGGATACGGCTGCGCGAGGCGCTTGACGATGCGTGCGCCGAGGCGGTGCACGACCGTGACGACCAGTATGACGATGACCGACACGGCCAGCGTGCCGAGCCACGAATGCAGCGGCGCATCGGCGATGCGCTGCAGTTCCTCGATTGAAATCATCGGCGCCCTTCGGTGATGAGGCGTGCATGCCTCGTCCTGGGATGCGTCGGCGACGTCCGGGCCACGCGCGTGCCCGGACACGGCGTCAGATCAGTTGCCGCTCCTGCAGGGAAACGCCTTGCCGAGACCGAGCGACACCGCGGTGCTCGCGTTGTAGTCGGCCAGCTTCGGATTTTCCGCGATGTACTTGCGCACCGCGTCGGTCATCTGCTGCGCCCGGATGTCGGGCGGCAGGCAGAAATACTGGCCGACCCGCGGCCCCGTCGTGCCGCCGATCGCATCGATGGTGTTGTAGACGCCGTCGGCGGCACCTTCGATGTAGGCCGCGCACGACGCCCGCGACTTGACGTCCGTCTTCGCGCACAGCCGGTCGAGATCCGCGCCCGTGAAAGCCGCCGCCGACAACGGCACGGCAAACGCCGCGGCACAAAACATTGCGCGCAACATGGTGTTCCTTATGTCAATGCGGCCCGAGGCCGCCTGCTGCCCTGGCCGGCGCGGCGCCGGGATGCCCTGCTCCGGCCGGCATCCGGCCGGGCGGGCACCGTCTGCCGCACCGAAAACCATCATTTTGCACTCTTTTGCGCGTCTGCCGGCGTCGATGCCCCGATGCGCGTCGTCCGCTTGCTCAGGATCTCGATCGCGTCCGGCGCGTTGTAGTGCTTCGCGAATTCGAGCGCGGTGATGCCGAGCTGGTTCTTCACCTGCGGATCGGCGCCCTGGTCGAGCAGCAGCGTCACCGTCGACGCATGGTTGCCGCGTGCGGCCATCATCAGCGGCGTCGTGCCGTTCGGCGACGCGGTATCGATATACGCGTCGTGGTCGAGCAGCAGCTTCACGACCGCGTCCTGGCCGTTGGTGGCCGCGTAGTGCAGCGGCGCCCAGCCCTTCTTGCTGACTTCCGCGCCCTTGTCGACCAGCAGCTTCGCCAGGCCGAGGTCGCCGTTCAGCGACGCGAGCATCAGCGCGGTTTCGCCGGCCTTGTCTTCCTTCTCGAGGTCGACGTTCGGCGTCGCGGCGAGCGCCGCCGCGACCTTGTCGGACTTCTCGCGCGCGGCGATCACGATCAGCGGGTCGCCATTCGGCGCGATCGTGTTCGGGTCGAGCTTGCCGCTCTTGAGCTGCTTGCCGATGTCGGCGATGTCGTCGAACTTGACGGCCTTGACGATCGCGTCGAGCGATTCGGCATGCGCGCCGGCTGCCGCGAACAGGCCGCTCGCGACGAGCGCGGCGGCAACGAGTGCACGTTTCGGCAGATGGTTGGTCGGCTTCGTCATTGTTGTGGGCTCCTTCCCTGGGTTGTCGGCTGCGCGCACGTCGTTAGCGGGCGATCTTGAACAGCCGGAAAAAGTTCTGCGTCGTCGCATCGGCGAGCGCCTCGACGGCGATCCCGCGCTCGGACGCGATAAAGCGTCCGACATGGCTGACGTACGCAGGTTCATTCGGCTTGCCGCGATACGGCACCGGCGCGAGGTACGGCGAGTCGGTCTCGATCAGCAGCCGGTCGAGCGGCACGCGCCGCGCGACGTCCTGCACGTCGGTCGCGTTCTTGAACGTGACGATGCCCGACAGCGAGATATGGAAGTTCTGCGCGAGCGCCTGCTCGGCCACCGGCCACGGCTCGGTGAAGCAGTGCATCACGCCGCCCGGCACGTCCGCGCGCTCCTCGGCCATGATCCGCAGCGTGTCCTCCGACGACGAGCGCGTGTGGATGATCAGCGGCTTCATCGTCGCGGTCGCCGCGCGGATGTGCGTGCGAAAGCGTTCGCGCTGCCATTCCATGTCGGCGATCGAGCGGCCTTCGAGGCGGTAGTAGTCGAGGCCCGTTTCGCCGATCGCGACGACCTTCGGGTGCGCGGCCAGCTCGACGAGCTCCGCGAGTGTCGGCTCGCGCATGTCCTCGTGATCGGGATGCACGCCGACCGATGCGTACACGTTGTCGTGCGCTTCGGCGATTGCGAGCACGTCGGGCAGCGTCTCGAGATCGACCGACACGCACAGCGCGTGCGTGACGTCGTGCTCGCGCATGTTCTCGAGCACGGCCGGCAGGCGGTCGGCCAGGCCCTTGAAATTGATGTGGCAGTGAGAGTCGACGAACATCGTGTTTCCTGAATTCGTAAGGCGCGCGCTCATGCGCGCGCCGGCATGCGGCAACGGGCGGCGTTCGCGGGCCGGCCGGCCACGGTCGCGTCGCGGCGTGAGCCGGTCATCGTTTCGCAACCCACGGGAAACAATGCCGGATCAACCAAATATTTCCCGATATCCGAGAAACAATTCCTCGAATACGAGCCGCGCGTTGAGCGGATGGTTCTCGACCGTCCGCTGTCGCGTAACGGCCTTCATGAAACGCGCGAACGCGTTCGCATCGACCGCTTCCGCGCAGCGCGCGAGCGCCGCCGCATGCATCGGGAAGTAGCGCGGCGCGCCCGCCATCCGCTGCGCGAGCAGGTCGTACAGCCAGCGCTGCAGCCAGCCGAGCACCAGCGGCACCGGCAGTTTCTGCAGCGTCTCGCCGCACGCGAACGGGTCGCATGCCGCACCGGCCGCGAGCTGCCCGAGCGTGTAGTCGCGCAGCGGGCGGTTCTCGTCGCTCGCGAGCGCCAACGCGGCGAGCGGCGCGCCGCCGGCCTCGGCGAGCAGCGCGTCCGCATGCTCGACGCCCTGCGCCGCGAGCCAGGCCGCGGCCGCGTCGGGCGCCGGCACGGTCATCGGCCACTGCCGGCAGCGGCTGATGATCGTCGGCAGCAGGCGGTCGATACGCGCCGACACGAGCAGGAACACGACGCCGGACGGCGGCTCCTCCAGCGTTTTCAGCAGCGCGTTCGACGCGGCGACGTTGAGCGCCTCGGCCGGATACAGCACGACGACGCGCGCGCCGCCGCGATGCGAACCGACCCCGCAGAAGTCGAGCAGCGCGCGCACCTGCTCGATCTTGATTTCCTTGCTCGGCGCGCGGGTCTTCTTGCCGCCTTCGTCCGCGTCGGCCGCTTTCGGGTCGTCCGCGGCGCCCGGCGCCTCGCCCGCCAGCGCCTCGGGCAGCACGATCCGGTAGTCCGGATGGTTGCCCTGCGAGAACCACGTGCAGGCCGCGCAGGCGCCGCACGGCTCACCGTTCGGCTGCGGCGATTCGCACAGGAAGCCCTGCGCGAGATGCTGCGCGAACTGCAGCTTGCCGATCCCGGCCTGGCCATGCAGCAGCAGCGCGTGCGGCCATTGCGCACGCAGTTGCTGCAAGCGGTTCCAGTCGTCGGTCTGCCACGGATAGATCATGTGGTGCGTTCCTTGCGAATTACAGCGCGGCGAGCACGCGCTCGAGCTGCTGGCGAATCTCGGGAATCGTCTGCGTCGCGTCGACGATCGCGAAGCGGTGCGGCGCCTCTTCCGCACGCCGCAGGTATTCGCCGCGCGTGCGCGCGAAGAACGCGTCGGATTCGCTTTCGAACTTGTCGGGCATGCGCGCGGCGCCGCGCCGCTCGCTCGCGACTTGCGGCGCGACGTCGAACAGCACCGTCAGGTCGGGCTGGAAGCCGCCCTGCACCCAGCGCTCGAGCGTCTCGAGCTTGTCGCGCGGCAGCCCGCGGCCGCCGCCCTGGTACGCGAACGTCGCATCGGTGAAGCGATCGGACACGACCCAGTCGCCGCGCGCGAGCGCCGGCTCGATCACGAGCGCGAGATGCTCGCGACGCGCGGCGAACATCAGCAGCGCTTCCGTCTCGAGATCCATCGGCTGGTTCAGCAGGATCTCGCGCAGTTTCTCGCCGAGCTGCGTGCCGCCCGGCTCGCGGGTGACGACGACCTGCCGGCCGGCCGAGGCCAGCTTGCCCTGGAGGCGTTCGCAGAACCATTGCAGGTGGGTGGTCTTCCCCGCCCCGTCGATGCCTTCGAACGTGATGAATTTACCGCTCGCCATTATTGACCTCGTATGTACTTGTCCACGGCCTTGTTGTGGTCGCCGAGCGTGTCCGAGAACACGCTCGTGCCATCGCCTTTCGCGACGAAATAGAGCGCGCTCGTCTGGGCCGGATTGATCGCCGCCTGCAACGCGGCGACGCCCGGCAACGCAATCGGCGTCGGCGGCAGCCCACGTCGGGTGTAGGTATTGTAAGGAGTGTCGGCCTGCAGGTCGCGCTTGCGCAGGCGGCCGTCGTACGCGTCGCCGAGCCCGTAGATCACCGACGGATCGGTCTGCAGCGGCATGCCGATGCGCAGCCGGTTCGCGAACACGGCCGCGACGAATGCGCGATCGGCCGCGTGGCCCGTTTCCTTCTCGACGATCGACGCGATCGTCAGCGCTTCGTAAGGCGTCTTGTACGGCAGGCCCGGCACGCGCGCGGCCCAGGCCTCGTCGAGACGCGTCTGCATCAGATGGTAGGCGCGCCGATAGATGTTCAGGTCGCTCGTGCCCTTGTCGAACAGGTAGGTATCGGGGAAGAACAGCCCCTCGCCGCTGCCGCGTTGCACCGCGTTGTCCGGCGCGCCGATCGCGCGCAGCAGCTCGGCGTCGCTCATGCCGGCCGTCGAGTGGGCAAGATCGGGGTTCGCATCGAGTTCCGCGCGCATCCGCTTGAAGGTCCAGCCTTCGATGACCGTCGCGACGTACTCGTTCACGTCGCCGCGCGCGATCTTCTGGAGTACCTCGTACGGCGTGATGCCGGTCTTGAATTCGTAGTTGCCGGACTTGAGCCGGCTCGACAGCCCGAGCACGCGCGTCATCGCGACGAAGCCGAGCGGCTCGACCGGCACGCCGCCGCGCCTGAGCTGCAGCGCGACGCTCTTCACGCTGCTGCGCGGCTTGATCGTGACGTCGAGCGATGCGGAACCCAGCAGCAGTGGCCGGGTCGCCCAGTAATACCCGCCGCCCGCGCCGGCAGCGGCCACAACGACGGCCAGCGCCACGATCGTCGCGGCGCATTTCTTCAGTAGGGACATGGAAACGTGACTCAGGTAAGACCCATATAATACTTGCTCGCCTTCGTCAAAGTCAGGGTTGACTGTTCCCTCATTCCATGAGCACACCGTTCGCTTCACCGGCTGCCCAGGCCGCATCTGCCTCGCTCCCCGTTTTCCCCCGCCCGTCCGCCGCCGATTTCGACGCGCCGGGCGCCTGCATGCCGCTGCCGCAGTTCGGCGTGATCGACGTGGCCGGCGATGACGCCGCGACGTTCCTGCACAGCCAGCTCACCAACGACATCGAGCATCTCGACGCCGCGAGCGCGCGGCTGTCCGGCTATTGCTCGCCGAAGGGGCGCCTCCTCGGGTCGTTCCTCGCGTGGCGCGCCGGCCACGGCGTGCGCCTGCTGGTGTCGAAGGACGTGCAGCCCGCCGTGCAGAAGCGGCTGTCGATGTTCGTGCTGCGCGCAAAGGCGAAACTGACGGACGCGAGCGACACGCTCGCGGTGGCCGGCTTCGCGGGCGACGTGCGCGACGCGCTGTCGGGCGTCTTCGACGCGCTGCCGGACGGCGTGCACGTGAAGGTCGACGGCCCGGCCGGCACGCTGATCCGCGTGCCCGATGCGGCCGGCCGCAAGCGCTATCTGTGGATCGGCCCGCGTGCGGAAGTCGATGCGCGCATCGCCGCGCTCGGCGGTACGCTGCCGGTCGTGTCGCCGGCCGTATGGGACTGGCTCGACATCCGCGCGGGCGAACCGCGCATCACGCAGGCTGCCGTCGAACAGTTCGTGCCGCAGATGGTCAACTTCGACGTGATCGGCGCCGTTAACTTCAGGAAAGGGTGCTACCCGGGCCAGGAAATCGTCGCGCGCAGCCAGTACCGCGGCACGATCAAGCGCCGCACGGCGCTCGCGCACGTCGCCGGCGAAACCGATACCGTGCATGCCGGCGTCGAGCTGTTCCACAGCGACGATCCCGGCCAGCCGTGCGGGATGATCGTCAACGCGGCGGCCGCGCCCGCGGGCGGCATCGACGCGCTCGTCGAGATCAAGCTCGCCGCGCTCGACAACGGCACGGTACACGTCGGTTCGGCCGACGGCCCGGCGCTCGCGTTCGACGCGCTGCCGTACGCATGGCCGACGGAAGCGTGACGCACTGACAACCCGTTCGCGCGCCGGCTCGCGAGTCGCAGCCGGCGCCCGATGTTTCCTGCGAGAGATTCGCCCGATGTGTCTGATTGCCTTCGACTGGCAGCCCGATGCCGCCGCCGGTCCCGTCTTTACCCTCATCGCCAACCGCGACGAGTTCTTTCGCCGGACGAGCGCGCCGCTTTCGTGGTGGGAGGATGTCCCGGGCGTACTGGCCGGCCGCGATCTCGAAGCGGGCGGCACGTGGCTCGGCGTGTCGCGCGACGGCCGGTTCGCCGCGCTGACGAACTACCGCGCGCCGTTCGACATTCGCGCCGGCGCGCCGACCCGCGGCAAGCTCGTGTCCGATTTCCTCGGCGGCCCGTCCGTTGCACCGCTCGACTATCTCGGGCGGCTGGCCGAGCATGCGGCCGTCTACAACGGCTTCAACCTGCTCGTCGGCGACTGGAGGCGGCGCGAACTCGCGTGGTTCTGCAATCGTGCGCCCGAAGGCGAAAGCGGTGTCGCCGCCCCCGTCGCGATCGCGCCCGGCGTGCATGCGCTGTCGAATGCGCGGCTCGATACGCCCTGGCCGAAAGTGGTGCGCAAACGCGCGGAACTCGGCACGCTGCTTACCGACAATCCGACCCCGTCGCTCGACGACCTGATCGCGTTGATGCGCGACCCGCACGTCGCGGACGACGACGCGCTGCCGCACACGGGCATTCCGATCGAGCGCGAACGTGCGCTGTCGGCCGCGTTCATCGAGACGCCCGAATACGGCACGCGCGGCACGACCGCACTGCGCGTCACGATGAAGGAAGGCGTGCGGCTCACGGTCGAGATCAAGGAGCGCTGCGACGACGACGGTTCGCACCGCACCGTGCGGCCGGGTGCGTTCGAGCGCGCATTCACGTTCGACCTCGACGCGACCCCGCCGCGCTGAGCGCGCGGGTGGGCGCCGTGCTACGGCGCGCGCGCCATCTCGACGTGCGGCACGCCCGCTTCGACGAACGGTTCGCCGACCGCCGTGAAGCCGTGCCGCAAGTAGAACGACACGGCCGAATCCTGCGCATAGAGCCGCACGACGATTTCGCCGCGGCGCCGCGCCGCGTCCAGCAGCGCGTCCAGTACGGCCGACCCGACGCCCTGGCCGCGTGCATCGGCCAGCACCGCGACGCGGCCGATCGTGCCCGACGGCAGCAGCCGCCCCGTCGCGACCGCGCGGCGCACGCCGGTCGCCGCATCGACCCGGTACGCCACCGCATGGAGCGACAGCGGATCGTCGTCGTCGAGTTCCCATTCCGGCGGAATCTGCTGCTCGCGCACGAACACCGCGTCGCGGATCCGCGCGGCGTCGCCGCCGAGCACCGCCCAGTCGCCCGTTTCCACCACGCCGTCCGTCATCGCAGCCCTCCACGCGGCGCGCGCGCCGTCAAATGCCTTCAAACATCGTCGAATGCGGCCTTCAGTGCCGCGACCGCGTCGGCATGCGCGGCCCGCACCTCGGGGATGTAGCCGCCCATCTTGAAGAATTCGTGGATCATCCCCGGATAGCAGACCAGCGTGACCGCATTGCCCGCCGCACGCAACTTCTCCGCATACGCGGCACCCTCGTCGCTCAACGGATCGTATTCGGCCGTCGCGATCCACGCCGGCGCGACGCCCGCGAACGACGGCGCATCGCGCGTGCCGTCGAGCGGTGCGAAACGCCAGTCGTCGCGGTCCGCCCGATCGCGCACGTATTGCGTGAAGAACCACTGGATCGTGTCCTGCGTCAGCAAGTAGCCGTTCGCGAGCCGTGCGTGCGATCCGGTGTCCTGGTAGCCCGTCACGCCCGGATAGATCAGCATCTGCAGCGCAAGGCGAATGCCCGCGTCGCGTGCGAGCACCGCGCAGACGGTCGCGAGCGTGCCGCCCGCGCTGTCGCCGCCGACGGCCAGCCGTTCGGCATCGATGCCGAACGTGGCGGCCTCGCGATGCAGCCATTGCAACGCGTCGTCGGCGTCGTTCACCGCGGTCGGGAACCGGTGCTCCGGCGCGAGCCGGTAGCCGACCGACAGCACCGCACACTGCGCGTCGTGCGCGAACATCCGGCACAACGCGTCGTGCGTATCGACGCTGCCGACCGTGAAACCGCCGCCGTGGTAGTACACGAGCGCAGGCAGCGGCTCCGCGAGACTCGGCGCGACCGGCAGGTACAGCCGCGCGCCGATCGTGCGGCCATCGCGCGTCGGGACGACGCACTCCTCGACCGAATGCATCGGCGCCGGTGCGACGTCGAGGATCGGCGCGCTCTTCTCGTACGCGGCGCGCGCCTGCTGCGGCGTCTGGTGATGGTAGGACGGACGTTTCGCGCGCTCGATCATGTCGAGCACCTGGGCGATCTTCGGATTCAGCGGCATCGATAAGGACGGCGCCGGTGCGACGCCGTGAACGGACAAGCGTCACATGATGCCACGCCCTCGTCGCGCGGGCGCGGTGCGCAATCCCGGCCCTCTCTCGGCCTGCCGCGAACGCGTTCGACGGCACACCTGCGACGTGCAAAACAAGACGGCCCTGCCGGCTAAGCGGCAGGGCCGTGCGTCCCGGCGCTTACGCGTCGCTCGGGCCGGGCTGGGCGTCCGGCGCCGTGCGCGAGCGTTGCCGCTTGATGTCGCGGCCCACCGCGAGCCGCCGCATGTACTTGAACGTGCCGAGCGCCTTCGCGACGAAATTGCCGTCGCTGTCGCGCACTTCGCCTTCGCAGTAGGCCATCGTCGTCGAGCGATGCATCACGCGCCCGTAAGCGCGCAACTCGCCGCGCCCCGGCTGCATGAAGTTCACCTTCATCTCGACCGTCACGACGCCGACACCGTCGTCGGTCAGGCTGCGCGCGGCCATCGCGAGGGCGATGTCCGCGAGCGTCATCGTCACGCCGCCGTGCGCGATGCTCCACGTGTTCATGTGCCGCTCTTCGAGCGGCAGCACGAGCTCGCTCGCCCCGTCCTTCGCGGACACGAGCTGCACGCCGAGCAGGTCGACGAACGGGCTTTCGATCGACGGGCCGTCCGTCGGGGTTGCCGCGTCGCTCATCGTGCGCTGTCGACGATGTAGTCGACGCATTCGCGCGACTCGGCCACCGCGACGACGAATTTCTTCACTTCCTGGTGAACCGGGTGCACCTGGTAGGCATCGAGCGCGGCCTTGTCCGCGAAATCGGACACGAGCACGATGTCGGCGGTCGCGTCGAGGCCGGGCGTTGCCACGCCGACGTCGATCTGCAGCGTGCCCGGCACGAGGTCGCGGCAGCCCTCGAGCTTTTCCTTCAGCTTCAGCGCGTTCTGCGCGCGCGTCGCGCCTTCGGCCGATTCTTTCAACTTCCACATGACGATATGTCGGATCACTTCGGTTGCTCCTGTTCGTTGGTGTTCACGATGCGGGCTCGGCCCGCCTCGTGGCCGGCCGGGTGATGCCCGGCCAGTCGTCTGCCCGCTTCGCTTGCACGCGGTCGGGGCAACGGGGAAAAAAACGCGTATCGAATCGGCTGTCGCCCGGCCTTTCCGGCGACGATACGCGCATTTTCACCGTGTCGCTCACCGACGGCGCGATCCGCGCAAGCGGCGGCAATCACCAAGCCTACCAAACTTGAAGGCTCCGATGGAACGATCGCGCAACCTTCCATTGAATCGCGGGAACGCGGCTTCGCGTGCGCCGCTTCGGCGCAGGCCTGCGCGCCTCGGCAATCGCCCGCGCAAACTGGACGATTCAATTCCGGCACGGCAGCAATCGGCAAAATGAAACGTCATTGCCGATTATTTATTCACCGAATATCCGGATTCCAATACCCGCCTTCATTAAATCGCATAATTTACCGACTCAACGAGTAATAGTTACGATCGCTTTTTTCGCAAAACAGCCTGAAATCAGAAAAACGCCATTGACTTCGATTCTTCTGAAAATTTAGAATTCCCTACAGCGGCTTACGATTGATTTTCTCCCGCCGCATATAAGGCGGCACGCGCCTGCACGAACGCCGCCCGCCTTGCCTTTTCTCGCTTCATGTCGGGGTGGCGTCCCTTGCCGTTTCAGCTTTCGGCATTTATCGCCTGTTTGCCAATTTCCTGCTCGATTCACTCACCGCAACAGCATCACATCCTGATTAACACCCGGCATTCACGCGAATGCCCGCGACACGGTACCAAACGGACAACAGATCCGTTCATTCGACCATCCCGATAAAAAATCGCCAGTCATCAGGAGGGACATCAACATGCATCGCCTTGTGAAGTCGCTGTGCCTCGGATTCATCTGCGCCGGCCTGCTCGCGGCCTGCAACGACGACGACGTCAAATCGAACAGCCCGCCGTCGAACAACGCCGCCCTATCGTTCCGCATGGACGCCGGCGGCCAGATCAACGCGTTCTACCGGCAGGACAAGGTCGCCGCGCACCTGCTGGTGCGTTCGTCGACGAAACCGCGCCTGCTCGTGGTCTTCCCCGCCGGCAACAGCGGCACGGGGCTGTGGTTCGACGACACCCCGCAGCCGGTGAACTGGAGCCTCGACACGCCGCCGTCCGCGCTGTCGGCACCCGACGCGCACGGCCGCCCGCTGTACGGCATCGGCGCCGACGTGTCGGTGGACACCGGCACGCTGACGATCCGCCAGGGCGTGCTCAGCAACGTGCGCTTCCTGCGCGACTTCAACGGCGGCGCAACGATTCCCCAACAGATTCTCACCGCGCCGACGGTCCAGGGCAGCGCCGCGCAATGGCAACGCGACCGGATCGACGGCGCGCCCGGCTATTCGCTGCGCATCACGTTGCGCGACGGCGGCAGCATCGTGCCGGCTGCGGGCGGCAAGCTCGTCCTGAGCGCACCCGCGGGCTCGCACACGCTGCGGCTGCATGTCGATGCGCTGTCGGGCGAGACGCCGTTGTCGCCGATCACGCGCGCCGATCTGCTCGCGCCGTCGGTGAACCCCGACCCCGTGAGCCAGAACGTGCTCGAATTCCTGAGCTTCCACGACAAGCTGCTGGCGGGCTCGTGGCAGTACGACACCTACTTCGGCCGCGACACGCTGATCTCGGTTCGCATGCTGATGCCCGTGCTCGAACCCGCGGCGATCGAGGCCGGCCTGTCGTCGGTGCTCAGCCGGCTGTCGGCCGACGGCAAGGTCGCGCACGAGGAAGGCATCGGCGAGTTCGCACTCGTCGACAACCAGAAGAACGGGAAACCGAACGATCCGACGCCGACCTACGACTACAAGATGATCGACAGCGATTACCTGCTCGCGCCGATCGCGGCCGCGTGGCTGATCGACGATACGCGCGGCCAGGCGCGTGCGGCTGCGTATCTGGCCCAGCGCGGCAGCGACGGGCAGACCAACGGCGCCCGCCTGGTCGTCAACCTGCTGCACGTTGCGACCACCGCGCAGCCGTTCGCGCAGCAGCCGTCGGTCGCGAACCTGATCCACCTGCGGCCCGGCGAGATCGTCGGCAACTGGCGCGACAGCACCGACGGGCTTGGCGGCGGCGTCTACCCGTACGACGTGAACGCGGTGCTCGTGCCGGCCGCGTTGCGCGCGGCGAACGCGTTCCTCACGCGCGGCCTGCTCGATCCGTACCTGGATGCCGGACAGCGCGCGACGCTCGCCAACACGGCGAACCAGGCAGCCACATGGGAAACGCAGGCGCCGCCGCTGTTCCAGGTGAGCGTGCCGGCCGCGCAGGCGACCGCCGACGTGTCGGCCTATGCGCCGTCCGCCGGCGTGCCGGCCGGTGCCACGCCAAGCGCACCGCTGGCCTTCTACGCGCTGTCGCTCGATCAGCAGGGCAATCCGATTCCGGTGATGAACTCCGATGGCGGCTTCGCGTTGCTGTTCGGCACACCGCCGGACGACCAGCTCCAGCGGATCGTCGCCGACGTCACGCGGCCGTTCCCGACCGGGCTCGTGACCGATGCCGGCATGCTGATCGCGAACCCTGCGTATGCGAGCCAGGGACTGTGGCCGAAGTTCACGAGTTCCGCCTATCACGGCACGGTGATCTGGTCGTGGCAGCAGGCGATGTGGGTGGCCGGGCTCGATCGCCAGCTCGCGCGCCAGGACCTGTCGGCCGCGACCCGCACGCTGCTCGCGCAGGCGCGGCAGACGATCTGGCAGGTGATCTCGAACGGGCGCGACATGCGGACGTCGGAAATGTGGACGTGGTCCTACGTGAACGGCAAGTACCAGACCGACGCGTTCGGCACGCGCAGCGCCGATGCGACCGAAGCCAACGCGGCACAGCTCTGGAGTACGACGTATCTCGCGATCCGCGATCCGCAGCAGCGCGCGGGCAAGTATTGGTGGCAGGCGTCGCGGCAGATGCAGGATGCGCAGCCGGAAAACGCGGCGGCCCTGGCATCACGCTAGCTGGGTATCACCCGTCGCATGCCGACCGGGCATGCTGAAGCCCCGGGTACGTTACCTCGCCCGGGGCTTGGGCGGAAATCGAAACGATCGACACGCCTTCGGCACGGCCGTGTTGCCGAACGTCCCGCGTGCCATGCCACCCCGCGTCACCGCGACACGACGCGGTTTCGCCCTTCCCGCTTCGCCTGGTACAACCGTTCGTCGACGACGCGCAGCAACGCGTCGACCGTGCTGCCGTCGACCCCGTATTGCGCGACGCCGACGCTGACCGTCACCTGCACGCGCTTGAAATCGAGCCCGAACGGCGAGCTCGCGATCGACGAGCGCACGCGCTCGGCCGTCATCCGCGCGCCTTCGAGCGGCATCTCGGGCAGCAGCGCCATGAACTCCTCGCCGCCGACCCGCGCGAGCCCGCCGGCCGGCCGGATCGCGTCGAGGCACTGACGCACGACGCCGCGCAGCACCTCGTCGCCGATCTGGTGCCCGTACGCATCGTTGATGTTCTTGAAATTGTCGAGATCGAGTGCGAGCAGGCAGAACGGCGTGCCGTCGCGCTCGGCCCGCACCATCTCGCGCTCGACCTGCGCGATGAACTGCCGGCGGTTCGACGCGCCCGTCATCGGATCGGTCGCGGCCATGTATTCGAGCTTCTGGTTCGTACGCCGCAGTTCCTGCAGCGCGCTCTCGGTGCGCGCCATCGATTCCGACAGCCGGCTCATCAGGTCTTCCTGGCTGTAGATCGCCGAGAACGAGCGCGTCGTCTGCAGCGCCTGCACGACGCCGTAGCTGAGCAGGAAGAAGCCGCCCGCGAAAATCGCGTGCGCGAGCCACCACATGTGATTCCACGGCTTGCCGAGAATGAACGCCAGCGACGACAGCGCAAACGCCATGATCGACACGCCATAGATCACCATCAGCGGCGAGCGGATCCGGCGCGCGAGCAGCATGGCGACGTTCAGCAGCGAGAACACGAGCGCGCCGCCTTCCATCGACAGCCGCGTGCCCGGCGCGCCCGCGACCGGCGAATACGCGATGTACGCCACGACGACGTTGACGATCACGAAGAACACGATCCACGGCAGCCACGTGCGCACGCTCGTGCGCTTGTCGAAGCGATCGGGCGGACGGGCATAGGACAGCAGGCCCGTGAGCAGCAGGATCGACATCACGAGCCGCGACGCGGGCCCGTACAGCAGGAACAGCCAGATATTGTGATGCGCCATCCCGGTGAACGCACCGTGCAGCGCGTAGATCATCGCGAAGCCGAGAAAGCCGAGTGTCAGCCAGCGCAGCAGCGGTTCGCCGGACGACCGGTAGCACACCCACGTCACGTAGGTAACGAACCCGCCCTCGAGGGTCGCGGCCGCGATCGCGATTTCATGGAACGCGTGGTTCTCGAACACCGCGTGCGGGTCGCTGAAGAACCACAGATAGGCGATCAGATAGGCGGGCAGCAACGCGAATCCGACCAGCAGGCATTTCGCGTAGAGCCTCGCGGCCGCGCTGACGACGCGCGGCGGTTCCCCGGCTGCATAGGTCGTACTCATTCGGTCCCCGGTCGGTCTGCTGCGTTGGTTCGAACCTTCGCGGCACGGATCGTGCGACGCACGATCCGGCCCATCGTGCCGAAAGGCAAATGTCAGAGCAAGTATAGGTGGGGCAAATTGTTTGACAAGTAAGGGGAAACGGCATTGCCCGGCGCACGCCTTTTGCTTCCCGATTGTTTCGAATGGCGGTTCAGTCGCGCCGATTCGCATCGCGGCCGCCTGCCTCGCCGAAGCGAAGCCGCGGCCGCCACCCGCCAAAGATCAGAGGATTTCGAACAGGCCGGCCGCACCCTGCCCGCCGCCGATGCACATCGTGACGACCACGTACTTCACGCCGCGTCGCTTGCCTTCGATCAGCGCGTGGCCCGTCAGGCGCGCGCCCGACACGCCGTACGGATGGCCGACCGCGATCGCGCCGCCGTTCACGTTCAGGCGATCCTCAGGAATCCCGAGTGTGTCGCGGCAGTACAGCACCTGCACCGCGAACGCTTCGTTCAGTTCCCACAGGCCGATATCGTCGACCTTCAGCCCCGCCTGCTTCAGCAGCTTGGGCACCGCGAACACGGGGCCGATGCCCATCTCGTCCGGCTCGCAGCCCGCCACCGCGAAACCGCGGAATACGCCGAGCGGCTGCAGCCCTTCGCGCTGCGCGGCGTCGGCGCTCATGACGACACAGGCCGACGCGCCGTCCGAGAACTGGCTGGCGTTGCCGGCGGTGATCACGCCGCCCGGCACGGCCGACCGGATCTTCGACACGCCTTCGAGCGTCGTGTCCGGGCGAATCCCTTCGTCGGCCGATACCGTCACTTCCTTCGTGAACAGACGGCCCGTGGCCTTGTCGGCGATGCCCGCGAGCACCGTGATCGGCACGATCTCGTCGCGAAAGCGTCCGGCTTCCTGCGCGGCCGCGGCACGCAGTTGCGACTGCACGCCGTACTCGTCCTGCCGCTCCTTCGAGATGCCGTAGCGCTTCGCGACGTTCTCGGCCGTCTGCAGCATGTTCCAGTAGATCTCGGGCTTGTGCTGCGCGAGCCAGCCTTCCTGGATCATGTGGTGATTCATCTCGTTCTGCACGCACGAGATCGATTCGACGCCGCCCGCGACGTACACCTCGCCTTCGCCCGCGATGATCCGCTGCGCGGCCAGCGCGATGGTCTGCAGCCCCGACGAGCAGAAGCGGTTCACCGTCATCCCCGGCACGCTCACGGGCAGCCCCGCGCGCAAGGCGATCTGCCGCGCGATGTTCGCGCCGGTCGCGCCTTCGGGGTTCGCGCACCCCATGATCACGTCCTCGACGCGCGCGGGGTCGAGCTTCGTGCGTTCGAGTGCGGCTGCGACCACGTGGCCGCCGAGCGTCGCGCCGTGCGTCATGTTGAAAGCACCGCGCCAGGATTTCGCCAGCGGCGTGCGGGCGGTCGATACGATTACGGCTTCGGTCATGCGAGTCTCCTTCGGTCCTGCTTCATGTCCTGCATCGAATGGGGAAATGCGCTACGCCGCCGGGCGCGCGCCCGCGGACGTCACATGCGCGACGCCCGCTGCCTGCATCTGCTGCCATGCGTGGGCGAGCGACCCGTTCAGGTCGATCGCGCGGCACGCATCGTTGATCACCGCGGCGTCGAAACCGGCCGCACGCGCGTCGAGCGCCGACCACGCGACGCAATAATCGGTCGCGAGCCCGCAGCACCACACGCGCTTCGCGCCGAGCTCGCGCAGATAGCCCGCGAGCCCCGTGCGCGTCGTGCGATCCGCTTCGACGAATGCGGAATAGCTGTCGACCTGCGCGTCGCCGCCCTTGCGGATGACGAGCCGCGCATGCGGGATGTCGAGGTCGCGATGCAGCGCCGCGCCGTCGGTGTCCTGCACGCAGTGCACGGGCCACAGCACCTGCTCGCCGTACGGCAGCGCGAGCGTGGAGAACGGTTCGCGGCCCGGATGGTTCGCCGCGAACGACACGTGCTCGCGCGGGTGCCAGTCCTGCGTCAGCACGACCTGGTCGAAGCGCCGCGCCAGCGCGTTGATCACCGGCACGACCGCGTCGCCGTCGGGCACTGCGAGCGCGCCGCCCGGCATGAAGTCGTATTGCACGTCGATCACGAGCAGTACGTCGTCGGTGTGTCTCATTGCGTTTCTCCGGGTGTGCGTCGCGCCGCGATCCGGCGCGTCAGCCGTTGAACCCGCGGCCGGCCTTCGCGAGCTCCGCGATCGACGGCGCGAGCTGCCATGCGTCGCCGTTCGGCGCGGCCGCGTAGCGGCGAATCGCGCGCTCGACGTTGTAGAGGCCGACCACGTCCGCGTACAGCATCGGGCCGCCGCGCCACAGCGGGAAGCCATAGCCGGTCAGGTAGACCATGTCGATGTCGGACGCCTTCGACGCGATCTTCTCCTCGAGGATCTTCGCGCCTTCGTTCACCAGCGCGAACACGAGCCGCTCGACGATCTCGTCGTCGCCGATCTTGCGCCGCTCGACGCCGCGCTCCTTCGAATACGCGACGACCATCTCGTCGACGAGCGACGACGGCTTTGCCTTGCGCTCGCCCGGCACGTAGTCGTACCAGCCGGCGCCCGTCTTCTGGCCGAAGCGGCCCTGCTCGCACAGGCGGTCGGCGATCTTCGAGTACTGCAGGCCGGGCTGCTCGACATAGCGGCGCTTGCGGATCGCCCAGCCGATATCGTTGCCGGCGAGGTCGCTCATCCGGAACGGCCCCATCGCGAAACCGAATTTCTCGATCGCGCGATCGACCTGCGCGGGCAGCGCGCCTTCCTCGAGCATGAAGAGCGCCTGGCGGATGTACTGCTCGATCATCCGGTTGCCGATGAAGCCGTCGCACACGCCCGACACGACCGCCGTCTTGCGGATCTTCTTCGCCACGGCCATCACGGTGGCGAGCACGTCCTTCGCGGTCTGCGCGCCACGCACGACCTCGAGCAGCTTCATCACGTTCGCCGGGCTGAAGAAGTGCATGCCGACGACGTCCTGCGGACGCTTCGTGAATGCCGCGATCTTGTCGACGTCGAGCGTCGACGTGTTCGATGCGAGAATCGCGCCCGGCTTCGCGACTTCGTCGAGCTTGCGGAACACCTGCTCCTTCACGCCGAGCTCCTCGAACACGGCCTCGACGATCAGGTCGGCATCCTTCAGGTCGTCGTAGGACAGCGTCGGCGTGATCAGCGCCATGCGCGCGTCGAGCTTCTCCTGCGTGAGCTTGCCCTTCTTCACCTGCGCGTCGTAGTTCTTGCGGATCGTCGCGACGCCGCGCTCGAGCGCTTCCTGTTTCGTTTCGAGCAGCGTGACGGGCAGCCCTGCGTTCACGAAGTTCATCGCGATGCCGCCGCCCATCGTGCCCGCGCCGATCACGCCGACACGGCGAATCTCGCGCAGCGGCGTATCGGACGGCACATCGGGAATCTTGCTCGCCGCGCGCTCACCGAAGAACGCGTGCCGCAGCGCGCGGCTTTCCGGCGTCATCATCAGCGCGACGAAACCCTCGCGCTCGGCGATGCTGCCCTTGTCGAAGCCGTGCAGCACGCCGGCCTCGATCGCGTCGATGCACTTGTGCGGCGCGGGAAAATTCGGGGCGGCGGCCCGGGCCGAATTGCGCGCGAACTGGATGAAGCCCGCGGCGTTCGCGTGGACGATCTTGCGATCGCGCACGCGCGGATGCGGCCCCTTCTGCGCACCGGCCTTGCGCGCGAACGCGACGGCCGCGTCGAGCAGGTCGCCGTCGGCCATCTCGTCGAACAGCCCGCTCTTCGCGAGTTGCTCCGACGGCACGGGCGCGCCCGACACGATCATGTTCAGCGCGGTTTCGAGCCCTACCGCGCGCGGCAGGCGCTGCGTGCCGCCCGCGCCCGGCAGCAGGCCGAGCTTCACCTCGGGCAGCGCGACCTGCGCGCCGGGTGCCGCGACACGGTAATGCGCGCCGAGCGCGAGTTCGAGGCCGCCGCCCATCACGACGCTGTGCAGCGCCGCGACGACGGGCTTCGCGCTCGCCTCCACCGCGCGGATCACGGTGTGCAGCGTCGGCTCCTGCAGCGCCTTCGGGGTATTGAACTCGGTGATGTCGGCGCCGCCCGAGAATGCGCGTCCCGCGCCGGTCAGCACGATGGCCGTGACCGACGGGTCCTGCGCGGCGCGATCGAGCGCGTCCATAACGCCCTGACGGGTCGACAGGCCGAGCCCGTTGACGGGCGGATTGTTGAGCGTAAGGACGGCCACGCCGTCGCGAGTCGAGTAATCCACTGCCATCTGCCTGCCTCCATGCATCGCGCGCCGGGGTGGCTGCGCTTCATTGTGCGCGGTCGAACAGCCGCATGTCCGGTTGAACGCAGGCAGCATACAACGAAAAAGCACGGTCGTTCAATTTGATTTTCGTTCCCGATCCGGGGACGGATCGGGCGACCGTTTCGCGAGCCGCTTGCGGCCCGGGCGCAGACGTTACGGCTCGCGTTACGACTCGCCGACCGCCGTCGGCAGCACGTAATCGCGGAATGTCTCGCGCAGCTTCAGCTTCTGCAGCTTGCCGGTCGCGGTGTGCGGCAGCGAGTCGACGAACACGACGTCGTCGGGAATCCACCACTTCGCGACCTTGCCTTCGTAGAACGCGAGCAGCGCGTCGCGGTTCAGGTTCGCCCCTTCGCGCGGCACCACGACGAGCAGCGGGCGCTCGGTCCATTTCGGGTGCGCACAGGCGATGCAGGCGGCCTCGGCCACGCCCGGGTGCGCGATCGCGACGTTCTCGATGTCGATCGAGCTGATCCACTCGCCGCCCGACTTGATCACGTCCTTGCTGCGGTCGGTGATCTGCAGGAAACCGTCGGGGTCGATCGTCGCGACGTCGCCGGTCGGGAACCAGCCGTCCGACAGCGGCGACGTATCGCCGCGAAAGTAGTGGTCGATCACCCACGGGCCGCGCACCTGCAGCTCGCCGAACGCGACGCCGTCCCACGGCAGCTCGTGGCCGTCCTCGCCGACGATGCGCATGTCGACGCCGCAGATCACGCGCCCCTGCTTCTCGAGCAGCTTGCGCTGCGCGTCGAGCGGCCGCTGCGACTGCGCCCAGTTGAGCTTCGCGAGCGTGCCGAGCGGCGACAGTTCGGTCATCCCCCACGCATGGATCACGCGCACGCCGTATTCGTCCTCGAAGGTGCGCAGCATCGCGGGCGGGCACGCGGAGCCGCCGATCACCGTGCGGTTCAGCGTCGAGAAGCGCACACCGGCCTCGCGCATGTAGTTCAGCAGGCCGAGCCACACGGTCGGCACGCCCGCGGAGAACGTCACGCGCTCGGCTTCCATCAGCTCGTACAGCGATTTCCCGTCGAGATCCTTGCCGGGCAGCACGAGCTTGCCGCCCGTGAGCGGCACCGCGTACGGCAGCCCCCACGCGTTGACGTGGAACATCGGCACGACAGGCAGCACCGCGTCCATCGCGGACAGGTTCATCGCGTCCGGCAACGCGGCGCCGTACGCGTGCAGCACGGTCGAGCGGTGCGAATACAGCACGCCCTTCGGGTTGCCGGTCGTGCCCGACGTGTAGCAGAGCCCCGACGCCTGCTGCTCGTCGAGGCGCGGCCAGTCGTAGCGGCCGTCCTCCGCTTCGACGAGCGTTTCGTAGCACAGGAACGGCGTCGTGCCGGACGGCAGGTGCGCGGCGTCCGTCATCGCGACCCAGCCCTTCACGTGCGGGCATTGCGGCGCGATCGCATCGACGAGCGGGGCGAAATTGAGGTCGAAGAAGACGTAGCGGTCTTCCGCGTGATTGACGATGTACGCGATCTGCTCGGGGAACAGGCGCGGGTTGATCGTGTGGCACACGGCACCCATGCCGCCGATCCCGTAATACGCTTCCAGATGCCGGTAGCCGTTCCACGCCAGCGTGCCGACGCGATCGCCGGTTTCGACGCCGAGCCGCGCGAGCGCCTGCGCCAGTTGCTTCGCGCGGCGTTCGCAATCGCGGTACGTGTAGCGATGCAGATCGCCTTCCACGCGCCTCGATACGATCTCCGTGTCGCCGGCATGTCGCGCGGCATGAGAAATCAGCGAGGACACCAGCAACGGCATGTCCATCATCTGGCCCAGCAACGGCTTACCCATCGTCTTGTTCTCCGTGAGGATGCGAATCGGTGACCAGCCTCTGCGGCGCGCCCGTCAGCGGCCCCGGACGGGCGTCGCGCATCGCGCGCGAGCCGCCATGCGGGCGGCGCGGCGCCGCCTTACAATATCGGCTTACCCAGAGGCGCTCAACATGTCGTTTTCCCGAAGCGCAGCCGATACGGCTGACACCCTCCCCGACCTCGCCGCCACGCTCGGCGCGCCCGCCGCCGGCGCGTTCGTCGCGCTCGGCGACGCGTTTCATACGCGGTTGCCGGCCGCGCCGCTTGCCGCGCCGTACGTCGTCGGCTTTTCCGGCGAAGTCGCGCACCTGCTCGACCTGCCGCCGTCGCTCGCCGCGCAGCCCGGCTTCGCCGAGCTGTTCGCCGGCAACCCGACACGCGACTGGCCCGCGCACGCGATGCCGTACGCAGCGGTGTATTCCGGCCACCAGTTCGGCGTGTGGGCGGGCCAGCTCGGCGACGGCCGCGCGCTGACGATCGGCGAGCGCACCGGCACCGACGGCCGCCGCTACGAATTGCAGCTGAAAGGCAGCGGCCGCACGCCGTATTCGCGCATGGGCGACGGCCGCGCGGTGCTGCGCTCGTCGATCCGCGAATTCCTGTGCTCGGAAGCGATGCATCACCTCGGCATCCCGACCACGCGCGCCCTGACGGTGATCGGTTCCGACCAGCCGGTGGTGCGCGAGGAAATCGAGACGTCGGCCGTCGTCACGCGCGTGTCGGAGAGCTTCGTGCGCTTCGGCCACTTCGAGCACTTCTTCTCGAACGATCGCCCCGACCTGCTGCGCCAGCTCGCCGATCACGTGATCGACCGCTTCTATCCGGATTGCCGCCACGCCGACGATCCCTACCTCGCGCTGCTCGAAGCCGCGACGCTGCGCACGGCGGACCTCGTCGCGCAGTGGCAGGCCGTCGGCTTCTGCCACGGCGTGATGAACACCGACAACATGTCGATCCTCGGCGTGACGATCGACTACGGCCCGTTCGGTTTCGTCGATGCGTTCGATGCGAACCACATCTGCAACCACTCGGATACGAACGGCCGTTATGCGTACCGGATGCAGCCGCGCATCGCGCACTGGAACTGCTACTGCCTCGCGCAGGCGTTGCTGCCGCTGATCGGGCTGCAGCACGGCATCGCCGACGACGATGCGCGCGCCGAGCGCGCGGTGGACGACGCGCAGGCCGTGCTCGCGAAATTCCCGGAACGTTTCGGCCCCGCGCTCGAGCGCGCGATGCGCGCGAAGCTCGGCCTCGAGCTCGAACGCGAGAACGATGCCGACCTCGCGAACAAGCTGCTCGAGACGATGCATGCGAGCCACGCGGATTTCACGCTGACGTTCCGCCGGCTCGCACAGGTCTCGAAGCACGACGCGAGCCGCGACGCCCCCGTGCGCGACCTGTTCATCGACCGCGACGCGTTCGATGCGTGGGCGAACCTCTACCGCGCACGGCTGTCCGAGGAAACGCGCGACGACGCGACACGCGCGGCCGCGATGAATCGCGCGAACCCGAAATACGTGTTGCGCAACCATCTGGCCGAAGTCGCGATCCGGCGCGCGAAGGAAAAGGATTTTTCGGAGGTCGAGCGGCTCGCGCAGATCCTGCGCCGGCCGTTCGACGAACAACCGGAGCATGAAGCGTACGCGGCGTTGCCGCCCGACTGGGCCGGGTCGCTCGAAGTGAGCTGCTCGTCCTGAGGCCCGCAACCCGCGCGTATCGACCGACCGATCAGGAGAACCCCATGTCCCACGATTCCGACGACAAGACCTTCCCGTACCAGAAGGACGACGCCGAGCTGCGCCGGCGGCTCACGCCGATGCAGTACGAAGTCACGCAGCACGCGGCAACCGAGCGTGCGTTCACCGGCGAATACACCGACACCGAGGATGCCGGCATCTACAAATGCGTCGTCTGCAGCACGCCGCTGTTCGAATCCGGCTCCAAGTTCCACTCCGGCTGCGGCTGGCCCAGCTACTTCAAGCCGCTCAACGGCGAGGTGATCGACGAGAAGGTCGACTACTCGCACGGGATGGTGCGCGTCGAGGTCCGCTGCAACCACTGCGGCGCGCATCTCGGCCACGTCTTCGAGGACGGCCCGCGCGACAAGACCGGTTTGCGCTACTGCATCAATTCGGCTGCGTTAAACTTCGAGTCCCGACCCGAAAACGAATGAGCGGCGCCGGGCGGATCGGCGGGGTACGCCGCGCCGCCGCCCCGATCCGCTCCGGCGGTGCCTGGCGGGTCCCTACAACGGTGAAAGGCCGCGCAAGCGGCCTTTCACGCAGCTGCGAGCGCCATGAAATTCCTGTTCGATCTGTTTCCGATCATCCTGTTTTTTGCCGCCTTCAAGGTCTGGGGCATCTTTACCGCCACCGCCGTCGCGATCGTCGCGACGCTGGCCCAGGTCGCGTGGGTCGCCTTCCGGCACCGGAAGGTCGACACGATGCTGTGGGTCAGCCTGGGCGTGATCGTCGTTTTCGGTGGTGCCACCCTCGTTCTGCATGACGAGAAATTCATTCAATGGAAACCGACTGTGCTGTACTGGCTGTTTGCGATCGGGCTGCTCGCCGCGCGCTATGCGTTCGGCAACAACCTGATCGAGAAGATGATGGGCAAGCAGCTCACGCTGCCGCACCCCGTGTGGGACAAGCTGAACGTCGCGTGGGCGCTGTTCTTCGCGGTGCTCGGCGTCGCGAACCTGTACGTGGTGCACAACTTCACCGAGTCGCAATGGGTGAACTTCAAGCTGTTCGGCACGACGGGCGCGATGGTCGTCTTCATCATCCTGCAGAGCCTGTGGCTCACGAAATACCTGAAGGACGAGTGACATGACGGACGCCTTTCTCCACGCGTCGCCCGACGAACGCATCGCGCTGATCGAAGCGCGCCTCACCGCAGCGCTCGCCCCGCTGTCGCTCACCGTGCGCGACGACAGCGCGCAGCACGCGGGCCACGCCGGCGCGTCCGCCGGCGGCCACTTCACGGTCACGATCGTGTCGGCCGCGTTCGCGGGCAAGCCGCGCGTCGCGCGGCACCGGCTGGTGTATGATGCGCTCGCTGATGCGATGCAGCGCGGCATTCACGCGCTCGCGATCGTGGCTTACACGCCCGAAGAATTCAACGAATCTTCAATCTAGTCTCATTAGGAATTCCCGATGATCCTGAAATCCCCCCGCCTGTGGGTCGCGGCGGCTGCTTTCGCAGCGGCACCGGCATTTGCCCAGAACATCGCCGTCGTCAACGGCACGCCGATTCCGAAGTCGCGCGCGGACGCGATGGTCGCCCAGCTCGTGCAGCAAGGCCAGACCGACAACGCGCAGCTGCAGCAGGCCGTGCGCCAGGAACTCGTGAACCGCGAAATCCTGATGCAGGAAGCAATCCGTGAAGGCATCCCGAACCGTCCGGACGTGAAGGCACAGGTCGCCGTCGCGCAGCAGACCGTCGTGCTGCGTTCGATGATCGAGAGTTTCCTGAAGAAGAACCAGCCGACCGACGCCGAAGTGAAGGCGCGCTACGACGACCTCGTCAAGGGCGCCGGCGGCAACCGCGAATACCACCTGCACCACATCCTCGTCAGCGACGAGCAGCAGGCGAAGGACCTGATCGCGAAGATCAAGGCCGGCGCGAAGTTCGAGGATCTCGCGAAGCAGTTCTCGAAGGACCCGGGCTCGGGCAAGAACGGCGGCGATCTCGACTGGTCCGACCCGAAGGCGTACGTGCCGGAATTCGCGGCGGCCGCGCAGAAGCTGCAGAAAGGCCAGATGACCGACACGCCGGTGAAGACGCAATTCGGCTGGCACATCATCCGCGTCGACGATATCCGCGACATCGCGCCGCCGCCGCTCGAGCAGGTGAAGGCGCAGATCGCGCAGCAGCTCGTGCAGCAGAAGCTGCAGGCGTTCGAGGAAGGTCTGCGCCAGCAGGCAAAGATCCAGTAACGCAGGCGCTCGCCGCTCGTGCATCGAAAAGCCGCTCCCTGGAGCGGCTTTTTTGTTGCCCGCAGGCTGACCGCAAGCGCATCACGATGTGCGGCGTTCCCACCAAAGAAAAGGCCGCTCCGAAGAGCGGCCTTTGCCGTGTGCCTGATCGGCTCGCGCCGCGGACTTACGCGGGATGGAACACGTCGTGATAACGAACGTCGCCGGACGGTCGCGGCGCCGAGTCGTCGAGCGACAGCGCAAGGAAATACTCGGGCGGTACGCCCGGGAACACGATGTCGCCGGACGGCGCAAAGCCGAAACGCGTGTAGTACGCGGGCTCCCCGAGCAGGACGCAGCCGCGCGCACCGAGGCGGCGCAACGCGTCGAGCCCCGCGCGCACCAGCCCCGTGCCGATGCTCTGCCGCTGGCAGTCGGGCAGCACCGCGAGCGGCGCGAGCCCGTACCAGCCCTGGCTGCCGGGCGCCTCGCCGCCGATCGACACCGGCGAGAACGCGACGTGCCCGATCAGCCGGCCGTCGCGTTCCGCGACGAGCGAGACGCTCAACGCACCGTCCGCGCGCAACGTGTCGACGATCCGCCGTTCGAACTGCCCGCCCTCCGGCTCGCCCGCGAACGCGGCGACGATCACGTGGCCGATCGCGTCGGCCTCGCTTGCGCGCTCGTCGCGCAGCGTGACGACCTCGACCGGCGCGTTCGGATCGAACATCATCCCGATCAGCCGATCCAGCGGCGCGCGTTGCGGAACACACGCATCCACGGGCTCGCTTCGCCCCAGCTTTCCGGGTGCCAGCTCATCGTGACCGTACGATGCACGCGCTCCATGTGCGGCATCAGCACCGAGAAGCGGCCGTCGGCCGTCGTGACCGACGTGATGCCGGCCGGCGAGCCGTTCGGGTTGAACGGATAACGCTCGGTTGCTTCGCCGCGGTGGTCGACGAAGCGCATCGCGACCGCGACGCGATCGATGTCGCCCTGTTGCGAGAAGTCCGCATAACCTTCGCCGTGCGCGACCGCGACCGGAATCCGCGAGCCTTCCATCCCTGCGAAGAAGATCGACGGCGATTTCTCGACTTCGACGAACGAGAAACGCGCCTCGAACTGCTCGGACTTGTTGCGCGTGAACTTCGGCCAGGCTTCCGCACCGGGGATCATCGACGAGATGCTCGACAGCATCTGGCAGCCGTTGCAGATGCCGAGCGCGAACGTGTCGGGACGCGCGAAGAACGCCGAGAACATGTCGGCGAGATTCGCGTTGAAGCGGATCGTCTTCGCCCAGCCTTCGCCCGCGCCCAGCACGTCGCCGTACGAGAAGCCGCCGCATGCGACCGCCCCCGCGAAATCGGCAAGATTCGCGCGGCCGGCCAGCAGGTCGCTCATGTGCACGTCGTGCGCATCGAAGCCGGCGCGGTCGAACGCGTAGGCCGTTTCGAGATGCGAGTTCACGCCCTGCTCGCGCAGGATCGCGACACGCGGCCGTGCGCCCGTCGCGATGAACGGCGCCGCGATGTCGTCGGCCGGATCGAAGCTCAGCACCGGCGAGATGCCCGGGTCGGCCACGTCCAGCAGCGCGTCGTATTCGGCATCCGCGCACGCGGGGTTGTCGCGCAGGCGCGCGATGCGCCAGCTCACTTCGCTCCACGCGCGATGGAGTTCGGCGCGCGGTGCGTCGAAAATCTTCTTCGCGTCGCGGTACACCTCGATCACGTCGCGATCGTTGACCGAGCCGATCACGTGCGAGCATGCCGACAGGCCGAATTCGCGCAGCGCGCCCAGCACCGCGTCACGGTCGGTCGCGCGCACCTGGACGACGGCGCCCAGTTCCTCGGAGAACAGCGCGCGCAGCGTGCGATCCTCGCGGCGGCCGCTCGTCTGCTTCGCCCAGTCCTTCGCGTCGCCGTAGTCGGATTCGTGATTCGGGTCGAGCGTCAGCATGTCGACGTTCAGCGACACGCCCGCGTGCCCCGCGAACGCCATTTCGCACACCGTCGCCCACAGGCCGCCATCCGAGCGGTCGTGGTACGCGAGCAGCTTGTCTTGCGCATTGAGCGACTGGATCGCGTTGAAGAAACGCTTCAGGTCTTCCGCATCGTCGACGTCCGGCGTCGTGTCGCCGACCTGCTGCGTGACCTGCGCGAAGATGCTGCCGCCCATCCGGTTCTTGCCGCGGCCGAGATCGATCGCGATCAGCACGCTGTCGCCCGCATCGGCGATGCGGCGTAGCTGCGGCGTCAGGTGACGGCGCACGTCCTCGACCGGCGCGAACGCGGAGATGATCAGCGACACCGGCGAAACCACTTCCTTCGCGACGCCCTGCTCGTCCCACTTCGTCTTCATCGACAGCGAGTCCTTGCCGACCGGGATGCCGATCCCGAGTGCCGGGCACAGCTCCATGCCGATCGCCCTGACCGTGTCGAACAGCGCAGCGTCCTCGCCGGCCGTGCCGCACGCGGCCATCCAGTTCGCCGACAGCTTCAGCTTGTCGAGCGACGCGATCGGCGCGCTCGCGATGTTCGTGATCGCCTCGCCGACCGCCATGCGGCCCGATGCAGGCGCGTCGATCACCGCGAGCGGCGTGCGCTCGGCCATCGTCATCGCCTCGCCCTTGAAACCCGCGTAGTCGAGCGCGGTGACCGCGCAGTCGGCCACCGGCACCTGCCACGGGCCGACCATCTGGTCGCGCACCGACGTGCCGCCGACCGAACGGTCGCCGATCGTGATCAGGAACGACTTGCTGCCGACCGTCGGGTGCTTCAGCACGTCGATCGCGACTTCCGACAGTGCGATGCCCGTCACGTCGACCGGCGCGCGCTCGGTCGTCACGCGCGTGACGTCGCGATGCATGCGCGGCGGCTTGCCGAGCAGCACTTCCATCGGCATGTCGACCGGGTATTCGTCGGCGCCCGTCGCTTCGTCGTCGACGAGCTTCAGCTGGCGTTCGTCGGTCGCGACACCGACCACCGCGAACGGGCAGCGCTCGCGCGCGCAGATCGCCTCGAAACGCGGCAGGTCGGCCGGCGCGATCGCCAGCACGTAGCGCTCCTGCGCTTCGTTCGACCAGATTTCGCGCGGCGACAGGCCCGATTCCTCGAGCGCGACCTTGCGCAGTTCGAAGCGCGCGCCCTTGCCCGCGCCGTCGACGATCTCGGGGAACGCATTCGACAGGCCGCCCGCGCCGACGTCGTGGATGCTCAGGATCGGGTTTTCCGCGCCGAGCTGCCAGCAGCCGTTGATCACTTCCTGCGCGCGCCGTTCGATTTCCGGGTTGCCGCGCTGCACCGAGTCGAAGTCGAGTTCGGCCGTGTTCGCGCCGGTCGCCATCGAGCTCGCGGCGCCGCCGCCCATCCCGATCCGCATGCCGGGGCCGCCGATCTGGATCAGCAGGGAGCCGGCCGGCACGTCGTGCTTGTGCGTATGCTGATCCGCGATGTTGCCGAGGCCGCCCGCGATCATGATCGGCTTGTGATAACCATGCACCTTCCCGCCGACATTCTGCTCGTACACGCGGAAGTAGCCGCCGAGGTTCGGGCGGCCGAATTCGTTGTTGAACGCGGCGCCGCCGAGCGGGCCGTCGATCATGATCTGCAGCGGCGACGCGATGCGATCCGGACGGCCGTACGGGCCGTACGCGTCGTTGGGGTTGCGCTCGCCGACCGGCTGCGCGGCGTCGCGCGCGTTTTCCCACGGCTGGCGGGCGTCCGGCAGGTCGAGGTTCGACACGGTGAAGCCCGTCAGGCCGGCCTTCGGACGCGCGCCGCGGCCCGTCGCGCCTTCGTCGCGGATCTCGCCGCCCGCGCCGGTCGCCGCACCCGGGAACGGCGAGATCGCCGTCGGGTGGTTGTGCGTCTCGACCTTCATCAGCGTGTGCGTGAGCTCGGTGTGGCGGCCATAGCGCTCGCCCGGCTCGCCGGCCTCGCCCGCGTTGCGCGGGAACCAGCGTTCGGCTTCGGCGCCGACCATGATCGACGAGTTGTCCGAATAGGCGACGATCGTGCCCTGCGGGCTCAGCTTCTCGGTGTTGCGGATCATCGCGAACAGCGACATGTCCTGCGCTTCGCCGTCGATCGTCCACTGCGCGTTGAAGATCTTGTGGCGGCAGTGTTCGCTGTTCGCCTGCGCGAACATCATCAGTTCCACGTCGGTCGGGTTGCGTTCGAGCTTGCGGAACGCGTCGACCAGGTAGTCGATCTCGTCGTCGGCGAGCGCGAGGCCCAGCTCGACGTTCGCGCGTTCGAGTGCGCCGCGGCCGATACCCAGCACGTCGACGGTCGACAGCGGCTTGGCCGGCAGTTCGTCGAACAGGTGCTGCGCGTCGTCGCGCGCCGCGACCACGCTTTCGGTCATCCGGTCATGCAGCGCGGCCGCGACGGCCGCGCGCGCGTCGTCCGACAGCGCCTTCTTGCCGCCGAGCAGTCCCGACTTCAGCGTGACCGTGAATTCGACGCCGCGCTCGATGCGGCGCACGTGCGTGAGGCCGCAGTGCCGGGCGATGTCGGTCGCCTTGCTCGCCCACGGCGAAACCGTGCCGAAACGCGGCAGCACGACGAAGGTCTCGGTCGTGCCCTTCTCGGCCGCCGCCTCGAACGGCGCGCCGTAGTGCATCAGCGCGTCGATGCGCGCGCTGTCGTCGGCCGACAGCGGCTCGGCCGCATTGACGAAGTGCAGGAACTGTCCGCGCACCGCGACGATGTTGGCGTCGATTTGCCTGAGCGTGTCGAGCAGACGGGTTTGACGGAAATCGGAGAGGGCCGAAGCGCCGGGAAAACACGAGAAGTGAGCCATGGGCTGGACTGACGTCGATGAGTCGCGCGAGGTGGCGACGTGGGGCGAAAGGAAGGCCGTAATTATACCCGGAAGTCGGTCGCCCAAGACCGGCCGATCGGCAACCCGCATGCACCGCATCGGTGCCGCGATGTCCACCGCGCACGGCCTGCCCGCCGGGCCGCCCCGCGCGGGCGCGGCAGCCGGCGGCCGCGGCCCGGCGGCACGGCCCGTGCCACCCCGGCGCCGGCTCCCGCGATTTTGGCGCTATCATTCCGGGTTCACCGGGCCCGGGCCCTCAGCGAATTCTCACCGGGCAGCGCCTGCGCGCCGCCCGTCATCGAAGCAATCCATGGATGTCATCGTCATCGGCGGCGGAATCAGCGGCGTCGCCACCGCCTACCAGTTGCGCGCGGCCGGCCATCGCGTATGCGTGGTCGAACGCCACGCGACCGTCGCGCAGGGTGCGACCTACGGCGACGGCGGCGCGCTGCTGCCGAGCCCGCTCGACGTCTGGTTCGGCCCGACCTTCATGCGCCAGCGCCAGCCGCGCGACAGCGGCATCGTCTACAAGCCCGGCTTCAACGGCGGTGTACGGCGCTTCGTCAAGCAGCTCGGCAGGCTGCGCGAGCCCGACGCGTTCGCCGCGCAGTACACGCGGCTGCGGCCGCTGATCGACGCGTCGCGCGACGCGCTCGCCGACATCGAGACGCGCCTCGAGCTCGAGTTCGAGCAGAAGCCCGGCATCCTGCACGTCGTGCGCGATCCGCGCGACTGGGAAGCGATGCAGCCCGCGCTCGACCTCCTTCGCACGCTCGACCAGCCGTACCGCCTGCTCTCCGCAGACGAATGCGCGGCACTCGAGCCGTCGGTGCCGGCCGAGCCCGGTTTCGCCGGCGGCGTGCTGCTCGAGACCGAGCGCACCGGGAATTGCCCGCTGTTCGCGAAACTGGTCAAGCAGACACTCGACGAGCACGGCGTGCAGTTCCGCTTCGGCGCGGAAGTCGCCGCGATCCGCGTCGACAACGGCCGCGTCGCGGTCGAGCTCGTCCCGCCCGGCGACCGCCACGCGTCGAACGCCCGCGACGTCGACGTGATTTCCGCCGATGCGATCGTGGTCGCCGCCGGCGCCGGCAGCCTGCCGCTGCTCGACCGCCTCGGCTGGCGCCTGCCGCTGCACCCGGTGCGGGTCCACGCGCTGACCGCGCCGGTCGCCTACGAAGAACATGCGCCGCACCTGAACGTCATCGATTCGATCAAGCGCATCTCGATCACGCGCACCCACCAGCGGCTGCGCGTCGGCGGCGGCGCCGTGCTGCAGAGCCTGCCCGACACCGCGAAGCCGCTCGCCGAGCCGCTGTCCGAGGCCGCGCTCGCGTTGCTCGGCCAGGCCGTCCACGACTGGGTGCCCGGTGCCGCGAGGATCTCGGCCGCGCTGTCCTGGCAAGGTACGCAACTGCTGTCGCCGGACGGCCTGCCGGTCGTCGGTCCGACCCCGCATCCGCGCGTATTCGTCAATTTCGGGCACGGCCCGGCCGGCTGGGGGCTCGCATGCGGGTCTGCTAAAGTGGTGGCCGACTACCTGGGCGGCGACGTGCAGCACTGGCGCGCCGACACGCTCGCCGCGCTAAGCGCCGGGCGCTTCACGACCTGACCGCCGCGGGCCCGTCCCCGGCGGCCGCCTTGCCAGCCGCCGCGACCCGGCGATGACCCCGCGATGACCGTTACCCTTCCGCTTCCCGATTCCGCCCCGATCGCGCTGCTGCGCGTCGCCGACCTGCGCGCGGCCGAAGCCGACGCAGCCGCGGCGCTGCCGCCGCATACGCTGATGGGTCGCGCAGGCGTCGCCGCCGCGCGCTGGCTGTCCGAACGCGCGGCCGGCGACGACCGCCCCGTCTGGTTCGCGGTCGGCCCGGGCAACAACGGCGGCGACGCGCTCGTAGCCGCCGCGCACCTCCAGCAGCTCGGCGTCGCGACCCAGGCGTGGATGCCGGTGCCGGTAAAGCCCGACGACGCGCAATGGGCGCTCGGCCTCGCGCGCGCCGCCGGCGTGCCGCTGTCGGCCACGCCGCCTGCTTCGCTGGACGGCTATGCGTGGGTGGTCGACGGACTCTTCGGCATCGGTCTCGGCCGCGCGCTCGACGGCGCGTTCGCCGAGCAGGCCGCGCGCATCGCCGCGCATGCGCGCAGCGGCGGCCGCGTGCTTGCACTGGATGTGCCGAGCGGCCTCGACAGCGATACGGGCCAGATCGTCGGCGCGGGCGTCGCCGTCGCCGCCACCCATACGCTCACTTTCATCGGCGCGAAGCCGGGCCTCTACACCGGCGAAGGCCGGGATCTCGCCGGCGCGATCGACGTCGAATCGCTCGACGTCGCGCCACCGGCCGCGCCGGCCATCGTACTGAACGCGCCCGCGCTATTCGCCGCCGCCCTGCCCGCGCGCGCATTCGCGTCCCACAAGGGCACATACGGCAGCCTCGCGGTACTCGGCGGCGACACCGGCATGTGCGGCGCGCCGATCCTGGCCGCGCGCGCCGCGCTGTTCGCCGGCGCCGGCAAGGTGCACGTCGGCTTCCTCGGCACCGGCGCGCCGCCGTACGATCCGCCGTTCCCCGAACTGATGCTGCACGCGGCCGACACCCTCGACCCCGGCGCGATGACCGCCATCGCCGCAGGCTGCGGGCTGGGCACGCGCGAGGCCGCGGCGACGCTGGTGCGCGACGTGCTTGCCCACGACGCCGCGACGCTGCTCGACGCCGACGCGCTGAACCTCGTCGCGACGCATGCGGATCTCGCGGCCGCCGTCGCGACGCGCGGTGCGCGCGGTTATCCGTGCGTGCTGACGCCGCATCCGCTCGAGGCCGCGCGGCTGCTCGGCTGCGACACGGCTGCGATTCAGCGCGACCGCCTCGCGGCCGCGCAGGCGCTCGCGTCACGTTATGCGGCCATCGTCGTGCTGAAAGGCTCGGGCACGGTGATTGCGGCGCCCGACGGCCGCATGACGATCAACCCGACCGGCAACGCGGCGCTCGCCACGGGCGGCACCGGCGACGTGCTCGGCGGCCTGATCGGCGCGCTGCTCGCGCAACGCGTCGCGCCGTACGAAGCGGCGCTGGCGGGCGTCTACCTGCACGGCCTCGCCGCCGACACGCTGACCGCGAACGGAACCGGCCCGGCCGGACTCACGGCAGGCGAACTCGCGCCGATGGTGCGCACGCTGGTCAATCGCCTTTTTTATGCGTCGCCGCGCGCCGGCACGTAACGCCGCTATACTGACTGCCCCGCCGCACGGCGGGCCCTCTCGTCCGCCGGCCTTCCGATCCCGATGAGCCGGCGCGGCATTCCTCCCGATTCACGCTTCACTCGAACCGCCATGACGCTGAATTCGCTCCCCGCCTGGACTGCCCTTCAATCCCACTTCGAACAGATCCGTCACGCCCGGCTGCGCGACTGGTTCGCGCCGGAACACGACCACGCGCCGACCCGCGCCGAACGCTTCACGATTCCGGGCGGCGGTCTCGCGGCCGATTTCTCGAAGAACCGCATCAACGACGAAACGCTGCGCCTGCTCGTCCAGCTCGCGCGCGACGCGGGTGTCGAGGCGCGCCGCGACGCGATGTTCGCGGGCGAAATCGTGAACCCGACCGAAGGCCGTGCCGCCCTGCACACCGCGCTGCGCGCGACCGATCCGCAAGCGCCGTTCCACGCGCAGGTGAGCGCCGAGCGCGCGAAGATGGCGACGTTCGCTCGCGCCGTGCGCAGCGGCACCTGGACCGGCTACACCGGCAAACGCATCCGCCATGTGATCAACATCGGCATCGGCGGCTCCGATCTCGGGCCGAAGATGGTCGTACACGCGCTGCACCACGTCGCGACGCCCGAAATTGCCACGCACTTCGTGTCGAACGTCGACGGCGCCGATCTCGCACGCGTGCTCGAACAGGTCGATCCCGAGGAAACGCTCGCGATCATCGTGTCGAAGACCTTCACGACGCTCGAGACGATGACGAACGCACGCTCGCTGCGCGACTGGTTCGTCGCGCGCGGCTGCCCCGAGGACGCGCTTGCAAAGCACTTCGTCGGCGTGTCGGCGAACCCGGCCGAAGTCGTGAAGTTCGGCATCGCCGCGGACAACGTGTTCGAAATGTGGGACTGGGTCGGCGGTCGTTATTCGCTGTGGTCGGCGGTCGGGCTGTCGATCATGATCGCGATCGGCCCCGACCAGTTCGACGAGCTGCTGGCCGGCGCGAACGACATGGACCGTCATTTCCGCGAGGCGCCGCTCGAGCGCAACCTGCCCGTGCTGCTGGGCCTGATCGGCATCTGGTACCGGAATTTCTTCGGTTCGCAGAGTTATCTCGTCGCGCCGTATTCGGAAGCGCTGCACTACCTGCCGTCGTACCTGCAGCAGCTCGAAATGGAAAGCAACGGCAAATCCGCGCGCCTGGACGGCACCTTCGTCGACTACCCGACGTCGGCCGTCACGTGGGGCGAGCCGGGCACCAACGGTCAGCATGCGTTCTTCCAGATGCTGCACCAGGGGCCGACGATCGTGCCGATCGACTTCATCGCGGTGCTGACGCCCGAGCATCCGCTCGCGAGCCACCACCCGAAGCTGCTCGCGAACTGCTTCGCGCAGAGCGAGGCGCTGATGCTCGGCCGCACGCTCGAGGAAGCGCGCAAGGTCGCGGGGCCGGGCAAGGAGGCGCTCGCGCCGCACCTGACGTTCCCGGGCAACCGCCCGACGACGACGCTGCTCGTCGATGCGCTGACGCCGCGCACGCTCGGCGCGCTGATCGCGCTGTACGAACACAAGGTGCTCGTGCAGGCAACGGTGTGGGACATCAACCCGTTCGACCAGTGGGGCGTCGAGCTCGGCAAGATACTCGGCAAGGTGGTGGAAGCCGACCTGTCGGCCGAGTCGGTCGATCCGGCGAAGCACGACTCGTCGACCACCGCGCTGATCGAGCGCGCCCGCGCGGCGTTGAAACGCTGAGGCGCTGAGGCACTGACGCAGCGGCGTCGTGCCCATGCCGGCCTCTCGGCGCACGCCGCGCGGCCGGCAAAAGCACTCAGCCGTTGCGCTGCGCCGCACGCGGCTCGACGATGCGCCCGGCGTCGAGCGTCACCGTCGTCGCGCAGCGGCGTGCCAGTTCGGCATCGTGCGTGACGAGCACGAGCGTTGCACCGTTCGTGCGGTTCAGTTCGAACATCAGGTCGATGACCGCATGGCCCGTGGCCGCATCGAGGCTGCCGGTCGGCTCGTCGGCGAAGAGGATCGCCGGGCGCGTGACGAATGCGCGCGCAAGTGCGACGCGCTGCTGCTCGCCGCCGGACAACAGCTTCGGATAATGCGCGGTGCGTTCGCCGAGGCCGACCTGCACGAGCAGCGCCCGGGCGCGATCGGCGGCATCGCGCGCACTGATGCCGCCCTGCAGTTCGAGCGGCAGCATCACGTTCTCGAGCGCCGTCAGGTGCGGCATCAACTGGAACGACTGGAATACGAACCCGACTGCGCCGTTGCGCAGCGCCGCGCGCGCGTCCTCGTCGAGCTGGTCGAGCGCGCGACCGAGCAGGCGAACCGTGCCGCTCGTCGCGCTGTCCAACCCCGCAAGCAGGCCGAGCAGCGTCGATTTACCCGACCCCGACGCGCCGACGATCGCGAGACTGCTGCCCAGCCGCACGGCGAGCGTGATGCCGTCGAGGATCGTCAGCTCGCCGGTGGCGTCGGCGACCCGCTTGCACACGTCATGGACTTCGATGATTGGATCGGTAATCTTGAACATGGACACGACATTTCGCTGGAAAAGACGCGCGGCGATCGCCGCGCTGCTGGGTACGCTGCTGGCCGCCGCCGCGCCCGCACGCGCCGCGACGACGCCGGCCGCGACATCGGGCCAGCCCGTGATCGTCGTGCTCGGCGACAGCCTGTCGGCCGAATACGGGCTGCCGCGCGACACCGGCTGGGTGGCATTGCTGCGGCAACGGCTCACGACCGAGCGAATCGATTATAGCGTCGCGAACGCCAGCGTCAGCGGCGACACCACCAGCGGCGGCCGCGCGCGGCTGCCTGCGGTGCTGCAGCGGCTCAAGCCGTCGATCGTCGTCGTCGAGCTCGGCTCGAACGATGCGCTGCGCGGCGTGCCGCTCGCGACGACCGAACAGAACCTGCGCGACATCATCGCCGGTGCGCGGCAAGCGCGGGCCAGGGTCGTGCTGGTCGGCATGTACGTGCCGCCCAACTACGGCCCGGACTACACGCAGAAGTTCCACGCCGTCTATACGCGGCTGTCGAAAGATCTCGGCGTGCCGCTCGTGCCGTTCCTGCTGGCCGGCATCGAGAACAAACCCGAGATGTTCCAGGCCGACCAGATGCATCCAACGCAGCAGGCCCAGGGCATTCTGCTCGACAATGTCTGGCCGGCGCTGAAACCGCTGCTCGGCAAGCCGCGCGGCTGACGCCGCCTCGCCCCGCCGGAAAACAAAAAGCCCCGCGTGAAGCGGGGCTTTTTGTTGCGGGCGAAACGATGCTCAGTTGTCGCCGTCCGGCGACTGGCTGGCCGTCGAGCCGTACAGCTTCACCTTCGAGCGATCGCGCAGCGCGGCGAGATACGCTTCGCCTTCGCTCTGCGCGTCGACCTGCGCCATCTGCTGCTGCGCGGCCGCCAGTTGCTGCGGATCGACCGCCGAACCCGGGATCACCGCGTTCACGCGATAGATCGCATAGCCGTCGGCGCCGAGATCGACACCGACGTAGGCCGGCAGCGTCTTCGCGTCGACCTTGTAGACGGCGCTCAGCGCAGCCGGCGTCAGGCCCTGCGACTGCGTACGCGATACCTTCTGCGCGGCCGCGAACCCGTCGGTCGACTTCGACTTCTGCAGTTCGGCCAGCTTCGCCGCGCCGTCCTTCTTCGCGAGTTCGGCAGCCTGCTCGGCGACCACCTTCTGGCGCACGACATCCTTGATCGCGTCGAGCGCGGGCACGGCAGCCGGTTTGTAGTCGGTCACACGCGCCGAGATCAGCGTGTTGTTGCCGACGTCGATCGCCTGCGTGTTGTTCTGGCTCTTCACCGAGTCGTTGGCGAACACGGCGGCCAGGAACTTCGGATTGTTCAGCGGGCTCGTCGGCGGCAACTGCGGATTCGGCGTCGGCGTGACGGTAGCCGTCTGGATCGTCAGCTTGTACTTGTCCGCGGCCGGCTGCAGCGTCTTCGCCTTTTCGTAGACGGTGGACGTGAAGCCTTCCGCGTTGTCCGTGAACGCCTTCGATGCGTACTGCTGCTTCAGGTCGGCTGCGATCTGGTCCTTCACTTCCGCGAACGGCTTGACGGCCGCCGGCTTCACTTCCGTTGCCTTCAGGATGTGGAAGCCCAGATCCGACTGCACGACACCGCTCACATCACCTTGCTTGAGCGCGAACGCGGCATCGTCGAACGCCTTGCCGCCAGCCGTCGAGCCGCGCGTGATGAAACCGAGGTCGCCGCCCTTCGCGGCCGACGGTGCATCCTGCGAGTCCTTCTGTGCGATCTGCGCGAACTGGTCCGGGTGCGCCTTCACGTCGGCGAGCAGTTGCTCGGCCTTCGTCTTCGCTGCAGTCTTGTCGGCCGCGCTTGCGCTGCCCGGTGCGGCGATGAAGATGTGGCTCACGCGCACCTGCGCTTCGGTGCGGAAGTGCGTCGGGTTGTCGTCGTAGAACTTCTTGATGTCCGCGTCGGTCGGCTGCGCGCTCGCGGCCGCTGCCGCCGGCGAATAGACGAGGTACTGGATCGTCGCGGTCTCGGGCGTCGCGAAGCTCTGCTTGTGCGCGTCGTAGTACGCGGTGAGCTGTGCGTCGGTCGGCTGGACCTTCGCGGCGAAGTCGCTCGTCCTCAGCACGAGCGCCTGCACTTCGCGCTGCTGCGCGGCGAGTTCGGACAGGCGTTGCGCGAGGCTCTTCGGCGTGAACGCGCTCGACACGATGCTGGCCGGAATCTGCTGCAGCGCGAGGCTGTAGCGCACGCGCTCCTGGTACTGCTCGGGCGTCATCCCCTGGAACGACAGCAGCTGCGCATAGCGCTCGACGTCGATCGACCCGTCGGGCTTCTTCAGCGACGCGATCATCGGGTCGCTCATCAGTGCATCGCGCACGGCGTTGTCCGATGCGGTCAGGTGCAGACGTTGGGTCTCGTCGGCCAGCACGCGTTGCTGGATCAGGCCGTCGAGCACCTGCTTGCGATGCTCGGGCGTATCGAACATCTTGATGTCGAACTGCCCGCCGAGTGCCTGGCGCGCCTGGTCGATCTGCTGGCGGAACGCGCCGTCGAATTCGACCCGCGTGATCTTGTGCCCGTTGACTGCCGCGACGTTCGCACTATCGTCGAAGAAGCCGCGGAAGCCTTGGATCCCGACGAAACCCAGCCCCGGCAACACGATCAGGAGCAGGAGCGCCATCATCAGGCGCTGGTGATTACGGAAGAAATCGAGCATGCGTGACGGGAAAATTGGACAAAACGCCCGATATTACAACATACGGGGTGGGTCGGGAGAAAAGCGGCGGCGCCCGCGGCGATCACCACCGGAAGTACAGGCAAAAATGCCCGTCTTTCAGAGCCGGGCATGCGCCGTCACCCGCCTCTCCTCGTGAAGTTCAGAAAGCAGTTCGCCCAATGATCGACTCCATCGCGGGCGCCCAGGCTCGCGGCAGCACACGATCATTCGTTCGCCGAGCGGCTTGCCCGATGCGGGACTGTCTCCATCCGCGCCGACGACCGCAAGCCACCACCGGGGCAGCGAATCGAGCCAACGGGAGGTGCTCGACACGGGAGCACGCGGTACAAGCCTGGCCTGTACGTCCCGGCATAGGCCGCGAGAAACGTGACGGCCAGAAAGACGACAGGGATCAACCGCACGATGCCGATCGGTCTCCACCGCCCTAACGAGTCGTCGGACTTTGCTTATCGAAAATGGATCGTTCGTGCCGCATCGCAAGCCGGATACGCTTTTCGCGCCGTGCAATCCGCGCCACGCTCGTCGACGGAACGATGAACGGGTGCGGCCCATTCGACCATTCAACCCTACCGCACCACTCGATGAGTTTTCTTCACCACGCGCGCCTCGTCGCATTCGCTGCCTCTGTCGGCCTTCTGGCGGGCTGCAATGGGGAAAGTGTCGATAGCTCGGGCGTTTCGCCCGTCGCGACGGAAAATGCCGCAAACAGTGCCACGCTGTTCACGATTGCGCTGTACCAGTTCTACGCGACCCGACAGAGCTACATCGCCCAGGGCCTTGCGCCGAATACGTTTCTGCACAATCGCCAGCTGTCCGATGCTTCGTCCACCTCGGTGACGAAGCCCAATCACGACACGCTGTATTCCATCGCCATGCTTCAACTGGACGCGGGCCCGATTCAGATCGACACGCCCGCCAGCGGCACCCGCTACTTCTCCCTCGCGCTGATGGACGCCTATACGAACAACTTCGCGATTCGCGGCACGAGCGCCGACAACGGTGTCGCGAAGGTCTTCTGGGTCGTCGGGCCGAACTGGCAGGGAACCGCTCCGGCAGGCGTCACCGTGCTCCGCTCGTCGACCAACGCGGTATGGGCGTTGGCGCGGACTTACGTGAGCGATGCGAACGATTATCCCGCCGCGTGGGCCGTTCAGAATCAACTGGTCGTGTCGCGCCCTGCTGGAACCGGTGTCGCTGCATGGGACAGCGTGGACACGCAAAAGCCGCCCGGTTATGCCAACTGGCCGTCGTACTTTCAGTACGTGAACCGGCTCTTGAAAAAGAGTCCGCCGACGCCGCAGGATACGGCCGAGGCGACGAACGCGCTCGACATAATAGGTATAGGCCCGGCGCAGACCTTCAACGCGTCGTCCGCCGACGTCGCATCGATCGACGCGGGCGCGGCCCGGGCGCTGGCGAGCCTGACGGGCGGCGGAACGCAGCAAGCCGCCGCCCAGGCGAGTACCGGCTCGAATGGCTGGACAGGCGGCCCGGCCAACGTCGGCAACTACGGAACCCAGTACACGCTACGGGCGCGCGTTGCGCTGAACGGCCTCGGTGCACTGCCCGGCAGCGAAGCGATCTACTACACCAGTACGGGAGCGGCGAACACGTCGGGGGCGAATTACGACGGCAACGGCGTCTATCAGATGACGTTCCCGGCGGGACAGCTTCCTCCGGCGCGCGCCTTCTGGTCATTGACGCTGTACGCCGGCACGAACCAGGCGCAGGCTTTCTTTTATCCGAATCCCGATGGAATCTATGCGCTGTCCTATCCGGCGTCGAACTTTCAGTTTGCGAGCGACGGCTCGCTCGTGCTCACCATCAGCCATGTGCGACCCGCGGGTGTACCCGCCAGCAACTGGCTGCCGGCCCCTGCCGGCGCGTTCAATCTGACGCTGCGCACCTACTTGCCGGACGCCCCGCTCCTGAACGCAACCTACAAGTTGCCGCCGGTAATACGCGTTCAGTAATACCGCTCCGCGCGAGCCGGAAAAACCGGCGCCTCCGCGGCGAGAAAGCATGAAAAACCCGCGACCGCGTTCGAGCCGTCGCGGGTTTTCCGTTCCGACGGCTGCGCACTCCGGGGCATTTCCTGTCGGATTGTCTGCTGCCATGCCGCTCGCCCGGCATCGTAAGGTCAAGCCCCGCCGGAAGCCGCGCGGGCGGCTTCCTCCGCTCCGCGGTCACGCGCCCGCCAGCGGGCGCAATCGACGATACAAATGAAAAAGCCCGCACAAGGCGGGCTTCTTCATTTTTTGGCGGAGCGGACGGGACTCGAACCCGCGACCCCCGGCGTGACAGGCCGGTATTCTAACCGACTGAACTACCGCTCCTTGGTCTGGCTGAATCAGGAAACTGGTGGGTGCTGAGGGGTTCGAACCCCCGACCTACGCCTTGTAAGGGCGCCGCTCTACCAGCTGAGCTAAGCACCCGTTTCCGATTCGTTCTGGCTGCGATCTGCGTTTCGGCATCAACAACCAGCGAGCCCGCAAGTTTAATTCATCCCCGATCATTTTGCAAAGCTCCGGCGCGAATATTTTTCACGCTCGCGCTTACGATTCCGGGACGCATAAAAAAACCCGCGGCCAGGCCGCGGGTTTCGTGAACAACCGTCAGAACGAACGGCGCTCCGATGCTCAGTGCTTGACGAATTCCGTCGAGCCGGCATCCTTCGCCGCATCGGCGACCGGTGCCGCCGCCTTCGCCTCTTCTTCCGGCGGCAGCGGGGTCGGCGAACGCTCGAGCGCGAGTTCAAGCACCTTGTCGATCCAGCGGACCGGCACGATCTCGATCGCGTTCTTCACGTTGTCCGGAATCTCGGCGAGATCCTTGACGTTCTCTTCCGGGATCAGCACGAGCTTGATGCCACCGCGATGCGCTGCGAGCAGCTTCTCCTTCAGGCCGCCGATCGGCAGGACTTCACCACGCAGCGTGATTTCGCCCGTCATCGCGACATCGGCACGCACCGGGATACCCGTCAGCACCGACACCAGCGCGGTCGTCATCGCACCGCCGGCGGACGGACCGTCCTTCGGCGTCGCGCCTTCCGGCACGTGGATGTGGATGTCCTGCTTCTCGAACGCTTCGTCCTTGATGCCCAGACGCCGCGAACGCGAGCGCACGACCGAACGCGCCGCCTCGACCGACTCCTTCATCACGTCGCCGAGCGAACCCGTGCGGATCACGTTGCCCTTGCCCGGCATCACCGCGGCTTCGATCGTCAGCAGATCGCCACCGACTTCCGTCCACGCGAGGCCCGTCACCTGACCGACCTGGTTTTCCTTCGCCGCGAGGCCGAAGTCGTACTTGCGCACGCCGAGGAAGGTATCGAGGTTCTCGCCGTCGACCTTGATCGCGCCCGATGCCTTCTTCAGCAGCAGCATCTTCACGACCTTGCGGCAGATCTTCGACACTTCCCGCTCGAGCGAACGCACACCGGCTTCGCGCGTGTAGTAGCGGATGATGTCGCGGATCGCCTGCTCGGTGACCTCGATCTCGCCTTCCTTCAGCCCGTTGTTCTTCTTCTGCTTCGGCAGCAGGTAACGCTGGGCAATGCTGACCTTCTCGTCTTCCGTGTAGCCCGACAGACGGATCACTTCCATCCGGTCGAGCAGCGGCGGCGGGATGTTCAGCGAGTTCGACGTCGCGACGAACATCACGTCCGACAGGTCGAAGTCGACTTCGATGTAGTGGTCGGCGAACGTGTGGTTCTGTTCCGGATCGAGCACCTCGAGCAGCGCCGACGACGGATCGCCGCGGAAATCCATGCCCATCTTGTCGACTTCGTCGAGCAGGAAGAGCGGATTGCGCACGCCGACCTTCGTGAGGCTCTGCAGGATCTTGCCCGGCATCGAACCGATATACGTGCGACGGTGGCCGCGGATCTCGGCTTCGTCACGCACGCCGCCGAGCGCCATCCGGACGAACTTGCGGTTCGTCGCACGGGCGATCGACTGGCCGAGCGAGGTCTTGCCGACGCCCGGGGGCCCGACGAGGCACAGGATCGGCGCCTTGACCTTGTCCACGCGCTGTTGCACCGCGAGATACTCGAGGATGCGTTCCTTCACCTTCTCGAGGCCGAAGTGATCTTCGTCGAGCACCTGCTCGGCGTTCGACAGGTCGTTGTTGACCTTGCTCTTCTTGCGCCACGGCAGGCCGATCAGCGTGTCGATGTAGTTGCGCACGACGGTGGCTTCCGCCGACATCGGCGACATCAGCTTCAGCTTCTTCAGCTCGGCGTCGGCCTTCTTCTTCGCTTCCTTCGGCATGCGCGCGGCGTTGATGCGCTTCTCGAGCTCCTCGAGATCCGCACCTTCTTCACCTTCGCCCAGTTCCTTCTGGATCGCCTTGACCTGCTCGTTCAGGTAGTACTCGCGCTGGCTCTTTTCCATCTGGCGCTTCACGCGCCCGCGGATGCGCTTTTCGACCTGCAGGATGTCGATCTCGGCTTCGAGCTGCGCGAGCAGGTGCTCGAGGCGCTCGATGACCGGGAACATCTCGAGGATGTGCTGCTTCTGGTCGAGCTTCAGCGGCAGGCGCTCGGCGATCATGTCGGCGAGGCGGCCCGCTTCGTCGATGCCCGACAGCGACGTGAGGATCTCCGGCGGGATCTTCTTGTTCAGCTTCACGTACTGGTCGAACTGCGACACGATCGCGCGGCGCAGCGCTTCCGTTTCAGCGCTGTCGGCGTGATCGGGCTCGAGCGGCATCACTTCGCAGGAGAATTGCGTTTCCTGCTCTTCGATCGACAACGCCTTCGCACGCTGCAGGCCCTCGACGAGCACCTTCACGGTGCCGTCCGGCAGCTTCAGCATCTGCAGGATGTTGGCGATACAACCGACCTCGTACATGTCCTTTTCGGTCGGTTCGTCCTTGGCCGCGGTTTTCTGGGCGACAAGCATGATGTGCTTGCCGCCTTCCATCGCTGCTTCGAGGGCCTTGATCGATTTCGGCCGGCCCACGAAGAGCGGAATGACCATGTGCGGGAAAACGACGACATCCCGCAGCGGCAGCAGCGGGAGCGTGATGCGTTCCGGCGGGAGAAGTTGGGTGCCTGACATTTCATTTCCCCATGAGTGGAATCAATTGTTCGGTAATTGAGGCCGCCACAACGAATTGCAAGCCTTCAAGTGCGGGAAATATTCGGTAAGAAAGTAACCACCGCGTTTCGAGTCAGAGTTACCCACAAGATAAACGAAAAAAAGCCGCCCACGGACTCATGAACGGCCTTTTTCGCAGAACATCGTCGGCAAGCCGGTCAGTTCGAACCCGCCACCTTCGGCGTGTCCTCGTAGATCAGCAAGGGCTTGCCGTCCCCATCGATCACGTTCTCATCGATGATGACCTTGCTGACCCCTTTCATCGTCGGCAGCTCGTACATCACGTCGAGCAATGCCTGTTCGATGATCGAACGCAAACCGCGCGCGCCGGTCTTGCGGCGGATCGCCTTGCGGGCGACTGCCTGCAGCGCGCCCGGCCGGATCTCCAGCTCGACGCGCTCCATCGCGAACAGCTTGTGATACTGCTTGACGAGCGCATTCTTCGGCTCGACCAGGATCTTCATCAGCGCCGCCTCATCGAGCTTGCCGAGCGTCGCGACCACCGGCAGGCGGCCGATCAATTCGGGGATCAGACCGAATTTGATCAGGTCTTCCGGCTCCGTTTCACGCAGCACTTCGCCCGCGTCCCGCTCCTGCTTGCTCTTGACCGTCGCACCGAAGCCGATACCGGTTTTCTCGGTACGATCGGTGATCACCTTTTCGAGGCCGTCGAACGCACCGCCGCAGATGAACAGGATGTTGGTCGTGTCGACCTGGATGAAATCCTGGTTCGGATGCTTGCGGCCGCCCTGCGGCGGCACCGACGCCATCGTGCCCTCAACGAGCTTCAGCAGGGCCTGCTGGACACCCTCGCCCGACACGTCGCGCGTGATCGACGGGTTGTCCGACTTGCGGCTGATCTTGTCGATTTCGTCGATGTAGACGATCCCGCGCTGGGCCTTGTCGACCTCGTAGTTGCAGTTCTGCAACAGCTTCTGGATGATGTTCTCGACGTCCTCGCCGACGTAGCCGGCTTCGGTCAGCGTCGTCGCATCGGCGATCACGAACGGCACGTTGAGCAACCGCGCGAGCGTCTGCGCGAGCAGCGTCTTGCCGGAGCCCGTCGGGCCGATCAGCAGGATGTTGCTCTTCGACAGCTCGACGTCGTCCTTCTTGTCGAGATGCTTCAGGCGCTTGTAGTGGTTGTACACGGCCACCGCGAGGATCTTCTTCGCGCGCTCCTGGCCGATCACGTACTGATCGAGGATGTCGCGAATTTCCTGCGGGCTCGGCAGATCCGACCGGGACAGGCTGGCCTCGACGCCGGCGGCAGCCGCCTCGTCGCGAATGATTTCGTTGCAGAGGTCGATACATTCATCGCAGATGAACACCGACGGGCCCGCGATGAGTTTTTTCACCTCATGCTGGCTTTTTCCGCAAAACGAGCAATACAACAGCTTCTCGCTGTTCGAACCTTTTTTGTCCGCCATGAATGTAGAGCCTCCGGACAGGTAAATGACATGATACGCCGAATGCTCCGGGCACCGCGCCTAGGGCGCGACCGGAGCCGACCGGATGCGCTTGCCGCAGATGCTCTGGGCGTTCGGGAAGTCGCAGGGGCGCCGCACGAATCGGGGCGGCACCCCACTTAATCTCACGGGCGCTTCAGCAGCACCTGGTCGATCAGCCCGTACGCCTTCGCATCCTCGCTCGACATGAAGTTATCACGGTCGGTGTCGCGCGCGATGCGCTCGACGTCCTGGCCCGTGTGCTGCGCGAGCAACTGGTTCAGCCGCTCCTTCAGGTAGAGGATTTCGCGCGCCTGGATCTCGATGTCCGATGCCTGGCCGCGTGCGCCGCCGAGCGGCTGGTGAATCATCACGCGCGAGTTCGGCAGCGCGAAACGCTTGCCCTTCGCGCCCGACGCGAGCAGGAACGCGCCCATGCTGGCCGCGAGGCCCATGCACAGCGTCGACACGTCCGGCTTGATGAACTGCATCGTGTCGTAGATCGCCATGCCGGCCGACACCGACCCGCCCGGGCTGTTGATGTACAGGCTGATGTCCTTGTCGGGATTCTCGCTCTCGAGGAACAGCAACTGCGCGACCACGAGGTTGGCGGTCTGGTCGTTCACTTCACCGACCATGAACACCAGGCGCTCCTTCAGGAGACGCGAATAGATATCGTACGAACGCTCGCCGCGGCCGCTCGTTTCGACGACGATCGGCACCAGCCCCAGCGCTTGCGCCTCGAAACCTTGCGGCGCGTTCGAAGCAAGCATGTCCAGCAATTCAGCGCGAGTGATCATTCAATGAACCTTGTTCGAATGGAAAATTGAACGGAAGGAAGCCGCCCGCTCAATCGCCATATTAATGGCAACCGTGCGCTTGACGTAAAAACGGCGTGCGGGCCGTCGCTCCGACAGCCGGCACGCCGCTAGAGCAACACTTACGCTTGCGCCGATGCGCTCGCGAGTGCTTCGAAGCTCACTTCCTTGTCCGTCACCTTCGCCTTGCCCAGCACGAAATCGACGACGTTGCTTTCAACGACGAACGCTTCCATCTCGGCGAGGCGCTGCTGGTTCGAATAATACCAGCGGACCACTTCCTTCGGGTCTTCGTAGCTCTTCGCGAACTCGTCGACTTCCGCGCGGATCTGTTCCGGCTTCGCTTCGAGGCCGTTCGACTTCACCAGCTCGGCCAGCACGAGGCCCAGCTTCACGCGGCGCTCTGCCTGCTCTGTGAACATCTCGGCCGGGATCGGTGCGTCCTTCGCGTTCGGCACGCCGCGCTGCGCCAGATCCTGGCGAGCCATTTCGACGAGGCGTTGCTGGTCCTGCTCGATCAGCGCCTTCGGCACGTCGAGTTCGGAGATCTTCAGCAGCGCGTCCATCACCTGGTTCTTGACGATCGACTGCGTGCGACGCTTCGCTTCGCGCTCGAGGTTTTCCTTGATCTCGGCGCGCATCTTCGCGAGGTCGCCGTCTTCGATGCCGAGCGACTTTGCGAATTCACCGTCGATTTCCGGCAGGTGCGGCCACTCGATCTTCTTCATCGTGACCGTGAACTGTGCCGTTTTGCCGGCGACGTCCTTGCCGTGGTAGTCATCCGGGAACTTGAGGTCGAACGTACGCTGTTCGCCGACCTTCAGGCCCAGCGCCGCGGTTTCGAATTCCGGCAGCATGCGGCCTTCGCCGAGCACGAACGGGAAATCTTCGGCCGTGCCGCCCTGGAACGCGACGTCGTCGATCTTGCCGACGAAGTCGACCGTCACGCGGTCGCCGTTCTTCGCTGCGGTGTCCGCGCCGCCGTCGCCGTGCTCGCCGGCTTCGCCGCGTGCGTGGAAGTGCACGCGCTGCTTGCGCAGGATGTCCAGCGTGCGGTCGATTTCGGCGTCGCCGATCGACGTCGTCGAGCGCTCGACTTCAGCCGTCGCCAGATCGCCGATCTTGACTTCCGGGTAGACCTCGAACGTCGCGTCGAACGCGTATGCATCCTCAGCCTGCTCCTGCTTCGGCTCGAAGCTCGGCTGGCCGGCGACGCGCAGGTTTTCCGCACGGCTGATCGTGAAGAATTCCTGGCCGATCTTGTCGCTCAGCACTTCCGCTTCGACCTGACCCGCGTACTGTTGTGCGACCATCTTCAGCGGCACCTTGCCCGGGCGGAAACCCGGCATGCGCACGTTCTTCGCGAGTTTCTGGATACGGGCGTCGATTTCCTTCTGCACGGTGTCTTTCGGCAGGGAAATCGTCACGCGGCGTTCAAGCTTGCCGAGGTTCTCAACAACGTTAGCCATGGCTTCAATCGTCCTAAAATTATTCGAGCGAATCGGGTTTTCCTTGCCGTGCCTGCCTGCGGCGTGATGTGCGTCACATACACTCGCCGCGCCGGAGCGCCACGCCATCCCTGCACGCGCCGGATGGCTAGCGCAAGCGGCTCGGAGCACGGCTTTGGCCGGAAGAATCGACTATTCTAGCAAACAATTTTCCTCACACCGCCAGATCGGCGCGACGCGCGTGCGTCCGCACCGCGCCGGCAGCCCTTCGCACGGCAATGCGCGCGGATCGCCGCTATGCCGCATGCCGTATCCACCACGGGCCCGCCATCCTGTAAGCTCCGAATGAGGGTGCACCGCCGTCGCGCCCCAATATTCTTCACACCAATCACGCCTTCCGGAGACACCATGCCGCAACACCCGTCCGCGCCTGTCGTCGTCATCGCGCCCGATTCGTTCAAAGGCTCGCTTTCCGCCGAGCAGGTCGCGGACGCGATCGCCACCGGCATCCGCCGCGCCCGGCCCGACGCCGTCGTGCGCTGCTGCCCGATGGCCGACGGTGGCGAAGGCACGCTCGACGCGATGCTGGCGGGCGGCGGCACGCGGCGCACGCTGCGGGTGGCCGGTGCGTCGCTCGCGGCACGCGATGCGGCGGTCGGCGTGATCGACGCGCGCACCGCGATCGTCGAAACGGCCGAGATCGTCGGCATCACGGATCCGGTCGGCATGAGCGTGCCGGTCGACGCGCGCAGCACGCGCGGGATGGGCGAGGCGATCCGCACGCTGCTCGACGAAGGCGTGCGCCGCTTCTTCGTCGCACTGGGCGGCAGCAGCACCAACGACGCGGGCGCCGGGCTGCTCGCAGGCCTCGGCCTGCAGTGCTTCGACGCGGACGGCCAGCCGGTCGAGCCCGTGCCGTCGCGACTCGCCGACATCGCGCGCATCGACGCGTCGGGGCTCGACCCGCGGCTGAAGGAAACCGAATTCATCGGCATGTCCGACGTCGACAACCCGCTGACGGGCGCGCACGGCGCAACCGCCGTGTTCGGCCCGCAAAAGGGCGTGACGCCCGGGCAGGTCGCCACCCTCGACGCCGCACTCGCCCGCTTCGCCGACCTGCTCGAAGCCGCGCTCGACCGTCGCGGCCGCGACCTGCCGGGCGCCGGTGCCGCGGGCGGCCTCGGATTCGCGCTGCACATGCTCGGCGCGCAATTCGAAGCGGGGGCCGAGGTGGTCGCGCGGCAGGTCGGGCTCGACGCGGCGCTCGCCGGCGCGGGCTGGCTGATCACCGGCGAAGGCCGCTCCGACGTACAGACGCTGCACGGCAAGGCGCCGTTCATCGCGTGCCGCCACGCGCAAGCCGCCGGCGTACCCGCGTCGCTGCTGTCCGGCGCGGTCGACCCGGCCGCGCTGCCCCGCCTGTCCGAACATTTTTCCGGCTGCTTCTCGCCGGCTCCCGGGCCGATCACGCTCGACGTCGCGATCCGCGACGCGGCCAATCTGCTCGCGAACGAAGCGGAGCAATTGACACGCCTGAAGTACGGCGCACACTGACCGTTGACCCGAGCGCGCGATACAGGAACAATCGGGCCCGCCCTTTTTCTTCAGGATTCGACATGAAAGGCCGTCAAGCCGGGCTCGATCAGTTTCTGACCTATCGCCTCCACGCGCTCACGAAGCGATCCGACCGCGGGATCGGCGAGGTGTACCGGCACAAGCTCGACATCTCGCTGCCCGAGGCGCGCGTGATCGCCGCCGTCGGCGCCTTCGGCCCGTTCTCGATCATGGATCTGGCGCGCCACACCAATCTCGACAAGAGCCAGGCAAGCCGGGCAGCCGAGGCGCTGCTGCGCCAGGGGCTGCTCGAACGCAGCGCAAGCGAGGAGGATGGCCGGATCGTGTTGATCGCGCTGACCGCCGACGGCCGCGCGCTGCATCGCAAGATCATGCCGATCGTGCGCAAGTGGAACGATGGCTTGCTCGCATGCCTGTCCGACAGCGAACGCCAGACATTCGAGCGGCTGCTCGACAAGGTCGTCGCGCACGCAATCGAGCGGGACGACTGACCGGCACGCGGGCACGATGCCCGCGGTATTGATCCGATGAATTCGACGGGCCGCCCCGGTCGCCACACCCGCGACGCGGGCGGCCCGCTTTGCGTGATGCGCTGCGCGCGGCAACCGGATTGCAGCGCGCGACCTCGCCGGCATCGCGCATGCAGCGGCCCCGCCCGCGCTTACAGCCCGCTGTTCGTCGCCCGCTGGCGCAGCAGCCCGAGCACCGCGTCGCAATACGGAGTCGGCACGTCGAGCTTGCGCCCGAGCTCGGGAAACACACCGAGGATCGGCCCGATCTCGAGCGCGCGGCCCGCTTCGAAATCCTGCAGCATCGACGTCTTGAACGCACCGAGCTTGCGCGTGACCGCGATCCGCTCGGGCCCGCTCATCCCCGTCGACAGGCCGAGCTTCGCGCCGATCGCGGCCGCCTCCTCCATCATCCGCAGCGCGAGACCCTGCGTGAACGGATCGTCGAGCAGCTGCTCGGCCGTCGACCCCGTCAGCGCGCTCAGCGGATTCATGTTCATGTTGCCCCACAGCTTGGTCCAGATCTCGGCCCGGATCGCCGGCGTCGACTCGACGTCGAAACCGCCCGCCGCGAGCGCCGCGGCGAACCGGGCAGTAGCCGTATCGAGCCGCGCATCGGGCGCCCCGACGATCAGCCGGTTGCCGCGCCCGCGGCGCACGACGCCCGGCGCATCGGTACTCGACGACAGGTGGACGACACACCCGATCGCCTGTGCGGGCGGCAACGCCGCCGACACCGCGCCGGCCGGGTCGACCGCATCGAGCGGCACGCCGTCGAGCGCGCCTTCGAGCCCGTGTGTGAACCACCAAGGCAGCCCGTTCATCGCCGCGACGATCACGGTGTCCGGCCCGACCAGCGGCGCGATGCGCGCGGCCAGTGCCGGCAGTACCTGCGCCTTCAGCGCGATCACCACGTAGTCCTGCACGCCGAGCGCGGCCGCATCGTCACTCGCTCGCACCGGAACCGACGACGTCGTGCCCGCCTCGTCGATCACGCGCACGCCGTGCGCGTTCAGCGCGTCGAGCGTCGCGCCGCGCGCGTACGCGCTCACGGTCATCCCGGCCCGCGACAACGCGGCCGCGAGCAATCCGCCGATCGCGCCGACCCCGACCACCGCCGCGCGCACCGACCCTGAATTCGTGTCGTTCATGATGGAATTCCGTCTCCTGGGAGCTGACGAGCATAACGCTCAATGGTTGCGGGCACAACCATTCACGCGCCGCCGTGCGACGCATGGCGTTCGCATGCGTCAGCGTGGCTCGCCACCGGCTTCCACCGGTTCGTCGTCGGTCGCGCCGCCCGTCGCGCCGAGCACGCCGGCGATCTGGCTCTTGTCGTGCATGCCGAGCTTGCGGTACGCGCAGCGCAGGTAATGGCGCACGGTCGTCGGCGAAATCGCCATCTGTTGCGCGACTTCCTTGTGCGAGCGCCCGGCGCCGTAATAGCGGATCGCCGCGAGCTCGCGCGGGCTCAGGCGGTCGAGCAGCGAGCGCGGCCGCGCCTCGATCTGGAACAGCCCCGCAACCGGCACGCACTGGATCCGCAATGCATCGCCGACGAACGGCTGGCCCGGCTGGCGCCGCAGGTGCGCAACGAGCGGCTCCGGCACGCGTGCACCGGCCCATGCCGGCCATTCGGTGCGCAGCACGTCGTCGAAACCATGATCGGCGTGATGCAGCACACCGAAGTTGTCGCACAGCGCGCGGGCGGCCGGCGCAACCGCATCGCCGCGCTCGCGCGTGAGCTGCGCGGCGCGATTGATGGTCAGCGCCGCCGCGAGATGCGGAATCACTTCCTCGAAACGGCGCGCATCGTCATCGCTGAACGGACGGTTCAGGCCCTGTCGGTAGATCGACATGAACGTCGTCAGGCCGAAACGGCGATCGAGCGTGCACACGCACATCAGTTGCGCGAGCCCGTACTTCACGCACCAGTCGCGAAACCGTGCATCGAGCCCCGGCTCGACGACCGACAGCCGCACCGCGTGGCCGTGCGCGCCGCGCAGCGTGCGGTGCGCGAGCGGGTCGCAATCGCGCACGCGCTTCCAGTCGCTGAAGAACGCGTGCGGCAGACGGTACAGGAAGCTGTTGTGCATCACCGGGCCGGTCGGCACATGCGTCGCGACGCCAGTCCACGCGGCGTCGAACGGAATGAGCGCCTGCAGCAGCGAAAAGAAGCGGTATTCGAATTCGCCGATGCCGGACCGCGCGGCAACCGCGTACAGGTCGAGCAGCATCAACCCGAGTTCGCGCTGCGCTGCGTCGCCGCGCGTGACGCCGTCGAAATCCGCGCGCCGGGACGGCAGCGGCGGCCAGGCGAAGTCGTCGAGCACGATGGCGGCCGGCACGTCACGCAGCGCTTCGAGATCCTGCCCGATATCCGTCGTGATCCTCACCTTCCGCTCCCCTGCCCGATCGGGCTGCTGACGTGCCCAACGACACCGGCCGATTATAGCGACCGGCTTTTTTGACGGGCCCCGGTGCCGGAACCGGCACCAGCCCCATCCATTTGAACGGTACGCGGCACGTTGCTGCTCCGCAGCACGCCGCGCGACGCCAGCGCGTCGCGACCATGCCGCGCACCTCGGGTTTTCCGCACCGTTCATCTGTACGACTGTTCGAAGGTTTTCCCGCTGCGGACACTGCGTCGCGACAACACCAACGACAAACCGATGCAGGACGGTATGGAGAACCCCACGTGACGAAACCCCGCTTCATCCGCACGGCCGCGGCCGTCGCGACGCTTGCCGCGTGCAGCGCCGCCGCGCATGCGCAGTCGACCCTCACGCTGTACGGCGCGCTCGATGCCGGCGTGCAATACCTGACGCATGCCGACGGGCGCCATTCGGCCGTGCAGTTGCAGAACTACGGCATCCTGCCTTCCCAGGTCGGCCTGAAGGGCAACGAGGATCTCGGCGGCGGCTGGCGTGCGCTGTTCAAGCTCGAACAGGGCCTCAACCTCAACGACGGCACCGCGACCGCGCCCGGCTACGCGTTCTTCCGCGGCGCGTACGTCGGCATCGCCGGGCCCGTGGGCACCGTCACGCTCGGCCGTCAGTTCAGCGTGCTGTTCGACAAGACGCTGTTCTACGACCCGCTCTGGTACGCGTCGTACAGCGGCCAGGGCGTCATCGTGCCGATGAACGCGAACTTCATCGACCACTCCGTCAAGTACCAGTCGCCGACCTTCGCCGGCTTCGACGTCGAGGCGCTTGCCGCGACGTCCGGCGTCGCCGGCAATACGCGCGCCGGACGCGTGCTCGAACTCGGCGGCCAGTACACGAGCAACGGCCTGTCGGTCAGCGCGGTGCTGCATCAGGCACACGGCGATGTATCGGCGGCCGGCGACACGTCGGCGCGCCGCCGCGAACTCGGCACGCTCGCCGCGCGCTATGCGTTCGCCGCACTGCCGCTCACCGTCTACGCAGGTGTCGAACGCCTGACCGGCGACCTCGACGCCGCGCGCACGATCGTCTGGGGCGGTGCGCGCTACCTGACACCGAACGGGATCGGCCTGAACGCCGGCGTCTACCACACCGACTCGCGCGCGCCGGCCATCGGCCACCCGACGCTGTTCATCGCGAGCACCACGTATGCGCTGTCGAAACGCACCGTCGCCTACGTGAACCTCGGCTATGCGCGCAACAGCGGCCAGAGTTCGCAGACTGTCTACGAATACGACCCGACGCCGCTCGCCGGCGCATCGCAGTTCGGCGCGATGGTCGGCATGTACCACCTGTTCTGATTCCCCACACGAGATCCCGCCATGAAAACCCTGTCCCCGGATGCCGCACTCCCGCCCGACGGCCGCGCATCGACCTTCGCGCGCTCGACGCTCGTCGCGCTCGTCGTGTTCGCGGCCATCACGCCGCTGCTGCTGCTCGTGGCGCCCGCCGTCGCCGGCCAGCTCGCGACGCAGCTCGGGCTGTCCGCCTCGCAGATCGGCACCTACTTCTTCGTCGAACTCGGCGCGTTCAGCCTCGCGACCGTGCCGTCGTACCTGTGGCTCGGTCGCATCGACGCACGCCGCGTCGCCGCGTTCGCCATCGCGCTGTTCGGCGCGGGCAACCTGCTGACCGCGCTGTGGATGCCGGGCTTCGTCGCGCTGCTCGCACTGCGCGCCGTGACCGCGCTCGGCGGCGGTTCGCTGATGGTGCTCTGCATGACGAGCGCCGCAACGAGCGAAAACAGCGACCGCGTGTACGGCCTGTGGGTCGTCGGCCAGTTGATCGCGGGCGCGATCGGCCTGTTCGTGCTGCCGCATGTGTTCGCGGCATTCGGGCTGCGCGCGCTGTACGTCGCGCTCGCCGGGCTCGCGCTGCTCGCGGCGCCGCTGTCGCGCGGCTTCCCGTCGTCGCTGGGCGCGCGAGCCGCGCCTGCGCAACACGCGCGCGGCGCGGCGGCACGGACGCCGCAAGGCTCGATCGTGCTCGCGATCGGCGCGGTGCTGACGTTCTATCTCGCGATCGGCAGCGTGTGGACGTTCGCAAGCCGTGCCGCGGCCGAAGCCGGGCTCGATCCGCAGTCGACCGGCAACGTACTCGCGATCGCGAGCGTGATGGGCATCGCCGGCGCGGCGCTCGCATCGTGCGCGGGCGGCCGGCTCGCGCGGCGCGCCATGCTGACGGCCGGTTACGCGCTGCTGGCGGCCTCGCTCGTCGCGCTCGCCGTGATGCGGCAAGCCGGCGGCTACAGCGCGGCGATCTTCGCGTTCAAGTTCGCGTGGACGTTCGTCCTGCCGTTCATCCTCGCGACCGTCGCGCAGATCGATACGTCGGGCCGCCTCGTGGCCACGCTCAATTTCGTGATCGGCGCCGGCCTCGCTGCCGGCCCGTTGCTCGCCGGGCTGATGCTCGACGCCGGCGGCACGATGCACGCGCTGTTCACGGCCGCGACGGCTGTCGCGATCGTGTCTTTCGCCGCGCTGCGCCACATCGATCGCCGCACGCACGCCTCCGTTTCCTCCCAACCGTGACAGGTCTCGCACATCCATGAATCGCACTGCCTTCTTCACCGACGAACGCACTTTCTGGCACACCGGCGGCACGCATGCGCTGTTCTTCCCGGTCGGCGGCTGGGTCCAGCCGCCGTCGAGCGCGGGCTACGCGGAATCGCCCGATTCGAAGCGCCGTTTCCTGTCGCTCGTGCAGGCCTCGGGCCTGGCCGCGCAGCTCGACCTGCGCGGCGCCGAACCGGCAACGACCGCCGACCTGCTGCGCATTCATCCCGCGCACTATCTCGATGCGTTCCGCGCACTCAGCGACGCGAACGGCGGCGACCTCGGCGATCTCGCGCCGTTCGGCAAAGGGAGCTACGAGATCGCCGCGCTGTCTGCCGGCCTCGCGATCGCGGCCGTCGATACGGTCGTCGGCGAGCGCGCGGCCAATGCCTTCTCGCTGTCGCGGCCGCCCGGTCACCACTGCCTGCGCGATCGCCCGATGGGCTTCTGCATGCTGGCGAACATCCCGATCGCGATCGAGGCCGCCCGCGCGAAACACGGCATCGAGCGCGTCGCGGTGATCGACTGGGACGTGCATCACGGCAACGGCACGCAGTCGATCTATTACGACGATCCGGACACGCTGACGATCTCGCTGCACCAGGACCGCTGTTTCCCGCCGGGCTATAGCGGCGCGGACGATCGCGGCGAAGGCGCGGGCGTCGGCGCGAACCTGAATGTGCCGCTGCTCGCGGGCAGCGGCGACGATGCCTATCGCTACGCGTTCGAGCGGATCGTGCTGCCGGCGCTGGCGCGTTTCCGGCCCGAGCTGATCGTCGTCGCCAGCGGCCTCGACGCGAGCGCGGTCGATCCGCTCGCGCGCATGCAGTTGCATACCGACAGCTACCGGTTCATGACGCGTGCGGTGAAGGATGCCGCGCAGCGCCATTGCGGCGGGCGGCTCGTGATCGTTCACGAAGGCGGCTATTCGGAGGCATACGTGCCGTTCTGCGGGCTCGCGATCGTCGAGGAACTGGCCGGCATTCGTACCGACGTCGCCGATCCGATGCTCGACCTCGCGATCGCGCAGCAGCCGGGCGAGCGGTTCATCGCGTTCCAGCGCGGGCTGCTCGACGAGCTGGCGGCGTCGTTCGGGTTGTAATGCGCGCTGACGAATGCGCCGGGGCCGGCGGGCGGCGGCCCTCTTGCGCGATCGGAGCGGATGGGGTCTCCTGTGCCTTTATCCCCGTTCCGGCCCGAAGCCGTACTCTTCCGATGAAATCGTCCCCGCGCGACAACAATGACGATGCCAAGACGCGCCGCCAGCCTTCGAAGCTGGCGCTGAACATCGCCGCCGTGACGGTCGGCCTCATCACGTTCGCGCTCGGCGCGGCGTGGGTGATCTATAGCTGGATCGTCGATCGCGAAGCGCAGTATTTCGCGATCCCGCTGGTTTTTTCGGTGCCGGTGATCGTGGCGGTCGCGATCCGGAGTTTCTGGGAATAGACGTGCCTGAAACGGCGAAGCGCCGCGAGTCGGGTGACGCGCGGCGCTTCGTCGGGCTTGTTCTGGATAACGCGGCGAGCCCCTCGACTCGCCTGCGCGCCGATCACAGGCCGGGACGCGGGCACGGATTGGAGACCGCGCCCTGATACCCACCGGTGACGGCGCCCAGCACGGCGCCGGCCAGCGACGTGCCGAGCGCTTTCAGCACGTTTTCGGTCGACGGCGACTCGCCGCCCGACATCACCCGCCCCGAGTACGCAGAGCACGCCGACGTCGATGCCGCCGCGTGCAGCGGCCTGGCGCTCCATGCGACGTTGTCGGCAGGTGTATTGGCAAATGCCGGCGCGGCCAGCATCAGCGCCAGAACGGAAATCGGGATGCGTACGGTGTTTTTCATCGGTGGCCCCTCGGTGTTGTCGTACTTGCTGTATTCGATCGCGCTGACGATGTTACACGCGGCCGAATTCGAGGGTGCGCTCCTCATACGGGCCGCACGTCCACGAACAAGACAGGCATCAACAAAAAAGCGCTGCGGTCAGCCGACCGGCAGCGCTTTTTCGGGAACAGCACCCTGACGAGTGCTTGTTCGACTTCTGGTGCGTGAGGCCGGACTCGAACCGGCACACCCTTGCGGGCGTCAGGACCTAAACCTGGTGCGTCTACCAATTTCGCCACTCACGCGCATTTTCCGTCGCCTGACTACGCGGCACGCAAGCTGCGTTGCCGCGCGCCCGGGACATCGCGCCGGCCTCGAGCCGGCACGCCCGATCAGGCGAGCGCGAGATTCTACCCGATCCGGGCGGCGTTGTCTCGCCCCGCCGGCACCCGTCGTGCGGCGGTGCTAGAATGCCGCGCTCGACGTTTCGGCACCGCGCCGCCGCGCGTCCCCCGAACCCGCCCCCACACGATTCCGCCCGTGAACTTCGACGACTACTGTCAGCAAAAGGCCGCCCCTGCGGGCTCCAGCGTCTACTACGCGCTGCGTCAGGCGCCGCTCGCCACGCAACCGCGCCTGACCGCGCTGTTCGCGCTGCGCCGCGAACTCGAGGAAACCGTCAAGGAAACCAGCGATCCGACCGTCGGACACACGAAGCTCGCGTGGTGGCACAAGGAACTCGCGGCGCTGGCCGACGGACAGCCGTCGCATCCGGTCACGAAGGCACTCGCGCAGCATCACCCCGCGATCGCCGCCGAAGCCGACGCGTTGCGCACGCTCGTCAACGGCTACGGGATGGATCTCGAACAGGCGCGCTACCTCGATTTCGCGAATCTGCAGCGCTACATCGCGCAGGTCGGCGGCACCTTCGCGTCGCTGGTCGCGCGCGCCAGTTCGGCCAACCCGGCCGACCCGCAGCCGTGGGCCGCGGACGCCGGCCGCGCGCTGATGCTCGCGCAGTTCGTGCAGGAACTCGGCAACGACGCGCGCCACGGCCGCATCTACCTGCCGATCGACGAACTCCAGCGCTACAACGTGACGGCGGCCGACCTGCTGAACCGTCGCTACAGCCCGGCGTTCACCGAGCTGCTGCAATTCCAGACGGCACGGGCGCGCGAAGCGCTTGCGGCCGCCGAAGCGGCGATCCCCGCATCCGGGCGCCGCGCACAGCGCACGCTGCGCGCGCAGATCGCACTGGCCGGCGCGCTGCTCGACGAAATCGAGCGCGACGATTACCAGGTGTTGCACCAGCGCATTGCGCTGACGCCGATCCGCAAGCTGTGGATCGCGTGGCGCGCCGCGCGCCGCCGCTGAACGTCACGACGCATCACGCCTTCAACAACGGCAGCGTGTCGAAGCGCTGCTGCAGCACGCGCGTCGCATCGAGCCCCCACCACGGCCCGAGCACGGTCGCATAAAGCTGGCGGAAATCGACCGCGACCGGCAGGTTGCCGTTGCCGTCGAGCCGCCCGAGCGCCGGCGGTGCGCCGTACAGCCCGCCGGCCACGCGACCGCCCATCACGAAATGCGGCGCGGCCGTGCCGTGATCGGTGCCGTTGCTCTGGTTCTCCCGCACGCGCCGCCCGAATTCCGCATACGTCATCACGAGCGTCTGGTTCCAGCGCCCGAGTTCGATCAATGCGCCGCGCATCGCGCTCATCCCTTCCGCGAACTGCTTGAGCAGCGCGGCCTGCTGCCCCGGCTGGTTCTGGTGCGTGTCGAAGCCGTTGAGCGTCAGGCGCAGCACCGCGACACCATCCTGCGCGCCGGGCCCGGACGCTTCGCACGCGGCCAGCACCTGCATCGCGGTCTTCACCGACGTGCCGAACGCGCCGGCCGGAAACGCCGTCCGGAATTCGCGCATCCCGCCGCGCGGGCGCAGCCGGTCGGCGGCCTTCACGATGTCGTTCTCGACGTCGATGATGTGTGCGAGCGCGGGGTTCTGCTCGCGCAGCGACGACGGCTCGGCGAGGCGGGCCGCACGGATGAACTGCGCGGGATTGACGAGCGCGATCGCGCGCGCGCCGTTCGCGAGCGGCCCCATCTCGGCGCTGCCGAGCACGACGCCGTCCGCCGCGAACCCGGGCGGCACCGGCGCCTGCGCGAACGTCCGCGTGAGCCAGCCTTCGTGCAGGTACTGGTCGGAGCGTGACGCGGTATCCCAGATCTCGATCGAGCGGAAATGCGACAGGTTCGGCTGCGGATAACCGACGCCCTGCACGACCGCGACCTGCCCGTCGCGCCACAGCGGCATCAGCGGCGCGAGCGACGGATGCAGCCCCGTGTGCGCGTCGAGTTGCAGCACCTGCTCGCGCTTGATGCCGATGCTGCGCCGGAACTGGTAATACAGCGGATCGGCATACGGCACCACCGTGTTGAGGCCATCGTTGCCGCCCTTCAGCTCGACGAGGATCAGCACGTTCGCATACCCTGCCTCCGGCTGCCGTCCGGTGGCAGCCATCGCGGGCGCCTGCCACAGCGACACGCCGGCTGCGGCCGCGGCGCCCGTCAGCGTCAGAAAATCACGTCGGTTCATCGCGCATCCTTTGGTTCGCCGCCCGGCACCTTTGCCGCACCGGCTCCCCGCTTCATCGTCGTTCGAATCATTTCAGTTGATAGGCCGGGTCCATCAGCAGCGCCTCGAGATACGCGCTGCCGGTCGAATCCGTGTCGATCGCCGCGACCGGCGAAAGCTGCAGCACCGCGTGCTGCAACTGAAGCTCGGTCGACAAGCCCGCGATCGCCTGCGGCCGCGCGCGATATTGCGCGAGCCAGCGCTCGAGGTCGAAACGCAGGCCGCCGCGCGCGGGCCTGGCAGGCGCCGCGCGCATGCCGGCGGCGGACGCCGCATCGACCACCGGCATCGCGTGCGCGCGGACATTCGGCGGCGGCACCGTCGCACGCGCCGGCGGGTGCATGCCGGCCGTCTCGGTCGCGCGGAACAGTTGCTCGACGAACTGCTTGCGCGCGAGCAGCGTGGTGCTGTTGATCCACAGCGCGCCGCCCGGCCAGCCCTTCACGTTCGGCGGATAAAACAGGTTCTGCCCGAGCGTGCGCACGGTGTTCGCAAGCATCTGCGGATCGCCGTACGCAACGTCGAACAGCCGTACCGAGCCGACGACGAATTCCGCCGGCGACTTGACGAGCACGCCGCGATTGCGCGGGTCCCAGAAGGCGTCGGTCGACCACAGCGCGGCGAGCGCCGCGCGAATGTCGTAGCCGCTCGAGCGAAACCGCTCGGCCACCGCATCGAGCGCGCCCGGGTCGGGCGTATCCGACACGAACTCGCGCCAAAGCTTGCCGGCGACGAAGCGGGCGGTACCGGGCCGCTTCAGCAGGATGTCGAGAAAGCCGTCGCCGTCGAACGGCCCGGTTTCGCCGAGGATCGTCTTGTCGCCCGCATCGTGCCATTCCGGCCGCACCTCGAAGCGCAGCGTGTCGGGATCGACCGTCCAGCCCGTCATCGCGCGCGCGGCTTCGGTCACGTCGAATTGCGTGTAATGCCCTTCGCCGAGCGTGAACAGCTCCATCACCTCGCGTGCGAAGTTCTCGTTCGGGCGGCCCTTGCGATTGCTCGCGCCGTCGAGATACTGAAGCATCGCCGGATCCTTCGCGACCGCGTGCAGCAGCACGCCGAAGTTGCCGAGCGCCTCGCGGCGAAACAGCGCGTTCTGCGCGGCCATCGTCTGCGGGTAAGGCACCTTGTCCTGCCCCGACGTGAAGTGCCCGTGCCAGAACAGCGTCATGCGCTCGGTCAGCGGCGACGGCGTGACGATCATCTCGTTGATCCAGGCCGCGCGCAGCGCATCGTAGCGGACATTGCGCTCGCGCTGCTCGTCGCGCCGCATGTCGGGGGTCAGCGCCTGGCGTTGCGCGCGCGTCGGCGGCAACTCGGCGATCCAGTCCGGCCACGTCGTGACGGGCTCGCGCCGAACACTGCCGAGCGTGTCGGCCACGACCTGCGCGCGCGTCATGCCGACGATGCGCGCGACATCGGCGGGCGCGGGAGAAAAACCGGTACGGCTCAGGAAAAACAATGCATCGTCGGCGTCGAGCGGCGACTGCATGGCGGGCGACGGCGCCGGTGCGGCAGCGTTCGCTTTCATCGTCATGGACTCCCGGTGCGCACCGGCGGTGCGGATGCCGGTACAACGGCAATCGGCAGGCGAAAGTTGACGGAAAAATTGCTACGAATCTTTTCCGCGGGGTGTATCGCGTTGTGATCCGCAGGGCGAAGACGGCGCGTCAGCGCTTGTACAGCTCGCGAACGGCGTCCTCGATGTGCTGGCGCAAAAGGTGGCGCTCCTCGGGCGTCATGTGCCCGTCGCGGCGGCGCTGTTCGAGATCGGGAGGCACGGCGGAACGAACCGTCATCTCGGCGGTACGATCGGACTGCGGCGCTTTGCCGCGCGGCAGCTTGCGCGACGATGCGCCCTGCTCGGGGCGCTGCGCATACGCGAAGTTCGACGCATACGGACCGGCGAGCGCGATCGTCAGCATCAGTGCAATCCGGGCAGATCGCATGACCGTCCTCGCTTCTTTGGTCGATTTGTTCCCTTCGTCACGCGGCAACCGGTTACCTCTGGTACTTGAAAAACCCTGCGGAATTCGGGTGTGCAAAGATGAATGATGGAGTGCAGGGGAGTATCTACCGAATTTCGGCTTCGAGTAAAGGAATCTCTATAGCCTGCCTTTACTCGGCGCGACACTACGGGTAAATTTTGTAACCGACTGTAACGCACGAAAATACGCGGCCGTGCGTCAATTCCCATTCGCGATAAGATGCCGATCATGGAAACGAAAAACCCCTCCAAGATTCTCGTCGTCGACGACGACCCGCGCCTGCGCGATCTGCTGCGCCGCTATCTCGGCGAGCAGGGTTTCAATGTCTACGTCGCCGAAAACGCGACCGCAATGAACAAGCTCTGGGTCCGCGAGCGTTTCGACCTGCTCGTGCTCGACCTGATGCTCCCGGGCGAAGACGGCCTGTCGATCTGTCGCCGCCTGCGCGGCAGCAACGACCGCACGCCGATCATCATGCTCACCGCGAAGGGCGAGGACGTCGATCGCATCGTCGGCCTCGAGATGGGCGCCGACGATTACCTGCCGAAGCCGTTCAACCCGCGCGAGCTCGTCGCGCGCATTCATGCGGTGCTGCGCCGCCAGGCGCCGGCCGAGCTGCCGGGCGCACCGTCGGAAACCACCGAGGTGTTCGAGTTCGGCGAGTTCTCGCTGAACCTCGCGACCCGTACATTGACGAAATCCGGCCAGGAAATTCCACTGACGACCGGCGAATTCTCGGTGCTGAAGGTATTCGCGCGCCATCCGCGCCAGCCGCTGTCGCGCGAGAAGCTGATGGAGCTCGCGCGCGGCCGTGAATACGAAGTGTTCGACCGCAGCCTCGACGTGCAGATCTCGCGCCTGCGCAAGCTGATCGAACCGGATCCGGGCAGCCCGCGTTTCATCCAGACCGTCTGGGGCCTCGGCTACGTGTTCATCCCGGACGGCGCCGCCTGATCTTTTTCCTTTCCGGTTTCGCCCGCCCACGGCCCGTCCCATGCGTATCGACCGGCGCCTCCTGCAGCTCGCGTTCGGCGGGCTGTTCTGGCGCACCTTCCTGCTGATCGCGCTGCTGATCTCGGTCAGTCTCGCCGCGTGGTTCCAGAGCTTTCGTGTGATCGAGCGCGAGCCGCGCGCGCAGCGCGTGGCGCTGCAGCTCGTCGCGGTCGTGAAGCTCACGCGCACCGCCCTGCTCTACTCCGATCCCGACCTGCGGCGCGCGCTGCTGCAGGATCTCGAGAGCAACGAGGGCGTGCGCGTGTACCCGCGCGAAAAAACCGACAAGTTCAAGCTGCAGCCCGACGAATCGCTGAACCGCCTGATCGAGCACGACATCCGCAGCCGCCTCGGCGACGATACCGTGATAGCACAGTCGGTCAACGACATTCCCGGCGTGTGGATCAGCTTCAAGATCGACGACGACGATTACTGGGTCGCGCTCGACCGCGACCAGCTCGACAACGTCACGGGCCTGCAGTGGGCCGGCTGGGGGTTGTTCGCGCTCGCGCTGTCGCTGTTCGGCTCCGCGTTCATCACCAGCCTCGTGAACCGGCCGTTCTCGCGGCTCGCGCTCGTCGCGCGCCAGGTCGGCTCGGGGCAGGCGCCCGACCCGCTGCCCGAGCGCGGGATGGGCGTCGCGGCCGACACCAACCGCAGCTTCAACCAGATGGTGCGCGACCTCGAGCAGCTCGAGGCCGATCGCGCGCTGATGCTCGCGGGCATCTCGCACGACCTGCGCACGCCGCTCGCGCGGCTGCGGCTCGAGACCGAGATGAGCCCGTCCGACCAGGCGACCAAGGACGCGATGGTCGACGACATCGAGCAAATGGATCGCATCATCGCGGCCTTCATCGACTACGCGCGTCCGACCCAGCGCAAGCCGGAGCCGGTCGACCTGTCGTCGATCGCGCACGAAGTCGCCGCGCGCGTGTCGGGCGAGGACGGCGTCCAGATCCGCACGCGGCTCGCGCCGAACGCCGTGATCGAAGCCGACGAGACCGACATGCGCCGCGTGATCGGCAACCTCGTCGAAAACGCGCGCAAATACGGCCAGAGCCGCGACGACGGCGTGTCGCGCATCACGCTCGAGACGCGCGTGACGCACGCGCGCGTCGAGTTGTCGGTGAGCGACGAGGGCCCCGGCATCCCCGAGGACCAGCTGCCGCTCGTGATGCGGCCGTTCTATCGCGTCGACACGGCGCGCACCAAGGCGGATGGCACGGGGCTCGGGATGGCGATCGTGCTGCGCCTCGTCGGCCGCTATCGCGGTGCGCTGCGCCTGCGCAACCGCAGCCCCGACGCGGGCCTCGAAGTCACGCTCGAATTCCCCGGCGCCGGCAAGGCACGTGCGACGGCGTGACGCGCTCGCGTACGCCTGCCGCCCTTCACACTATCGACCCGGTTGAAAAAAACTATGGATGACGTTAGTCAAAATCTATTGAAGCGCCTTACTAATAGTGTTACAGTCCCACCCATGCTGTCACACCATCGTTGCAGCACCGAGGTAGCTTGACTCAGTCTTCTTCCCAACTCATACAGGAGTATCCGCATGAAAACCGTTGGCGATAAACTCGAAGCTTTCACCGTCGTGGCCGCGAAGCCGGGCTTCAACAACCACGAAGAAAACGGCCAGTCGGCATTCGAGACCGTCACCGAAGCGTCGTTCCCGGGCAAGTGGAAGATCATCTACTTCTACCCGAAGGACTTCACGTTCGTGTGCCCGACGGAAATCGTCGAATTCGCAAAGCTCACGAAGCAGTTCGAAGAGCGCGACGCCGTGCTGCTGGGCGGCAGCTCGGACAACGAATTCGTCAAGCTCGCATGGCGCCGTGAGCACAAGGACCTCGACAAGCTGAACCACTACTCGTTCGGCGACGTCAAGGGCGAGCTGATCGACCAGCTCGGCGTGCGCGACAAGGAAGCCGGCGTGGCCCTGCGTGCAACGTTCATCGTCGATCCGGACAACACGATCCAGCACGTTTCGGTGAACAACCTGAACGTCGGCCGCAGCCCGGAAGAAGTCCTGCGGATTCTGGACGGCCTGCAAACGGACGAACTCTGCCCGTGCAACCGTGCAGTCGGCGGCGCAACGCTGTAAGCGCATCGATGCACGAAGCCCGCGGCGCACGTCCTGCCTGCGGGCTTTTTTAACGGCCAACCCATAGGAGATATCAATGGAATTCATCGATTCGATTAAGGCACGTATTCCCGACTACGCGAAGGACATTCGCCTGAACCTCGACGGCACGATCTCGCGCTCGTCGCTCGAAGGCACCGACGCGGTCGGCGTCGCGCTGGCGGCGGCGATCGCGGCGAAGAGCACGGTGCTCATCAAGACGATCCGCGAAGCCGGCGTCCTTTCGCCCGAAGAAACGAACGCCGTGCTGACGGCGGCCGCGCTGATGGGGATGAACAACACCTGGTATCCGTATGTCGAGATGGCCGACGACGCCGACCTGAAGACGCAACGCGCCGAACTGCGGATGGGCGCGTACGCGACGCACGGCGGCGTCGACAAGCGCAAGTTCGAGATGTACGCGCTCGCCGCGTCGATCGTCGGCAAGTGCCACTTCTGCGTGAAGTCGCACTATGCGCTGCTGAAGAACGAGCAAGGGATGACCGTCACGCAGCTGCGCGACGTCGGCCGTATCGCATCGGTGATCAACGCCGCCGCACAGGTGATCGCCGCCGAAGGCGAATAAGCGGTTGCGCCGCGCGCACCGGCGGCGATGCCGGGAGCGACGCCCGCTTCAAACGAAAATGCCACGCTGTTGCGTGGCATTTTCGTTTCCGCGGGACGGCGTGCGGCGCGAACCACGCGCCGCCACGGACAACCGTCAGCCGCCCTGCTTCACCAGCAGCGCGGCGGCCTGCGCCTCGATCCCTTCGCCGCGGCCGAGATAGCCGAGCTTTTCGTTGGTCTTCGCCTTCACGTTCACGCGATCGAGCGGCAGCCCGAGATCGGCCGCGATGTTCGCGCGCATCCCGTCGATATGCGGTGCCAGCTTCGGCGCCTGGGCGATCACGGTGCTGTCGACGTTCTGGATCGTGAAGCCGGCCGCCTTGATGCGGGCCGCGCACTCGCGCAGCAGCACGCGGCTGTCGGCGCCCTTGAATGCCGCGTCCGTGTCGGAGAAGTGGCGGCCGATGTCGCCGAGCGCCGCCGCGCCGAACAGCGCGTCGGTGATCGCGTGCAGCAGCACGTCCGCGTCCGAGTGGCCGAGCAGGCCGCGTTCGTACGGAATCGTCACGCCGCCGATGATGAGGGGGCGCCCTTCGACGAGCTGGTGCACGTCGTAGCCTTGTCCGATTCTGAAATCCATGCGTGTTCCGATTGAGATGGGGTGAAAGTCAGGAGGCGTTCGCGGGGCGCGCGAGGATCGCTTCCGCGAGCGCGAAATCTTCGGGGTACGTGACCTTGAAATTGCGCAGGCTGCCCTGCACGACGCGCGGCGTATGGCCGGCCCATTCGATCGCGCTCGCTTCGTCGGTCAGGTCGTGCCCTTCGCGCTGCGCGCGCAGGATCGCCTCGCGCAGCATGCCGATGCGGAACATCTGCGGCGTCTGCGCCTGCCACAGCGCGTCGCGCGACTCGGTGCGCGCGATCGCGTCGCCGCCGGCCGGCACGCGCTTGAGCGTATCGGCAACCGGCAGCGCGACGATGCCGCCGACCGGATCGTCCTTCAGCGCCGCGACGAGCGTGCGGATCAGCTCCGGCGTGATGCCCGGGCGCGCCGCGTCGTGCACCAGCACCCAGTCCTGGTCGGTCGCGCCGAATTCGGCCAGCTCGAGCAGCCCGTTCAGCACCGACGCCTGGCGCGAGCCGCCGCCGCAGCGGCGCACCGCGAAGCGCAGGCCCGCGAAGCGGCGCGCGTCGAAATGGGAATCGTCGGGCGCGAGGACGACGAGCGTCTGCGCGAATTCGCTGCACGCGTCGAACGCGGCAAGCGTGTAGTGCAGCAGCGCGCGGCCGGCCAGCGTGCGGTATTGCTTCGGCACGGCCGAACCGGAACGGCTGCCCGTGCCGGCACAGGGAATCAGGGCGAAAAGTCGGGGAGTCACGAAGGGAAACGCCGGAAAGATGAAATCGAGAAGCGGATTTTATAATAGGTCTTTCGTCTCGACCGGCGCACCGCGATGCGCCCGTGCACGCCACCCCTGTCGTCCCTATGCCAGATAACGCTTCCACCCCGTCCGCCTCGCCCATTGCCCGCGTCAAGTCCGGCCAGCGTTTCGCCTTCGACGGCGCGCATGGTTCCGCCGACGCGCTCGCCATCGCCCGTTATCTCGCCGACAACCGCCAGGACGTGCCGCTCCTCGCGGTGATCTGCGCGAACGCGGTCGACGCGCAGCGGCTTTCGCAGGAAATCCGCTACTTCTCGCCCGACGCCCGCGTGCGCCTGCTGCCGGACTGGGAAACGCTGCCGTACGACACGTTCTCGCCGCACCAGGACCTCGTATCGGAGCGTCTCGCGACGCTGCACGATCTCGGCGAGGGCCGCTGCGACATCCTGCTCGTGCCCGCGACCACCGCGCTGTACCGGATGCCGCCCGCGTCGTTCATGGCCGCGTATACGTTCGCATTCGCGCAGGGCGAGCGGCTCGACGAGGCGAAGCTGAAGGCGCAGCTCACGCTGGCCGGCTACGAGCACGTGAGCCAGGTCGTGCGGCCCGGCGAATACTGCGTACGCGGCTCGCTGATCGACCTGTACCCGATGGGCTCGCCGCTGCCGTACCGGATCGACCTGTTCGACGACCAGGTCGACTCGATCCGCGCGTTCGACCCCGACACGCAGCGCAGCCTCTACCCGGTGCGCGACGTGCGCCTGCTGCCCGGCCGCGAGTTTCCGTTCGACGAAGCCGCGCGCACGGCCTTCCGCAGCCGCTGGCGCGAGACGTTCGAAGGCGACCCGAGCCGCGCGCCGATCTACAAGGACATCGGTAACGGCGTGCCGTCGGCCGGCATCGAGTATTACCTGCCGCTGTTCTTCGACGAAACCGCCACGCTGTTCCACTACCTGCCGCAGGATGCGCACCTCGTGTTCGCCGGCGATCTCGACGCGTCGATCCGCCGCTTCACGGCCGATACGAAGCAGCGTCACGCGTTCCTCGCGCACGATCGCGAGCGGCCGATCCTCGAACCGCAGCGCCTGTTCCTGTCCGACGAGGATTTCTTCGCGTTCGCGAAGCCGTTCGCACGCGTCGTGCTGCCCGCGCAGCCGGCCGGCGGCTGGGCGACGGCGCTGCCCCAGCTCTCCGTCGATCGCCATGCCGACGATCCGCTCGCGTCGCTGCGCACGTTCGTCGAATCGTCGGGCAAGCGCGTCCTGCTGACCGTCGAATCGGCCGGCCGTCGCGAGACGATCCTGCAACTGCTCGCCGAACACCATCTGCGCCCCGCGTCGAACGACCACTTCGCGGGCTGGCTCGAGAGCGACGAACGTTTCGCGCTCGGCGTCGCGCCGCTCGCGAACGGCTTTGCGGTGCCGGGCGAAGGTTACGCGGTCGTCACCGAGACCGAGCTGTACGGCGCGCTCGGCCGCCGCGCGGGCCGCCGCCGGCAGGAACAGGCCAGCAACGTCGACGCGATGGTGCGCGACCTGTCGGAGCTGAAGGTCGGCGACCCGGTCGTCCACGCGCAGCATGGCATCGGCCGCTACATGGGCCTCGTGTCGATGGACCTCGGCGAAGGCGAGACCGAATTCCTGCACCTCGAATACTCGGGCGACAGCAAGCTCTACGTGCCGGTCGCGCAATTGCACGTGATCTCGCGCTACAGCGGCGCCGATCCGGACAGCGCGCCGCTGCACGCGCTCGGCTCCGGCCAGTGGGAGCGCGCGAAACGCAAGGCCGCGCAGCAGATCCGCGATACGGCCGCCGAGCTGCTGAACCTGTATGCGCGCCGCGCGGCCCGCGAAGGCCACGCGTTCTCGCTCGATCCGCGCGACTACGTGAAGTTCGCCGAAAGCTTCGGCTTCGAGGAAACGCCCGACCAGGCGGCAGCCATCGCGGCCGTGATCGGCGACATGACGAGCGGCAAGCCGATGGACCGCCTCGTGTGCGGCGACGTCGGCTTCGGCAAGACCGAGGTCGCGCTGCGCGCCGCGTTCATCGCGGTGCTGGGCGGCAAGCAGGTCGCGCTGCTGTCGCCGACCACGCTGCTCGCCGAGCAGCACACGCAGACCTTCGCCGACCGCTTCGCGGACTGGCCGGTGCGGATCGTCGAGCTGTCGCGCTTCAAGACGACGAAGGAAGTGAACGCGGCGATCGCGCAGATCAACGAAGGCAGCGTCGACATCGTGATCGGCACGCACAAGCTGCTGTCGTCGGACGTGCAGTTCAAGCGCCTCGGCCTCGTGATCATCGACGAGGAACACCGCTTCGGCGTGCGCCAGAAGGAAGCACTGAAGGCGCTGCGCGCGGAAGTCGACGTGCTGACGCTCACCGCGACGCCGATTCCGCGCACGCTCGGGATGGCGCTCGAGGGGCTGCGCGACTTCTCGGTCATCGCGACCGCGCCGCAGAAGCGCCTCGCGATCAAGACCTTCGTGCGCCGCGAGGAAGAAAGCGTGATTCGCGAGGCGATGCTGCGCGAACTGAAGCGCGGCGGCCAGGTGTACTTCCTGCACAACGAGGTCGAGACGATCGAGAACCGCAAGGCGATGCTCGAGGCGCTCGTGCCCGAGGCACGCATCGTGATCGCGCACGGCCAGATGCACGAACGCGAGCTCGAACGGGTGATGCGCGATTTCGTCGCGCAGCGCGCGAACGTGCTGCTGTGCACGACCATCATCGAGACCGGCATCGACGTGCCGAGCGCGAACACGATCATCATGCATCGCGCGGACAAGTTCGGCCTCGCGCAGCTCCACCAGTTGCGCGGCCGCGTCGGCCGCTCGCACCACCAGGCATACGCGTACCTGCTCGTGCACGATCCGCAGGCGCTGACCAAGCAGGCGCAGCGCCGGCTGGAAGCGATCCAGCAGATGGAGGAACTCGGTTCGGGCTTCTATCTCGCGATGCACGACCTCGAGATCCGCGGCACCGGCGAGGTGCTCGGCGACAAGCAGTCGGGCGAGATCCACGAGATCGGCTTCCAGCTCTATACGGACATGCTGAACGACGCGGTGAAGGCGCTGAAGAACGGCAAGGAGCCCGACCTCACCGCCCCGCTCGCCGCGACGACCGAAATCAACCTGCATGCGCCGGCGATCCTGCCGGCCGACTACTGCGCGGACGTGCAGGAGCGGCTGTCGCTGTACAAGCGGCTCGCGAACTGCGAGCACGGCGACGCGATCGACGGTATCCAGGAGGAACTGATCGACCGCTTCGGCAAGCTGCCGCCGCAGGCGCACGCGCTGGTCGAGACGCACCGGCTGCGGATCGCCGCGAAGCCGCTCGGCATCGTGAAGATCGATGCGAGCGAGGCCGCGATCGGGCTGCAGTTCGAGCCGAATCCGCCGATCGATCCGATGCGGATCATCGAGATGGTGCAGAAGCACCGGCACATCAAGCTGGCGGGACAGGACAAGCTGCGGATCGAGACGCGCTCGCCCGACCTCGCGATCCGCGTGTCGACGATCAAGGAAACGCTGCGCGCGCTCGCCCCAAGGCAGGGCGCGGTGGCCGCGGCGCGCTGACGGGTCGTGACGCGGTACTGACGGCCACGCCGATGCTGCACCGCACTGCGCGCGGCGCGGGCGGGCCGGCGCGTTTTTGAGTATGATTTTCGCATTCATCAGACGGAGTTTTGCCATGTCCACTCTCGACGCCACGGCGCCGTCCACCGACACCCAGGGCGACGCGTCGCTCGTCAGCCTGCCCTGGATCAAGCAACTGGTGTCGATGGACACGACGAGCCGCGTGCCGAACCTCGGCCTGATCGAAACGGTGCGCGACGCGCTCGCCGCGAAAGGCATCGCATCGACGATCACGCACGATCCACGCGAGGGCTGGGCGAACCTGTTCGCGACCGTGCCCGCGCACGACGGCTCGACGAACGGCGGCATCGTGCTGTCGGGGCATACCGACGTCGTGCCGGTCGACGGCCAGCAATGGGACAGCAACCCGTTCGCGCCGGAAATCCGCGACGGCCGCCTGTATGGCCGCGGCACCTGCGACATGAAGGGTTTCATCGGCGCCGCGCTCGCGCTGCTGCCCGAGATGCAGGCGACGAAGCTCGCGAAACCGATCCATTTCGCGCTGTCCTACGACGAGGAAATCGGCTGCGCCGGCGCGCCGCTGATGATCGCCGATCTAGTCAAGCGCGGCGTGCAACCGTCGGGCTGCATCGTCGGCGAGCCGACCAGCATGCGGCCGATCATCGCGCACAAGGGCATCAACGCATACCGCTGCTGCGTGCGCGGCCACGCGGCGCATTCGTCGCTGACGCCGAAGGGGCTGAACGCGATCGAGTATGCGGCGCGCCTCATCTGCCACATCCGCGACATCGCCGACCGCTTCCGCGCCGAAGGCCCGTTCGACGCGCTGTACGACGTGCCGTTCACGACCGCGCAGACGAGCACGATCCAGGGCGGCAACGCGATCAACACGGTGCCGGCCGAGTGCCGCTTCGACTTCGAATTCCGCAACCTGCCGACGCTCGATCCCGAGCAGATCTTCACGCGCATCGAAGCGTATGCACGGGAAACACTGCTGCCGCAGATGCTTCGCGAGCATCCGAATGCCGCGATCGAATTTTCGAAGATCGCCGCGGCGCCGGGCCTCGACGCAACCGAACAGGCCGCGATCACGCAACTCGTGCGCGCGCTGACGGCGGACCAGGACAAGCGCAAGGTCGCATACGGCACCGAGGCCGGCCTGTTCGAACGCGCGGGCATCCCGAGCGTCGTATGCGGGCCCGGCAACATCGAGCAGGCGCACAAGCCGAACGAATATGTCGAGCTCGCGCAGCTCGCCAGCTGCGAGCAGTTCCTGCGCAAGTTCATCCGCAGCATGTCGGTCGACGCGCACTGACTGCCTCCCGCCACGCCGGCCCGCGTGTGCGGGCCGGCCCACTCCGCCACCCGCCACGTCATGTCGACTGAACAACAGGGCACGGCCCATACGACGATCGACGGCGAGCCGATCCCGACGCTCGACGAAATCGCCGCGCAGCATTTCGCGCTGTCGCCCTGGGTCGCGCGCACGCCCGTGTTCGAACGCGCCGACCTGCCTTCCCTCGAGGGCACGCACGTCAACTTCAAGTTCGAACTGCTGCAGGTGAGCGGCAGCTTCAAGGCGCGCGGCGCATTCACGAACCTGCTTGCGCTCGACGAGGCCCGCAAGAACGCGGGCGTCACCTGCGTGTCGGCCGGCAATCACGCGGCGGCCGTCGCGTATGCGGCCATGCGGCTCGGCAGCAGCGCCAAGGTCGTGATGTTTCACACCGCGAGCCCGACGCGCATCGCGCAGTGCAAGCAGTACCGCGCGGAAGTCGTGCTGGCCGGCAGCGCGTCGCAGGCGTTCGATCTGGTGCGCCGGATCGAGGCCGAGGAAGGCCGCTTCTTCATCCATCCGTTCAACGGCTATCACACGATCCTCGGCACCGCGACGCTCGGCTACGAATGGGCGACGCAGACCCCCGACCTCGACGCGGTGATCGTACCGATCGGCGGCGGCGGGCTCGCGGCCGGCATGGCGACCGCGCTGCGGCTCGCGAATCCGCGCGTGCACGTGTACGGCGTCGAGCCGGAAGGCGCCGACGCGATGAGCCGCAGCTTCGCGGCCAATCACACGATCAAGATGAGCGCGATGCAGACGATCGCCGATTCGCTGATGGCGCCGCATACCGAGGAATACAGCTACCAGCTGTGCCGGCGCCACGTCGACCGCATCGTCACCGTGTCCGACGACGCGCTGCGTGCCGCGATGCTGTTCCTGTTCTCGCAACTGAAGCTGTCGGTCGAACCGGCATGCGCGGCCGCCCTCGCCGCGCTGCTCGGCCCGCTGCGCGAAACGCTGCAGGGCAAGCGCGTCGGCGTGCTGCTGTCGGGCACGAATACCGACCCGGGCACGCTCGGCATGCATCTCGCGCACGCGAAACCGCAGCACTGATCGCGCACCGGGCGTCAGCGAACCAACCTAGGGTTATCCCCAGATTATGTTGACAGCCCTGTTGATAACCCGCCGGACAAACACGCAAGTGGTTGAGCGCGCAGCGTTTTGCGCGCGCGGAGGTCGATCGACACGAATTGGGCAGATGCGGCCTTCAGCCGCCTGCCCCAAGACCTGGTGGCACCGCGCGGCGCCCATGATCGGCGGCGTCGCGATCGCACTGCTCGCCGGTTGCGCGGCACCGCCCCCGCCCGCCGCCGGCACGGCGCCGGCCTGCACCCAGCCGGGCGAGAGCCGCATGCTGCAGGCCGACCTGCTATTCGGGCGCGACATCGCGGGACACGGCTCCGTCACCGATGCGGAGCGCGCGGCGTTTCTCGCCGACACGGTCACGCCGCGTTTTCCCGACGGCCTGACCTACTGGGATACGCACGGCCAATGGCGCGACCGCACGACCGGCGGTATCACGCGCGAGGACAGCTTCGTGATCCGTATCATCGCCGACGATACGCCCGACACGCGCGTACGGCTCGCCGCGATCCGCAGGGCCTATATGGAGCGGTTTCATCAGGAATCGGTCGGCATGACGGTGGTGCCTGCCTGCGCGTCGTTCTGATTCAGCCGCTCCCGCTTGCGTCGACGCACAAAAAAACGGGCGCCCGAAGGCGCCCGTCGCATGCATGAACAGCGGTATCCCGCTTACTTGTTCTCGAACATGTCCATGATCTGCTGCTTCTCCTGCGGCGTGACGGGCGGCGGCGCGAGCCCTGCCGCACCGGCCGAACCCAGCGCGTCGTTCGCGCTGATCGCGTTCTCGGCCGGGTTGATGTCGACGTTCGCGACGAAGCCGTTGCCCGGCGTGCGATCGGCGTAGTACAGCTCGCCGTCGATCGAGGTCAGACCGTCCGGCATCGGCATCTGCTGCTCGGGCACGCCGTTCAGCGCGGTGCGCATGTAGTTCACCCAGATCGGCAGCGCGAGCTGCGCGCCGAACTCGCGGCTGCCGAGGCTCTTCGGCTGGTCGAAGCCCATCCATGCCACCGCGACGAGCGATTGCTGGTAGCCGGCGAACCAGCCGTCCTTCGCGTCGTTCGTCGTACCGGTCTTGCCTTGCAGGTCGCTGCGGCCCAGTGCGTTGGTGCCCGCGCCCGTGCCGGCCGTCGCGACCGAATGCAGCAGGCTGTTCATCACGTACGCGTTGCGGCCTTCGATCGTGCGCGGGGCCGTGCTGCCCGCCAGCACCGGCTGCGACTTCTGCAGCGGCTGGCCGCGCGCGTCGTCGACCTCGGCGATCAGGTACGGATCGACCTTGTAGCCGCCGTTCGCGAACACCGCATAACCCGTCGCGAGCTGCAGCGGCGTCACGAGGCCCGCGCCGAGCGCCATCGGCAGGTAAGGCGGCGTCTTCGCGGGATCGAAGCCGAAGCGCTGCGTCACGTACTGCTGCGCATACTGCGTGCCGATCGACGCGAGGATCCGGATCGACACGAGGTTCTTCGAACGCTGCAGGCCGGTACGCATCGTCATCGGGCCGTCCGGCTGGTCGTCGTCCTTCGGCTCCCAGGCGGTGCCGCCCGGCACGCTCGGCGGGAAGTACAGCGGCGCGTCGTTGATCATCGTCGCCGGCCCCATGCCCTTGTCGAGCGACGCCGAGTAGATGAACGGCTTGAACGACGAGCCCGGCTGCCGCCATGCCTGCGTCACGTGGTTGAACTTGCTCTTGTTGAAGTCGAAGCCGCCGACGAGCGAGCGGATCGCGCCATCCTGCGGCGCGATCGCGACGAGCGCGCCTTCGACCTGCGGCAGCTGCACGACCTGCCAGCCCGTCTTGCCGTCCTTCAGCACGCGCACGACCGAGCCCGGCTTGATGCGCAGCGTATCGTTCGCGCGCGGGCTCAATGCGGCCGACACGAAGCGCAGCCCGGCCGGCCCGATCGTCGTGGTCGCGCCGCCGACGAACTGCACCTCGACCGCGTTCGGCGACGCCGACAGCACGACCGCCGACTGCAGGTCGCCGTTGTCCGGGTGATCGGCGAGCGCGTCGTCGATCGCCTCGTCGCGGTCGTCGCCGGCCGCGGGCAGCTGGATCGACGCTTCCGGCCCGCGATAGCCGTGGCGGCGCTCGTAGTCGAGAATGCCGCGACGCACGGCCTGGTACGCGGCTTCCTGATCGGCCGAATTGATCGTCGTCGTGACGGTCAGCCCGCGCGTATAGGTTTCGTCCTTGTACTGCTGGTACATCATCTGCCGCACCATCTCGGCGACGTACTCGCCGTGCACCGCGTACTGGTTGCCCGGCGTGCGCACGTGGATCTCTTCCTTCACGGCCTCGTCGTACTGCGGCTGCGTGATGTAGCCGACCTCGAGCATGCGCTTCAGGATGTATTCCTGGCGCACCTTCGCGCGCTTCGGATTGACGACCGGGTTATAGGCGGACGGCGCCTTCGGCAGCCCCGCGAGCATCGCCGCTTCCGCGAGCGTGATGTCCTTCAGGTCCTTGCCGAAATACACGCGCGCGGCGGCCGCGAAGCCGTACGAGCGCTGGCCGAGATAGATCTGGTTCATGTACAGCTCGAGGATCTGGTCCTTCGTCAGGGCCTTCTCGATCTTGTACGCGAGCAGCATTTCGTAAATCTTGCGCGTGTAGGTCTTCTCGCTCGACAGGAAGAAGTTGCGCGCGACCTGCATCGTGATCGTGCTCGCGCCCTGGCGCGCGCCGCCGTGCATCAGGTCGGCGACGCCCGCGCGCAGGATGCCGACGAAGTCGACACCGCCATGTTCGTAGAAGCGGTAGTCCTCGATCGCGAGCACGGCCTTCTTCATCACGTCGGGAATGTCCTGGAACCGCACGAGGCTGCGGCGCTCCTCGCCGAACTCGCCGATCAGCACGTGATCGGCCGTGAACACGCGCAGCGGCACCTTCGGCTGATAGTTGGTCAGCGCATCGAGCGACGGCAGTTGCGGCGCCATCACGACCAGCGCGTAGCCGACGATCAGCGCGCCGACGATCGCCAGCGTCGCGAACAGGCCGGCGAACCACAGCGCGACGCGCGAGCCGAACGAGCGACGGCGCCCTCCGCCGCCGCTGCTGCTCTGGGTGCGGCGGTCGTCGTCGCGATCGTCGTCATCGGGGTAATAGGCTCCGGACGGCGAACGGCGCAGCGTGTAGTGGGGTTCGTTCCTGTCGGAAGAAGAAGGCGGTCGTTTGATAATTGGCATGTCGGAATGGCGGGCGTACGTGGCACCCTCGGACGCATGCGGAAATGCAAGCGGATGAATCAGAGCGGGTACAGCGTGATGCGGCTGTCACGTCGACAGACCCCGCCGCGCGGCGATCCGTTCCCGCGACGTGACAGCGCATTTTAATGAAATCGACCGGGTGCCTTCGCGATTTTTTGTAAAAATTCCCGCAATGCCGTGATTTGAGGAACGTATTGTCGGCATCCTCTGCCTATCATGGACACGCAATAGGGTGCGCACGGTCGATTTTCTTTCAACCGCGAAAGGTTCGACATCCTGATGCGCACGCCGCTTGAACTCGCGCGTTTAAGCCGTATTTAAGTGAACCGGTGGTGTAATATCCGCCGGCTCATGCGGGTCGGAACCGGCTCGCTACGGGCACTGCCGCGGTGACGCGGCGCCTTTCAATCACGGAGGATTTCATGTCGCTTTTCGACTCTGTTTCGCGCACGATCAAAGGCCTGCTGAACGATGCGGCCGATTCGGTACAGGATCCGTCGCGCGACGCACGGCAGATCGTGCGGGAGCTCGACGACAGCATCGGTCGTGCCGAGAATTCGCTGATCGAGATCGAGGCACAGGTCGCGACCCAGCGCAGCAAGCGCGATGCGGCCGACGACAAGGTGAAGAAGTACGAGGACGGCGCGAAACGCGCGCTGCAGGCCGGCGACGAGGCACTCGCACGCGAGGCGCTCGGTGCGCAGTCGAACGCGGAAGCCGAGCGTGACGCGCTCGCGGCCGAACTGTCGACGCTCGAGCCGTCGGTCGACAAGCTGAAGGGGCAGATCGCCGACATGCGTCAGCGCCGCAACGACCTGAATGCACGCTCGAACATCCTGCAGGCCAAGCAGGAAATCGCACAGGCGAAGGACGTCGCGGCCAGCGCGCTGGGCGGCATCGGCGGCAAGAACCTGTCCGAAGACTTCCAGAAGCTCGAGGACAAGGTCGCGCTGCAGAACGCCCGCTCGGACGCGCGCCTCAATTCCGCCGACACGTCGAGCGGCAAGGCACTCGACGACAAGCTCGCCGCGCTGAACAAGGGCCCGTCGGTCGAGGATCGCCTCGCCGCGCTGAAGAAGCAGCTCGACACGCCCGCGCAGTAACGGCAACTGCGGGCAACCGCGCCGCCGCCCGCCCCGGGCGCGCGGCGCGAACCGATCGTCAGGAGACGGGCGCCTGCGCCCGGTTCGACCATGAAGAAATCTCTCGCCGCACTCGGCCTCTCGCTGATGTTGCTGTCGTCCGCCGCGTTTGCGGTCCCGTCGCTGCAGCAGGTCGAGCAGTCGATCGCGCAACGCAACTGGCAGCAGGCCGACACGCAGCTGTCGCAAGTCATCGACGCCCATCCGAACAACGCGCACGCGCGCTACCTGTATGCACAGGTGCTGGACCGCGAGGGCCGCGCGTCCGATGCGCTCGCGCAGCTGCAGCGCGCGAAGTCGCTCGATCCGCAGCTGAAGTTCACCGATGCGTCGCGCTTTGCCCAGACGGAGTCGCGCATTCGCGCCGACGCCGCGCGCGTGAGCGGCAACGTGCCGTCGGCGACGCAGGCCGGTACGCTGCAATCGTCGCTCGCGCCCGCTGCCGCGCCGGCCGAAAAACACGGCCCGTCGACCGGCATGTGGATCGGCCTCGGGCTGATCGTCGCGGTGATCGCGCTGGTGCTCCGCTGGACGCTGCGGCGCGCGCGCACGGCCGACGACAGCCGCGCCGACGACGAGCGCCGCACGCAGCTCAAGCGTGCCACCGACGTGCTGAACGACATCCGCCCGCTGAAGCTCGACGCGAAGCTGTCGACGGCGCCGGGGGCCGCGGCGCTCACGGGCGAACTCGAAGCGATCGAGACCGACGCGCGCACGCTCGTCGAAACGCTGTCCAACGGCAAGAATCCGGTACCGCCCTATCGCGTCGATGAACTCGAACAGCGCCATGCGAGCGTCAAGGCACGCGTCGAAGGGCGTCCCGACCCGGCCGCGCAACCTGCTGCACCGGCGAACGGCAGCGGCTCCGTGTATGCGCAGGAAGCCGATCGCATGACGGGCGCGCAGGGCCAGCCGTATCCGCCGCCACCCTACCCGCAACAGCAACCGCCCGTCGTGATCCAGCAAGGCGGCGGCGGTTTCGGCGGCGGCATGGGCGGGCTGCTGACGGGCGTATTGCTCGGCGAGGCGATGTCGGGCGGCCGCGAGCGCGTGGTCGAACGCGACGTGATCGTCGACGGCGAACGCCGCCGGCAGGAGAACGACCCGGGCTTCGACCTGGGCCGCGGCGATGCGTCGAACTGGAGCGACGGCAACGGCGGCGGCGGCATGGACCTCGGCAGCAACGACGACGGCTGGACCGACGACAACACCTGACGCCGCGCAGCGCGTCGACACACCCGCGACGCGCTGCAACGCACGCCACGCTCCCCTTCATCGCCGGCCGCGCCGGCGTGCGGATTTGTCAATCATTTCAAGATGGACTACCGGCAATGGGGAGCGTTCGCTATCATGCGGCCATCGGCGTGCCACCGACCCTCATTCGACGCTCCGCATCCCCGCGCGTCGCGGCACGCCTCCCCTCGCCCCCAACAGGAGAAAGCCGCTCATGAGCATCATCAAGGAATTCAAGGAGTTCGCCGTCAAGGGCAACGTCATGGATCTCGCCGTCGGCGTGATCATCGGCGGCGCGTTCTCGAAGATCGTCGACTCGGTCGTGAAAGACCTCATCATGCCGGTGATCGGCGTGCTGACGGGCGGCCTGGATTTCTCGAACAAGTTCGTTCTGCTCGGCACCATCCCCCCGACGTTCAAGGGTAATCCCGATTCGTTCAAGGACCTGCAGGCCGCGGGTGTCGCCGCGTTCGGCTACGGCTCGTTCATCACCGTGGCGATCAATTTCGTCATCCTCGCGTTCATCATTTTCCTGATGGTGAAATTCATCAACAAGCTGCGCAAGCCGGAAGAAGCCGCACCGGCCGCGACGCCGGAAGACACGGTGCTGCTGCGCGAGATCCGCGATTCGCTGAAGCAGCGCTGATCGCCGAGCACCCCGCCTGCCAGGCCCGCCCCGTGCGGGCCTTTTTATTGCGCGCGCGATGCACCGCCGCATGCGGCCTGTCTCACTTTTTTGTGACGGGCGAATGCACGCGCGGGAAAAGCAGGTCTATGATGGAGACTAAACGACAGTACGGGCGCCAAGACGCTGGCTGTGTCGATCATGGCGAGCAGGTCGACGGGAGACATTGATCGTCGTACTGCACGAAGGCAGCATTTTCGTGTGCTATAAAGGATCGACATGCGGCGTACATAGCCGGGAGTGGGTCGCATGAAAATGCCGCATTTCTTGCAATTGTTTTTGAGGCGAGTGTTTATGTCCTTCCCGAAAAAACGTCGGCGTGCCCAGCAGGATGGCCAGGAGTCATTCCTCGCGGTATTGCGCCACTCGAAACCGTTTGCCCAGCTCGACACCAAGATTGCCCGCGCCCGCGCGCAGGACGAACCCGTCCTGTACGCCCACGTGCTGCCTGGTCTCGACGTGCTCCTGTGCAGCGTGCGCGGCGCCCAGCCGCCCTATCCCGCCATCGCCGAGCTGCGCAAGCGCTGCATCGAATCGATCGCCAACGCACTCGAGCAGCCGCTCGACGGCCTCGAGAACGGTGGTTACTGGTACGAAGCGAACGGCTTCGGTTTCCTCGTGTTCGCCAGCCGTGCGCGTGCGCGCATCCTGCCCGAGTTTGGTGCAGGCACGAAAGCGAGCCTGCGCGGCGGGCTCGGCCGCCAGAACGCCGGCGACACGACACCCCGCTCCCTCGGCTGATCCGCCTGCCATTCGATGGGCCGCCTCCGGGCGGCCCATCTGCCATTCACGCGCCCCGCTTGCCCGTCACGACGCCTGGCGACGCCCGTTGCCGGGCCGCACGATGTCGATGAACGCGGCGAAATCGGCGCCGGCGAGCCCTTGCGCGGCGCCCAGGCGCAGCACCTGCTGCACGGTGGCCGACACCGGCATCACCGCACCCGTGTCGCGCGCCGCGTCGGCGATCGCATCGACGTCCTTCTGGAACGTGCCGAGCGCGCCGATCGGTGCATGACCGCCCGACGTCATGCGCGGCACGAACGTCTGCAGCAGCACCGAATCGGCCCACCCGCCGGCCAGCGCCTCGGCCAGACGCGCGGCGTCGATGCCGCTCGCCTGCGCGAGGCCGACGGCCTCGGCAATCGCGGTCACCGTCGCGGTGACGATCGCCTGGTTGCACAGCTTCGCCGTCTGCCCCGCGCCCGCGTCGCCCATGTGCGTGATGCGCGACGCGTACGCGTCGATCAGCGGCCGCACCGTGTCGAGATCGGCCGCGCGGCCGCCGGCCATCACCGCGAGCGTGCCGGCCTGCGCGCCGGGCACGCCGCCCGATACGGGCGCATCGATCCAGCCGACGCCGAGTGCAGCCGCGCGCGCCGCGTAATCGCGCGTCGCGGCGGGCGGGATGCTCGAATGATCGACGATGCGTTGCAGGCGACGCGCGGCGGCATCGCCGGCCAGCAGCCCGTGCTCGCCGAACACGACGTCGCCCACCGCGCGGCCGTCGAGCACGCACACGAATACCGTATCGACGCGCTCCGCCAGTTCACGCGGCGTGCCGGCCACCTGCGCGCCGTCCTTCACGAGCGCCTCGGCCTTGTCGCGCGAACGATTCCACACGCTGACCCGATGCCCGGCCGCCAGCAAATGCCGAATCATCGGCGCGCCCATCAATCCCGGTCCGCAAAATCCGACTTCCACGATATTCCTCGTCTCCGATATGGGTTGCACTTGCCGCCCATCATACCTATCACTCAAGAAGCCGGGCACGCGCGGCGCCGCTTCGGGAACGCGACCTGCACCGGCGATATATGCCGATATCCCAGGGAGCGCATCATGAGCGACCACGTGTACAAGATGATCGAACTGACCGGTTCGTCACAGCAATCGAGCGACGACGCCATCCGCAACGCGATCTCGAAAGCCGGCAAGACGCTGCACAACCTGCACTGGTTCCAGGTGACCGAAACGCGCGGCCACATCGAAGGCGACCAGGTCGTTCACTGGCAGGTGACGCTGAAGGTCGGCATGCGCATCGACGACTGACGCGCCCGTCGCATCCCACGCCGCGCCGCGATCCGGAGTCGCGCTACACGTGCCTCCGCGCGGCGCGGCGCACCCGTTTGCAGCCCCGTTCAGGCCCCTTGTCGAGGCCCGGGCGGCGGGTGCCTGCGGGTATCCATCTCTTGACGCTGACTTTCGTTCATATTAAAAACGATATACCCACAGTACCCCTCGATCAGCCCAGACATATAACCCGGAGAAATCATGAGTCAGCAACGCGAGGCGATCGACACGTACCTCTTGCGCGTCTTGCACACCTTGTTGATGGAGCGCAGCGTCACGCGCGCGGCCGTCAAACTGAACCAGTCGCAACCGGCGATCAGCGCCGCGCTGCGGCGCCTGCGCGACATCACCGGCGATCCGCTGCTGGTGCGCGGCAAATCCGGCATGGTGCCGACCGAATACGGGCTGCGCCTGCTCGAGCCCGTGCAGAACGCGCTGCGTGAAATCGAGCGGATCAAGTTCCAGCAGCACAACTTCGACCCGGCCACGTCGATCCGCTGCTACCGGATCGGCTGCCCCGACTACCTGAACGTGCTGTTCGTGCCGACCGTCGTCGAGCGCTTTCGCCTGGCCGCGCCGAACGCGACGCTCGAGTTCCATTCGCTCGGCCCCGCATTCGACTACGAGCTCGCGCTGGAGGACGGCAAGCTCGACATCGTCGTCGGCAACTGGCCCGAACCGCCCGAGCAGCTGCATCTGTCGAACCTGTTCGTCGACGAAATCGTCTGCCTGATGAGCAACACGCACCCGTTCGCGAAGCGCGGCGGGCTCACGCTCGACCAGTACCTGAACGCGCCGCATCTCGCGCCGACGCCGTACTCGGTCGGCCAGCGCGGCGCGATCGACGTGCATCTCGCGCGCGAACGCCTGAAGCGCCACGTGGTCGTCACGCTGCCGTACTTCAACCTCGCGCCGTACGTGCTCGTAAAGTCCGACCTGATCTTCACGACGACGCGCCTGTTCGCCGATCACTACGCGAAGTTCCTGCCGCTGTCGGTCGTGCCGGCACCGCTCGACTTCCCGCCGATGCAGTACTACCAGCTGTGGCACGAGCGCTGCCACTACTCCGACGAAGTGCGCTGGCTGCGCAGCCTCGTCGCCGAAGCCACCCGCACGCTGATCGAAGCGTAAGCGCGCACGACGCGCGCACTGGCCACGCCGCTGCGGCGTGGCCCGACGTGGCCTCGTGCGGCCGCGCGTGACGGATCCCGGCCTCGGCCGCCACGCGCCCGACGTCCAGCGCGCGGCGCACTCTCCCGCTCACGGCATCAGCGCGACGCCTCCACGAGTGCCTGCGCCAGCGCGTTATGCCGCGCGATGACAGGCGGCAGGTCGAGCGTCGCCAGCCGCCCCTCCCGCACCACCACCTTCCCGTTCACCACCGTGTACGCCGTCTGCGACGGCGCGCAGAACACCAGCGCCGCGACCGGATCGTGCAGTGCGCCCGCGAACAGCGGCTGGCGCAGGTCGAATGCGGCGAAGTCGGCGGCCATGCCGGGCTTCAGCGCGCCGATATCGTCGCGGTTCAGCACCTTCGCGCCGCCGAGGGTCGCGATCTCGAGCGCTTCGCGCGCGGTCATCGCATCGGGCCCGAAACCGACCCGTTGCAGCAGCAGCGCCTGCCGCACTTCCGCGACCATCTGCGCGCCGTCGTTCGACGCGGAGCCGTCGACGCCAAGGCCGACAGGCACGCCCGCGAGACGCATCTTCTTCACCGGCGCGATGCCCGACGCGAGCCGCATGTTCGAGCACGGACAGTGCGCGACGCCGGTGCCGGTGCGAGCGAACAGGCCGATGCCCGCATCGTCGAGCTGCACGCAGTGCGCATGCCACACGTCGTGGCCGACCCAGCCGAGATCTTCCGCATATTCGGCCGGCGTCATCCCGAATTTCTCGCGGCTGTACGCGATATCGTTGACGTTCTCCGCGAGGTGCGTGTGCAGCGACACGCCGTATTCGCGCGCCAGCACGGCCGCGTCGCGCATCAGCTCGCGGCTCACCGAGAACGGCGAGCACGGCGCGACCACCACGCGCAGCATCGCGTAACGGCCTTCGTCGTGATAGGTCTCGATCAGGCGCTGCGTGTCGCGCAGGATCTCGGGCTCGCGCTCGACGACCGAATCGGGCGGCAGCCCGCCGTCGCGCTGGCCGACGCTCATCGCGCCGCGGCTCGCGTGAAAGCGCATGCCGATCCGCTGCGCGGCGCCGATGCTGTCGTCGAGGCGGCTGCCGTTCGGGTAGATGTACAGGTGGTCGCTCGACGTCGTGCAGCCCGACTGCAGCAGCTCGGCCATCGCGGTGAGCGTCGACACCTCGATCATCTCGGGCGTCAGGTGCGCCCAGATCCGGTACAGGTTCGTGAGCCAGCCGAACAGTTCGGCATTCTGCGCGGCCGGCACCGCGCGCGTCAGGCTCTGGTACATGTGGTGGTGCGTGTTCACGAGCCCCGGGATCACGAGGTGGCCGCGCAGGTCCAGCACTTCGTCGGCCGTGTCGGGCAGCTCGGCGCTCGGGCCGACCGCGACGATCCGGTTGTCTTCGATGTAGAGCCCGGCGTCGCGCAGCTCGCGGCGCGTGTCGTCCATGGTCACGAGCACGTCGGCGTGCTTGACCAGCAGGGTTTTCGGGCGGGATGAGGAAGGGTTCGGCGCGCGTGCGCCAGCGTGCTGCTCGAGGTTCATGCGTTCTCCGCGTCGGTCTGCCCCAGGCGCTGATCCTGGAGGCGGTCACACAGCCGTTCGAACGCTGAATCGCGGCACGCTCCGGTGCCTGCGTCCGTTCGAACGCCCTGGCCCGGTTACCCGGCGTGCTGCCGTCTTCGGGGTACGCGCGGGCCACAGGCCGACGCGCACGGCGGGAGGATCGCCCAAGCACGCGCTGCACACAATGCGCGATCCGGAATACCGCGCTTCACGGTTTCGATATGGTACGCCGCGCACCGCCCGGCGGAAGGCCGGAAACACCCGAAAAGCGCGCCGGAAGCGGTGTCCGCCGTACCGTCGACAGCCGCTCATGCGCGGCGCATTATCTTTGATATCGCGCCCGTATTTGCGCGGGGAACCTTTTTACAATGCCTGCACGGCGCTCGCTTCAATCTCGCCGACGGGTATGTAGCCACGTGACGTGGAGCCTCGATCCGCCGCACAGTCAATGGATCGAGTCGCCGCCGAACCTCGCATTCACACAAGGACTCAACGAATGGGAAAGCTCACTACCCACGTACTCGATACGGCGCACGGCCGCCCCGGCGCGGCCATCAAGGTGGACCTCTACACGCTGGACGGCGAATCGCGCCGCGCGATCAAGACCGTGCTGACCAATAGCGACGGCCGCTGCGACGAACCCCTGCTCGAAGGCGCCGCGCTCGCCGCCGGCGAATACGAACTCGTGTTCCATGCCGGCGACTACTTCGCGTCGCTCGGCGTGAAGGTGCCCGAACCCCGTTTCGTCGACCGCGTCGTGCTGCGCTTCGGCATCGCCGACACCGCTTCGCACTACCACGTGCCGCTGCTCGTGTCGCCGTGGTCGTACAGCACCTATCGCGGCAGCTGACATTCGAATCAGCGCCCGCATCAAACAAACGATTTGAGTCTGGAGGAGTTTCATGGAAGGCTTCATCACCGACTGGCTGAACCTCGCGCTGCGATGGCTGCACGTCATCGTCGCCATTGCGTGGATCGGCGAGTCGTTCTATTTCGTCGCGCTCGACAACAGCCTGAAACCGCCGACCGACCCGAACCAGCGCAAGCGCGGTGTGTTCGGCGAGCTGTGGCATGTCCACGGCGGCGGTTTCTACAACATGCAGAAGTACACGGTCGCCCCGCCGGAAATGCCGGATGACCTGCACTGGTCGAAGTGGCCGTCGTACACGACCTGGCTGTCGGGCTTCTCGCTGTTCTTCGTGCTGTACCTGCTCGCACCGAACACCTACCTGATCGACAAGAGCGTGCTCGACATGGGCCCGGTGGTCGCCGTCGCGTCCGCACTCGGCTTCCTCGCGGCCGGCTGGATCGTCTACGACTCGCTGTGCCGCATCCTCGGCACCAACGACCGCGTGCTCGGCATCTGCGTCGGCATCTACGTGGTCGCCGCCGCCTACCTCGCGTGCCATATCTTCGCGGGCCGTGCCGCCTACCTGATCGTCGGCGCGATGCTCGCGACGATCATGTCGGCGAACGTGTTCTTCGTGATCATCCCCGGCCAGCGCAAGATGGTCGACAAGATGCTCAAGGGCGAAGAGCCGAACCCGATCTACGGCAAGCGCGGCAAGCAGCGCTCGGTGCACAACACGTACTTCACGCTGCCGGTCGTGTTCGCGATGCTGTCGAACCACTACGCGATGACCTACACGAACAAGTTCAACTGGGTCGTGCTCGTGCTGATCATGCTGGCCGGCGCGCTGATCCGCCAGTTCTTCGTGATGCGTCACCGCGGCAAGCAGCTGTGGTACCTGCCGATCGGCGGCGTCGCGCTGCTGTCGGGCGCGCTGGTCTGGACGATGCCGAAGCCGGTCGCGCCGGAAGCGCAAGCGGCCAACGCACCGAAGATCGTGATCAACGACATCATGCCGATCCTGCAGCAACGCTGCGTCGAGTGCCACTCGTCGAAGCCGACGCTGATGGGCAGCGCGCCCGCGGGCGTGATGTTCGACACGCCGGACGAAGTGTCGAAGAACGCCCAGCGTATCTACGAACAGGCCGTGCGCCTGAAGGCGATGCCGATCGGCAACGTCACGCACATGACCGACGACGAGCGGACGAAGCTCGCCGCCTGGTTCGAGGGTGGCGCGAACAAGTAAGCCGCCGCGCGCCGGGTGTGAGTGCCCGGTGCAATCCTCTCCGTTCTCGGGCCCGGTGACGGGCCCGTTTTTTTTGGCGCGTCGCGAATGCCCTTCGCGCGTCAGCCGCGCGTCGCGCCGCGCTGGAGCGCGACGAGCGCATCGAGCGCGCGCGGGCCGTCGTCGAACGGCACGAAGATGTGATCGTGGTACGCGGCCGCCATCACGTTGCAGCTGATGCCGGCCGCGCCGAGTGCCCGCGCGAACGCCGCCGTGAGGCCGACGGCCGCCAGGTCGGAATGCACGGTCAGCGTGATCCAGGCCGAGCGGAACAGCACCGGCCAGCCGCGACGTGCAGCCGTTTCCTCGTCGACCACGACCGTCAGCCCTTCCGCTTCGCGGAACGTCGCAATGACTTCGGATAACGATAGGTCTGCATCGGCCGGCAGCGACACGAAGGCGAACGCACCCGGATGCAGTTCGGGCTGCATCGTGCTCAGCAGGATCGCGAGGTCGTTTTCAGGTTGGCTCATCGGAAGAACACGCCCGGAACCGGGCATCGTGCGGTGGAGGTGCGGGCACGATAGCATGCGCCGCCGCCACAGCTGCAACTACGCGCGCATCGTCGCGACTTCGTCCGCGAGCCAGCCGCGCAGTGCGACGATGCGCGGATCGTCCTGCGTGCGTTCGGGATACACGACGTGATACGCAAGGCCCGGCGCCACCCCGACGTTCACGTCGAACAGCTGCACGACGCGCCCTTCCGCGAGATCGCGCGCGATCATGTGCGGTTCCGCAAGACCGACCGCCGTGCCGTCCGTCACGGCCTGCACGACGTGGCTCGAATCCGGAAACGACACGCACCGGCTGTCGTCGAAACCGTCGACGCCGGCCGCGGCCATCCACGCCGACCAGCGCGGCCAGGTCACGCCGTCGACTTCGCAGTCGACATGGCAGAGCGTATGGCGCAGCAGATCGCGCGGCTTGCGCAACGGCGGCCCGGCCGACAGCAGTGCCGGGCCGCAGACCGCGACGACCGACGTATCGAACAGGCGCTGCGCGCACGCGTCGCGATAACGCCCGGTGCCGAAGCGGATCGCGACATCGACGTCGTCATCGTCGAAATCGCGCAACCGGTCGGTGATGTCGAACGTCAGCTCGAACGCCGGATGCGCGGCCCTGAAACGCGGCAGGCGCGGCAGCAGCCAGTGCGTCGCGAAACGCGCGCCGACCGACACGCGCAACTCCGTCTGCTCCCGCGCGATGCGCCGCGCCCGGGCCGTCGCGCGCTGCAGGCCCGCCAGCGCATCGGCGGCCGCGGCGGCCAACACGACACCGGCCGGCGTCAGCCGGATGCTGCGGCTCGTGCGGACGAACAGTACGACGTCGAGCTGAGCCTCGATTTCCTTGATCTGATGACTGACCGCCGCCGGCGTCAGCCCGACCTCGTCGGCCGCCCGCGAGAAATTCAGGTGCCGCGCCGCCGCATCGAACGTCCTCAGTGCGCGCGTACCGGGCCACATGCGTTCCATCGATCTTCAAACCGGATTTGATGACCGTTTCAAAACTACTCGTTTTTCAAGATGCCATCAATCCGCAAACAATAGACTTTCTTGACGATGCCGCGAGCCGCCCCGCGCTCGCGACCGAACCCGGAGATCCACCGATGACCGTTGCCCCGTTCCCGTCCGTCGTTCAGCTCAACGGCGGCGGCGCCACCCCGGACGCGCTCGCGCCGCTCGCATTCGCGGGCCACGCGCATTTCACCGCGATGCAGGTGCGCGACGGCCGCGTACGCGGCCTCGACCTGCATCTCGCGCGGCTGCGCGATGCGTCGAACGCACTGTTCGGCCAGGCACTGCCCAACGACCGGATTCGCGCGCTCCTGCGCGCTGCGCTCGAGCGCGCGCCCTCGGCGCTGTCGCTGACGGCGACCGTGCATGCGACGACGGGTGAATTCGTCGCACCGCGCGACGACGAAACGCTCGACGTGCTGGTGCGCACCGCCGCCCCGTCGTCGGGGCCGGCGGGCCCGCTCGATCTCGCGCTGTTCGAATACGAGCGCGTGCTGCCGGAGATCAAGCATGTCGGCGAAGTCGCCAAGACGCACTTCCTGCGCCGCGCGATCGCGCAGGGATTCGACGATGCGGCATTCGTCGATCGCCACGGGCGCATCAGCGAAGGCTCGATCTGGAATCTGGCGTTCTGGACCGGCGACACGGTTGTGTGGCCGGTGGCGGACATGCTCGGCGGCGTCACGATGCGCGTCGTGCGCCGGCAACTGGCACGCCTGGGCGTCGCACAGCGCGATCGCGAACTGACGCCGGCCGATCTGCCGTCGATGGCCGGCGCCGTCGTGATGAATTCGTGGACACCCGGTGTCGCCGTGCGACGGTTCGGCACGGCGACGCTGCCGGACTCGTCGTCGCTCGTCGCGCTGCTGCATCGTGCGTATGAACAGGAGATGCCCGTCGCGCCGTGACGCGCGGGCCCCGTGTCGGGCATGGCTCACCCGTCAACCGTCTCCGGCAGCCGCGCGATCGCCTTGATCTCGAACTGGAAGCCGTACAACCAGGTCACGCCGACGGCAGTCAGCGTCGGATAAGGCGCATCGCCCCAGTACTCGGGGACGATCTCCCAGATCCGCTCGAACGTCGCTTCGGGATCGACGAGGAACACCGTCACGTCGACGACGTCGTCGAACGTGCAGCCGGCCGCGCGCAGTACCGCGTTCAGGTTGTCGAACGCGCGGCGGACCTGCGCGCCCAGTTCCGGTTCGGGCGAGCCGTCCTCGCGGCTGCCCACCTGCCCGGACACGAACAGGAAGCCGTTCGAGCGCAGCGCCGGCGAATAGCGGTTGCGCTCGTACAGTGCCCGCCGACCGGGCGGAAAAACCACGCTACGCTTTACCATTCAGCACCTCCTTCGGTTGGTGGGGCGAAACCGCCCCGGCATCGACGATGAAGGCACTTTAAGGACGGTGGCACGGCGAATAAACCGGCAACCCTGTCCAACACTGTTTGCGCGCCCCAAACAATTCCCGACCGACGCGGAGCCCTGACCCGATGGACCGATTCGACGCAATGCAGGCGTTCGCCCGCGTGGTGGAAGCCGGCAGCTTCACGAAGGCCGCCGAGACACTGCACATGAGCCGCACCACCGTCACGCAACTCGTGCAGCAGCTCGAGGCTCGGCTGCGCGTGAAGCTGTTCAACCGCACGACGCGCAAGGTCGTCGTCACCGCGGACGGCGCCGCGTACTACGACCGCGTCGTGCGGCTGCTGGCCGACATGGACGATGCCGAAACCAGCCTGTCCGCGGCGTCCGCGACGCCCCGCGGGCGGCTGCGCGTGGACGTGCCGAGCCCGTTCGCGCGCCTGATCCTGATCCCCGCGCTGCCCGCGTTCCATGCGCGCTATCCGGACATCCAGCTCGACATGGGCGTGAGCGACCGCGTGGTGGACGTGATCGGCGAAAACGTCGACTGCGTCGTGCGCGGCGGCGAGCCGACCGACCGCTCGCTGGTCGCGCGGCATGTCGGCGACCTGCGGCTCGGCGTGTACGCGTCGCCGGCCTATCTCGCGCGTGCCGGCACGCCGGCCCATCCGGACGAACTGGAGGACTCGCATCATCGGATCGTCGGGTTCCTGTGGGCGCGCACCGGCAAGCCGTTGCCGTTTGCGATGGCATGCGACGGCGAGCGGATCACCGTGCGCGGACGCTACGTGCTCGCGGTCGACGACGGCAATGCGTACCTCGAGGCCGGCCTCGCCGGGCTGGGCATTCTGTGGCTGCCCGACTACATGGCCGGCGTGCATCGCGCCCGTGGCGAACTGGTGCCGCTGTTCGAGCGATGGCAGCTCGAACCGATGCCGATGTACGTCGCGTTCCCGCCGAACCGGCACGTCAGCGCGAAGCTGCGTGTCTTCATCGACTGGGCCGCCGGGCTGATCGCCGAGCATGCGCCGGTCACGAACCGGCGCCGCGGCGCCCATGGTTCGCGCGACGCGCGCACGACCGCGGCGACCTGAATCGCGTCGAAACGGCGGCACCATGAAAAAACCCGCGCAACGTGCGCGGGTTTTGGACCGGGAATGGCAGAACCGCCGGCGACGACTCAGGCCGTCAGCGCGTGCAGCGCCTCGTCGGTGAGCCACAGCGATTCCTGCAGGTCCTGCTCGTTCAGGTTCAGGCCGTCGCCGCCGCGATCGACGACGATGAAGTCGCTGACGCCGCCGAGCGCGATCAGCGGGTGATGCCACACGCCCTTCGCATAGTTGACGCCCTGCCACCCGCTCGTCACGAACGCGCGGATCTTCGCCGGATCGAGATCGCCCGCGGGCGCCACGACGACGAGATACGGCTGGTCGTTCAGCGGCACGAACGCCTGGCTGCCAAGCGGGTGCCGTTCGAGCATCTTCACTTCGAACGGCAGCGTGCGCGGCTGGCCGCGGAACAGGTTGACGAGCGTGCGGCCGTCTTCGTCGGTCACGTCGACTTTCGCGAGATCGTGGAAGCGGATCGTCGTGCCGAGGTTGATCGGGATCTGCTTTGCCCCTTCCGTTTCGATCACGTCGCCGAACGGCGCGAACGCTTCCTTTGTCAGCGGTTCGATGACAAGCGTCTTCATTTGTCGAGCGTCCCCCACAGACGCAGGCGCGACACGCCGCCGTCCGGAATGATGTTCAGGCGCACGTGCGTGACGGGGCCGAGCGACGCGATCTCCTGTTCGAAGTAGTGCTGCTTGTCCATCTGCAGCTTCTGTTCGCCGAGCAGCACCGGCCAGAACATCGACTGCGTGATCAGCGAGCTGTCCGTTCCGCCCGACACGTACGCGGCCTGGATCGAGCAGCGATCCGGATAGTTGCCCTTGAAGAACGCGGTATCGACTTCGATCTTGCGGATCACGCCCGGCTGCGCGAGCGCGACGATCGCCCAGTCGTTGCCCGGCTCGCGGCGGCGGCGGGTTTCCCAGCCGTCGCCCATGTTCACGCCGCGCCCCGGCAGCAGCAGGTTCGACGCGACGCCGAAGTGCTGGTTGTTCGCCGCCACCACGTAACCGCCGTTTTCCATCGCCGCGAGGTCGAACTGCTCGGTCGCGCTCGCGCCGGCCCAGTCGAGCTGCGGCTGGCCGTACACGCGCAGGCGTGCAATGCCGCCGTCCGGGTAGATGTTCACGCGCAGGTGCGTGAACGCACGCGCGTCGCTCGCGTCGACATAGTGATGGCTGTTGCCCTGCAGCGTCGTCGACGGCACGATCTCGACCCACTCGGTCGCATGCGTCGGCGCGCCGTCGGCCACGAACGCGGCCTCGATCGACGCGGCCGGCGGGAAGTTGCCGGTGAAATGGCTCGTGTCGATGTCGAAGCCCTTGATCACGCCCGGGCGCGCGAGCTTGACGATGCACCAGTCGTAGCCCGTCGTGCGCTTGCGGCGCGTTTCCCAGCCGTCCATCCACTTGCCGTGGTCGTCGTACTTGCCGGGAATGAAGACGGCCGGCTCGGGGTTCAGCATGCGGTCCTTCGGCGCGAAGAAATCGTCGCTGGCCTCGAGCGCCTGCGCACCGAGACGCGGGTCGGCAAGATTCACGTAGCGCCGCGTGAATTCGGGTGCGTTGGGATCGAGAAGCGGAACAGCCATGATGTTTCCTTGTTTCAGTGAGGCGATCCGGCCGCTGCGACGCAGCGGGCCGTACTGCGGTGTCAGGCGTCGATCAGGTCGTCGAGGCGAAAGCGCGCGATCCGGTAGATCTGGTCGAGGCTCGCGCGCAGTTCCTCGGTGCGCGAATGATTCACGCGCGACTCGAAGTTCGCGATGATGCCGTGCCGGTCATAACCGCGCACCGCGAGGATGAACGGGAAGCCGAACTTCTCGCGATACGTGCGGTTCAGCGTCAGCAGCTTATCGAACTCTTCCTGCGTGCACTGGTCGAGGCCCGCGCCGCTCTGCTCGCGCGTCGACTCGGCCGTCAGCTCGCCGCGCACGGCGGCCTTGCCGGCCAGTTCCGGGTGGGCGTTGATCAGCGCGAGCTGGCGCGCTTCGCCGGCCGATTCCACGGCACCCGACATCGTCTTGTGCAGCGCGTCGATGCTCGCGAACGGCCGCTCGCCGGCGGCGACTTCGGCCACCCAAGGCGAATGTTCGAAGATCCCCGACAGCGCCGCGACAAATGCGCTCGGCGCCATCGTGTTCAGTTGATCCAACGTGTAGCGCATCGCCTTCATGCTTTCCCTTCGTTTCGATGATTGGGCTGATACGGATGATGTTCACGCCAGTGACGCGCGATATCGACACGGCGCGTCACCCATACGCGATCGTGCTTTTCGATGTGATCGAGGAAACGCTGCAGCCCGCGGAAACGGCCCGGCCGGCCGAGCAGCCGGCAGTGCATGCCGATCGACAGCATCTTCGGCGCCTCGTCGCCCTCCGCGTACAGCACGTCGAACGCGTCGCGCAGGTAGTCGAAGAAGTGATCGCCGGTGTTGAAGCCCTGCGGCGTCGCGAAGCGCATGTCGTTCGTGTCGAGCGTGTACGGCACGATCAGCTGCGGCGACGTCTTGCCGCCCGACACTTCGACGTCCATCCAGAACGGCAGGTCGTCGCCGTAGTTGTCGGAGTCGTACAGGAAACCGCCGTATTCCGCGACGAGACGGTGCGTGTTGGGGCTGTCGCGGCCGGTGTACCAGCCGAGCGGGCGCTCGCCCGTCACGCGCTCGATCGCTTCCATCCCGAGGCGCATGTGTTCGGCCTCGAGCTCCGGCGTCATGCTCTGGTAGTGGATCCAGCGCCAGCCGTGGCACGCGATTTCATGGCCCAGCTCGACGAACGCGCGCGCGAGCTCCGGGTGGCGTTCGATCGCCATGCCGACGCCGAATACCGTCAGCGGCATCCCGCGCTTCTCGAATTCGCGCAGGATGCGCCACACGCCGGCCCGCGAACCGTATTCGTAGATCGACTCCATGCTCATGTGGCGGTCGGGATACGCGGCCGCCCCGACGATTTCGGACAGGAACTGCTCGGAGCCCGGATCGCCGTGCAGCACGCAGTTCTCGCCGCCCTCTTCGTAGTTCAGCACGAATTGCACGGCGACGCGGGCGCGCCCCGGCCAGTTCGCCTGCACGGGATGGCGGCCGTAGCCGATCAGGTCGCGAGGATAGTTGGGATCGAGTGACATGGTTCGAAGTGCGGCGAAAGCTCGCTGAAATAATGGGTTCGCATCGACCGCGCGGGTGCCGCAGGCCGGCCGCGCGGGCCGATGCGATGACGGCCCAGTGTAGCGAAAACGCCCATACGCGCCCATACAGCGGCGCAGATAGTGCGTGTCAGACGGTGTGTATGTGCGGTTGCGGCAAATTCGGGGCCGGCTCTGCCTCGTCCCCGTCCGGCGGGCTGAAGCGGGCGAACGCGCCGTCGTAGCGCTTGGGCAGCGGGCGCGCGTAATCGCCGCGCTTCGCCGTCGCGAGGCGCAGCGACACGAGCGCCTCGGCCCACTTGACCGCCGCGGTGACGCCCTCGACCACCGGCGCGCCGATCTGCTGCTCGATTTCGTGCGCGAACTCGGCCATCCCCGCGCAGCCGAGCACGATCGCGTCGGCACCGTCCTCGTCGAGCGCGCGCCGGCATTCGTCGACGATGATCCGCCGCGCGGCCGAGCCCGGCCGGTCGAGCTCGAGCACCGCGACGTCGGTCGCGCGCACGTTGCGGCAGAAGCGCTTCATTCCGTAGCGCTCCGCGAGGTGCCACGCCATCCCGCAGGTGCGCGCGAGCGTCGTGACGACCGAGAAGCCGGGCGCGAGCACGCTCGCCGCATGCATCGCGGCCTCGGCGATGCCGATCACCGGCCCGCGCGCGAGTTCGCGCGCCGCGTACAGGCCCGGATCGCCGAAGCACGCGATCACGTATGCGTCGCAGCCGTCGCGCTCGCCTTGCGCGATCTCGGCAAGCAGCCCCGGTGTCGCGAGCGCCTCGTCGTAATACCCTTCGATCGACGGCGGCCCCATCGGCGGGCTCACCGACACGATCTCCGTGCCGGCGGCCGCGACCTCGCGCGCGCAGCGGCCCATCGCGTCGGTCATCCGCTGCGTCGTATTCGGATTGATCAGCCGGATCTTCATCGCATGCTCCTCAGGCCTTCGCGTTCACGAGCAGCCGGTAGAACACGAAGCCGAGCCCCGCGCCGATGAACCACGAGAAGTTCGCGACGCCCTGCCAGCGCGGCACCATCACGCACACGATCGCGATCACCGCGGCCGGCAACAGCGCGGCGAGCGCGCGGCGGTTCACGCCGCCCGTGTACCAGTACGTCCCGCTTTCCGACATCGTGTACAGGTCGTCGCGCACGAGCCGGCCGCGCTTGACGAGGTAGAAGTCCGCAATCAGCACGCCGTACAGCGGGCCGATGAATGCGCCGAGCACGTCGAGCGTGTAGTGGATCACGGCCGGGTTGTTGAACAGGTTCCACGGCGTGATGAAGATCGACGCGACGGCCGCGAGCATCCCGCCCGCGCGCCAGCTGATCAGGCGCGGCGCGACGTTCGAGAAGTCGAACGCGGGCGACACGAAGTTCGCGACGATGTTGATGCCGATCGTCGCGATCGTGAACGTCAGCGCGCCGAGGATCACCGCGGTCGGATGGTCGATGCGGCCGACCGTCTCGACCGGGTCGGTGATGAGCTCGCCGAACACGGGCAAGGTCGCTGCCGTCGTGATCACCGTGACGAGCGAGAACGCGAGGAAGTTGACCGGCAGCCCCCAGAAATTGCCGCGCTTCACGTCGCCGAACGAGCGGCAGTAGCGCGAGAAATCGCCGAAGTTCAGCATCGGCCCGGAGAAGTACGACACGACCAGCGACACGGCCGTGATCATCACCGGAATCACTTCCGCGCCGTGATACTTGACGCCGCCGAGGTTGATGCCGATGTTGCGCCAGCCCGCGCGCCACACCATGTAGCCGGCGAGGATGAACATCACGACGTAGACGGCCGGGCCCGCGAAGTCGATGAACTTCTTGATCGTCTCCATCCCGTTCCAGAACACGAACGCCTGGAGTACCCACAGCAGCATGAAGCCGGCCCAGCCCACCGCCGACAGCCCGAGGAAGCCGTAGCGATGCACGTCCGCGTAAGGCAGCCATTGCGGGAAGAATTTCAGCACGACGATCACGAGCGCGCTCGACGCGAGATAGGTCTGGATGCCGTACCACGCGATCGCGATCAGCCCGCGAATCACGGCCGGCACGTTCGCGCCGAGCACGCCGAACGTCGCGCGGCACGCGACCGGATACGGCACGCCGATCTGCTGGCTCGGCCGTGCGATCAGGTTGCACAGCACGTTCACGAAGCTGATCCCGACGATCAGCGCGATCAGCACCTGCCAGCTCGTCAGCCCGAGCGCGAACAGGCTGCCCGCGAACACGTAGCCGCCCACACTGTGCACATCCGACATCCAGAACGCGAAGATATTGTACGAACCCCATGTCTGGTTTTTAAGGGGTGCCAAATCTTCGTTGTACAGACGTTCGCTGTAACCCTTCGGCAGCGTCGGGTCGCCGCCCTCGCCGCCTTCATCCGCCGGATAGGCGCTATCGTGCGCCACACTGAACTGAGCCATGACTTCTCCTTGACGCGACCGGATGGCCGCTCCACCGTCATCGATATCGCTCCGGATCGACGCCCGGAGTCGGACCAGCGGCCCGCGGCAAACGCCGCGGGCCTGCATTTCGCTCGTTCTGTGGCGCGCGGCCGGGTTCGCGTCGCCGCTCAGGCGCCGCCGAACACTTCGCGCAAATCGACCTGCCCTTGTGCGGGCCGGTCCAGCATCTTCAGTTCGACATGCTGCAGGTGGTGCGCCATCAGCGTCACCGCCCGCTTCGGATCGCCCGCCTCCAGCGCGGCGAGGATCTCGTCATGGTCGTCGCACGAGCACGGGCTGCGCCCGTGCGATTCGTACAGCGCCGACATCAGCGTCGAGCGTGCGACGAGCCCTTCGAGGCACTCGCTGAGCGTCGCATTGCCCATCAGCGTGGCGAGCGCCGTGTGGAATTCGCCCGACAGCCGGATCCACGCCGCGAAGTCGTGCCGCTCGAACGCCTTGCGTTCCTTGTCGATCAGCGCGGCGACGCCCTTCAGCCGCTTTGCGCCGGGCCCGGTCGCGAGCCGCTCGACCACGGCGAGCTCGATGATCCGGCGCATCTCGAACACCTCGTGCACGTCCTGCAGCGTCGGGCTCGCGACGAACGCACCGCGGTTCGGCTCGAGCTCGACGAGCTTGTCGGTCGCGAGCTGCGCAAGCGCCTGGCGGATCGCCCCGCGCTTCACGCCGAATACGTCGCAGAGCTGCGCCTCCGTCAGCTTCGAACCAGGCGCGAGCCGATGCTCGAGGATCGCCGTGCGGATCCGCTCGGCGATCGCTTCGGGGCTGGCTGCACCGGACAGGTGGGCTTCGGGCTCGTTCATGATCGGCATCGTGTGATGATCCTCATCCTAGGGCGGACATAAAGATTGTCAACAATTCTTTTCCGGCATTGCGCACAATCGGCGTGCATCGACGTGACCCCGTTCGGTGCATAATGCGTCGGATCCATGCACGACAAGGCTGAGACGTACGACAGAGGCCCTTCTCGTCGTATACCCTTCCGGCATTTTTGTTGACAAAACTGGTGCAAGATTCGGCGATCGCACTGCAGATGCCGACGAAAAAACTTGATCGTTAGTTGCGAATCCATATAAAGAAAAAGGCGGGGAACCCGCCTTTCGATCGATCGCGCCCACCTCAGCCGAGGTGCGGATAGTCCGACAGCGTGAGCCGGAAACCGTGCGCATTCGCGACCAGTTGCGCGTGCGCGCCGAACGGCAGCGTCAGCAGGTCGGGCACGTGGCCGAACTGGAGCCCCGTGACGACCGGAATCCCGACCACCGCGCGCACCTGCTCGATCATCGCCTGCATGTCGTAGCCGTTGTCGTACTCGAACGGCCGCGCCCCGGTGAACTGGCCGAGCACCAGCGCCTGCTGGCGCGCGAGCAGCCCCGACAGGTGCAGTTGATAGATCATCCGTTCGATCCGGAACGGCTGCTCGTTGACGTCCTCGATGAACAGGATGCCGCCTTCGATGTCGGGCATGTACGGCGTGCCGACGAGCGACGTGAGGATCGCGAGGTTGCCGCCCCACAGCGTGCCCGTCACGTTCACGCTCTGCACCTGCGGCGCGTCGGCGATGATCGTCGTGCTCGGCTGCGTCAGCGTCTGCCAGAAGTGCTGCATCGTGAAGTCGCTCGGCGTTTCCGCGCCGAAATCGGCGGACAGCATCGGGCCGCCGAACGTCTTGATGCGTGCCTTCGCATACAGCGCGAGCTGGAGTGCCGTGAAGTCGCTGTGGCCGACGAGCGCGACCGGCTGGTCGCGCAGCCTGCGTTCGAGCCCGCGATAGTCGAGCCCGTGCAGGATGCGCGCGGCGCCGTAGCCGCCGCGCACCGCCAGCGCGATGTCCGGCAGCGGCCGCTCGGGATCGGCAAGACGGTTCAGGTCGCCTGCCCGCTCGCCGTCGGTGCCGCCGAACCGCTGGAAGCGCCGCTGCGTCGCCTCGATGTTCTCGATGCGGTGCTGTGCGGTGCTGAGGCGCTCGAGCGCGCGGTTGATCGCGTCGGGGTCGTGCGGATAGCCGGACGGCGCAAGCAGCCGGATGGTGTAGGACGCGGCGGGCTGGAAGGACATGGCGAAAGGTGTCGGGTCGTCAAACCTGCTTAGAGGGTCTGAACCGTCTCCGGTTCACGAAGCCGTGCACGCCCGGCTCGGGCCGGGGCGGCGGGCGCGCCTATGACGCGCCGGATTCGGCGTCGCGGGCCAGCCGCGCTTCGCGCAGCGCGCGACGGCGCTCGGCGAAGAACGACTTCAGCGCGGCGCCGCACTCGTCGGCGAGCACGCCGCCGGTCACTTCGGTATGGTGGTTCAGCTGCGGATTCGCGAACGCGTCGATCACGCTGCCGCAGGCGCCCGTCTTCGGATCGGCGGCGCCGAAGACGACCCGCGCGATACGCGCATGCATGATCGCGCCCGCGCACATCAGGCACGGTTCGAGCGTCACGTACAGCTCGCAGCCGGGCATCCGGTAATTCTGCAGATGCTGCGCGGCCATGCGCAGCGCGGCCATTTCCGCATGGGCCGACGGGTCGTGCCCACCGATCGGATGGTTGAAGCCGCGCGCGATCACTTCGTCGCCGCGCACGAGCACCGCACCGACCGGCACTTCGCCGGCCGCGCGCGCCTCTTCGGCGGCGGCCTGCGCGAGACGCATGAAATGCAGGTCGCGCGCCGATACGGGCGCAGCTTCGGGAACGGGGGAATCGGCGGCGGGTTCGGCCGCCGGGGTGTCTGCCGGGCGGGCTGCGTCGTGCAGCGCGTCGGACGTCACATCGGCCCCGCTTCGGCGGACGCTTCGTCGAGCCCGCGCTCGCACAGGCGCTCCGCGATGCGCCGGCAGTAGTCGCGCGGCATCACCATCGGGCCGCCGCGCAGCGATTCGAGCGCCATGTCGAGCGCGAGGATCTTCGCCTGCAGCCGGCACCGCGCGGCACGGTCGCTGACCGCCTGCACTTCGTCGTGCAGGTTGCGCAGCGCGCGCAATTGCTCGACGGCCGGCGGCACGAAGCCTGCATTCTTCAGGATACGGTTGGCCACCCGCACCTCCTCGGGCACGAGCAGGTCGTCATCCAGCGCCTGCGGCGCGCCGGTACCCGGCAAATCGTCGAACTCGCCCCGCGCGGCGGCGGCGGCAATACGTTGTTCGACCAGGGCGTCAAGCAATCTCATCAGTCAATCGGAACAATGCGGCAGGCCGAATTCTAGCAGGGTGACGCGGGTATGACAGGCCCTTCGAATATATGCTCGATATTGCGTTTTTAGGGGCCGAATCGCGGCGCATGCGTGCCGATCGGCATCATTTGCCGCGCTGCTGCGCCGCAGCGGGCTGCAGGCTACCCAGACACCCGCGAACGGACACAATGCCGGCCCTGTTTTTTGTCAGTGGCAACGCGGGCCGCGCCGCGCCGATACGGTGAAATTCAGGCCGCCGCGTTTCCGCCGCCGGGTCACGCGGCCGCCGTGTCCGGCCGCGCTTTCACGAACGGGCGGAACATCATCGCCATCAGGAACGCGCCGACGCCGATCGCGAACGAACCGACGTACAACCAGCCATAGCTGCCGAACGTATCGACGATCAGGCCGCCGGCCACGGGGCCCGCGGCCATCCCGAGGCTGCCGGCCATCGCGCAGCCGCCGATCACGGTGCCCATCATCCGCAGCGGGAAATTCTCGCGCGCGAGCACCGCATACAGCGGCATCACGCCCGCATAGATGAAGCCGAACAAGGTCGCGACCGCGTAGAACCCGTCGAGCGTGCGCACGAAGTCGTACCCGAGCGCGCCGAGCGCCTGCGCAAACAGCCCGGCCACCAGCGTGCGCTTCGCGCCGATGCGGTCGCCCAGGATCCCGAACACGATCCGGCCGCCCATGCCGGCGAGCCCTTCGACGCTGTAGATCGACACCGCGACGATCAACGGAATCCCGCACGTCACCGCGTAGCTGACCGTATGGAAGATCGGGCCGGAATGCGTCGCGCAACAGAAGAAGTTGGTCAGCAGCAGCACGATGAACTGCGGCGAACGCAGCGCGTGCGCGACCGACATCGCCGCGGGGTCACCGGCCGGCGCGGGTGCCGCGGGGGCCGCCGGAGCCGCCGGGGCCGCATGCGCGCCGTCGAGCGCGGGTGCCCGGCGCACCAGCAGCGACACCGAAATCATCACGACGGCCGCCAGCGCCGCGATCAGCAGCATCGACGTGCGCCAGTCGCGCACCGACACGAGCCACGCGGCCAGCGGGGCCATCGTCATCGGCGCCATCCCCATCCCGGCCGACACGAGCGACACCGCCAGGCTGCGGTGCGTGTCGAACCAGCCCGTCACGCACGCCATCATCGGCGCGAATATCGCGGCCGTCGCACCGCCGACGGCGAGGCCGAACGTCAGCTGGAACGCGAGCAGCGACGGCGCGCGGCTCGCCAGCGCGAGGCTTGCCGACAGCAGGACGGCACCCGTCATGACGACCGGGCGCGTGCCGACGCGGTCCGACAGGCTGCCCCACCCCATGCTCGCGAAGGCCATCGCGATGAAGCCGAGCGTCATCGCGCCGGAAATGCCGGTCATCGACCAGCCGGTGTCGCGCGCGATCGCGCGCAGGAAAACGGGCAGCGAAAACATCGCGCCGATGGCGATGCAGCCCATCAAGCCACCCGCGGCGACGATGACCCAGCGGTATCGGGAATCCGGCATGGGATGTCTCCTTCTCGTTACGGCAATCCTCGGTACCCGGGCGCTACCCGCGTGGCGCAATGCCCGGTCGACATGGATACGACGGGCGACGCATCGCGAAATCGACACGCGCGACACATGCGCCTGCGAATTGCCTTGATTGTCCGCCGCTCCACTTCGCCCGTCATGGGCGCATCGGATCGACACCGCACGCCGGATCGTCCGTTCGGTCCGCCCCTGCCGCCGTGCTTTTCCGGAATCGGAAAGTCGAAATCAGAAATCGTTGGTTGGGACGCGCGATCGCGCTGACTACACTCGAGCAATCTTGTCATAACAAGTTGATCGATGACCTCACCCAACGTCGTGCCGCTGTCGGCGGCCCCGCTCTACGTGCAGATCAAGGACACGCTGCGCGCACGCATCCTCGACGGCACCTACGCGCCGCACAGCCGGATGCCTTCCGAGCACGAACTCTGCGCGGCGTTCGGCGTCAGCCGGATCACGGTGCGCCAGGCGCTCGGCGATCTGCAGAAGGAAGGACTGCTGTTCAAGCTGCACGGCAAGGGCACCTTCGTATCGAAGCCGAAGGCATTCCAGAACGTGACGTCGCTGCAGGGTTTCGCCGAGGCGATGTCGTCGATGGGCTACGAGATCGTCAACCAGGTGCGCAGTGTCCGCACCGTCAAGGCCGACCGCCATCTCGCAACGAAGCTGAACGTGCCGGAAGGCGCGCCGCTCGTCGAGATTCACCGCGTGCGGCTGCTGAATCGCGAGCCCGTGTCGCTCGAACAGACCTGGGTGCCAGAAGCACTCGGCAAGCGCCTCGCGGGTGCCGATCTCGCGACCCGCGACATCTTCCTCGTGCTGGAAAACGACTGCGGCATTCCGCTCGGCCATGCCGACGTGTCGATCGACGCGATCCTCGCCGACGACGAGATCGTCGATGCGCTGCAGGTCGAGGAAAGCAGCCCCGTGCTGCGCATCGAGCGCCTCACGCATGACGCGTCGGGTGCACCGATCGACTACGAATACCTGTACTTCCGCGGCGATGCCTTCCAGTACCGGCTGCGCATCGACCGGCAAAAACCGCGCAAACCTGCAAGGAAACAACGATGACTACCCATGTGCTCGAATACGACATCGTCGTGGTCGGCGGCGGCACGGCCGGCCCGATGGCGGCGATCAAGGCGAAGGAGCGCGACCCGTCCCTGCGCGTGCTGCTGCTCGAAAAAGCCAACGTGAAACGCAGCGGCGCGATCTCGATGGGAATGGACGGCCTGAACAACGCGGTGATTCCCGGGCATGCGACGCCCGAGCAATACACGCGCGAGATCACGATCGCCAACGACGGGATCGTCGACCAGGAAGCCGTGTACGCGTATGCGACACACAGCTTCGCGACGATCGAGCAGCTCGACCGCTGGGGCGTGAAGTTCGAGAAGGACGGCACCGGCGACTATGCGGTAAAGAAGGTCCATCACATGGGTTCGTACGTGCTGCCGATGCCGGAAGGACACGACATCAAGAAGGTGCTGTACCGGCAACTGAAGCGCGCACGCATCGCGATCACGAACCGGATCGTCGCGACGCGCGTGCTGACCGACGCACAGGGCCGCGCGAGCGGCGTACTCGGCTTCGACTGCCGCACGGCCGAGTTCCACGTGATCCGCGCGAAGGCCGTGATTCTCTGCTGCGGCGCGGCCGGCCGCCTCGGCCTGCCGGCCTCGGGCTACCTGATGGGCACGTACGAGAACCCCACCAACGCGGGCGACGGCTACGCAATGGCCTATCACGCCGGTGCCGCGCTCGCGAATCTCGAATGCTTCCAGATCAATCCGCTGATCAAGGACTACAACGGCCCCGCGTGCGCGTACGTGACCGGCCCGCTCGGCGGTTTCACCGCAAACGGCAAGGGCGAACGCTTCATCGAATGCGACTACTGGAGCGGCCAGATGATGTGGGAGTTCTATCAGGAATTGCAAAGCGGCAACGGCCCCGTGTTCCTCAAGCTCGACCATCTCGCGGAGGAAACGATCCAGACCATCGAGCAGATCCTGCATACGAACGAGCGGCCGAGCCGCGGCCGCTTCCATGCGGGGCGCGGCACCGACTACCGCAGCCAGATGGTCGAGATGCACATCTCCGAGATCGGTTTCTGCAGCGGCCACAGCGCGTCCGGTGTGTACGTGAACGCACGCGCGGAGACGACCGTGCCCGGCCTTTACGCGGCCGGCGACATGGCGGCCGTCCCGCACAACTACATGCTCGGCGCATTTACGTACGGCTGGTTTGCCGGGCAGAACGCGGCCGACTACGTGGCCGGCCGCGAGCATGCGCCGGTAAACGACGAACAGGTCGCCGCCGAACGCAAGCGCGTGCTTGCCCCGCTGCTGCGCGAGCGCGGCCTGGCACCGGCGCAGGTCGAATACAAGCTGCGCCGCATGGTGAACGACTATCTGCAACCGCCGAAGGTGACGCGCAAAATGGAAATCGGCCTCCAGCGCTTTGACGCCATTACTGAGGATATCGAAGAGATAAAGGCAAGCCATCCGCACGAACTGATGCGCGCCGCCGAGGTGCGCGCGATCCGGGACTGCGCGGAAATGGCCGCGCGCGCGTCGCTGTTCCGCACCGAGAGCCGCTGGGGGCTGTACCACCATCGCGTCGACTTTCCGCATCGCAACGACGCCGAATGGTTCTGCCACACCTGGCTGCGCAAGGACGCCGACGGTGCGATGCGCAGCGAGAAGCGCCCGGTCGAGCCGTACATCGTGCCGCTCGCCGACGACGATCGCGGCGCCTATACGAATCTGCGCATCCGCGAACCCGCCGCGCTCGCGGCCGCCCTCTGAGGAGCCCTACCGTGCCCCATACCCCGCACGACATCTTCCTGCGCAGCAGCGCGCCCGTGACGATCGACGAGGAACGCTGCATTGCCGACAAGGGCTGCACCGTCTGCGTCGACGTGTGCCCGCTCGACCTGCTCGCGATCGACGTGACCAAGGGCAAGGCCTACATGCAGTTCGACGAATGCTGGTACTGCATGCCGTGCGAGCGCGACTGCCCGACCGGCGCGGTCAAGGTCGACATCCCTTACCTGCTGCGCTGAGCGCGCGCGGCCGGTCGTCGTGCCGCCCGTGCAGGCCGTGCATCGACGACGTGACGGCCGGGCCGTCATTCGCCAGGTTCGCATCGCCATGCCGTGCCGCCCATGCATCGCGCTCCGCGAGCAGCGGCTTTTTCACCGAACCGATCCTTTGCCCATGACCGCTTTCTCTTCCACCGCCTCGCTGCCCGGCACGCACGATCCGGATCGTGCCGCACTCGCCGTCCGCCTCGCCGCGCCCGACGCATCCGTGCGCCGCATCGCACTGATCGAGCTTGCCGATCTCGAGGAATCCGATCTGGTGCCGTCATTCGTTGCGGCACTGTGCGACGATCCGTCGGCCGACGTGCGCAGCGAGGCCGCGCGCGTGCTCGGCGCTTGGGAGCAGCCCGACGTCGTCGACGCACTGTGCGGCGCATTGCTCGATCCGGACGAAGGTGTACGCGCCACCGCCGCGCAGAGCCTGTCCGAACTGAAGGACGCGGCATCGGGTACCGTGCTGTGCCGATGGGCCGACCGGCCCGAGTCGTTCGTGCGCCGCGCCGTGCTGCGCGGATTGCGCGAGTTGCGCGACCCCAGCGCGTTCGCGCCCGCGCTGCGCGCACTCGATGCCGAACACGCCGCCGTGCGCGCTGAAGCCGTCGCGGTGCTCGGCTGGCTCAGGGACCCACGTGCGCTGCCGCCGCTCGCGCGCATCGCGACCACCGATGCCGCAGCGGACGTGCGACGCGCCGCGGTCGGCGCGATCGGGTTCGCGGCACCCGACGATGCGGCCACCATCGACGCACTGCTCGCCGCGCTGCGCGACCACGAATGGCAGGTGCGCGAGGAAGCGGCCACGACGCTCGGCAAGTTGCGTGTCGCGGCCGCGCGCGACCCGCTCGCCGCCGCGCTCGACGACGACTACTGGCAGGTGCGCTTGCGTGCCGCGCGTGCGCTCGGGCAACTGCGCGATGCTGCTGCGGCGCCGGCCGTCGCAGCACTGCTGTCGCATGCGATCAGCAACCTGCGCAAGGAAGCCGCACTAGCGCTCGGTGAATTGCGCGACCGCGCGACGTTGGCCGCGCTCACTCACGCATTGGAGGATCACGATCCGGAAGTGCGCAAAGCCGTGCGAATCGCGATCCGGCAAATCGACGAGGCGGCTCGATGATCGCGCCGACCGAAATCGCGCTCGATCACGCTGCACGCACGTTGACACTCCGCTGGCCGGACGGCCGCACTCAACACATCGGTTATGCGCGGTTGCGCGGCGATTGCCCGTGCGCCGAATGCCGAAGGATCCGGCTCGACGGCGGTCGTATCGATGCGCGGCCCGACCTGACGCTGGCCGGCCTCGAGGCAGCCGGATACGGCATCCGCGCCCTCTTCGGCGACGGCCATGCCCGCGGCATCTATCCGTGGCCGTTTTTGGCCGACATGGCCGACATGGCTGATAGGGCCGATAGGGCGGACACGACGGCGCGGCCGTGACGTGGCTCCCGCGGGTGCGCGGACGACATGGCAGACGTGCGGAAACGCTGCGATACTGACGCCCACGATCGTCTCCACCCACCGTGGGAGTCAGAACATGCAAACCGCAGTCGGATTTATCGGCCTCGGCGTGATGGGCACGCCGATGGCGCTCAATCTCGCGCGAGCCGGCACGCCGCTCGTCGTATGGAGCCGGTCGCACGGCAGCGACGATGCGTTGCGCGACGCCGGCGCACGCGTGGCCGAGCACGCCGACGACGTGTTCGCCGCCTGCTCCACCGTGATCCTGATGCTCGCGAACGACGCGGCGATCGACGCCGTTCTCGCGCGCGGCACGCCCGGTTTCGCTACCCGTGTCGGCGGGCACACCATCGTGAACATGGGCACGAACGCACCCGGTTATTCGCGCGCGCTGGCCGATGAAATCGCCGCCGCGTCGGGCCGTTACGTCGAAGCACCGGTGTCGGGTTCGCGCAAGCCGGCCGAAGCCGGTCAACTCGTCGTGATGCTCGCCGGCGCGCCGGACGACGTCGACGCCGTCCGCGCGCTCGTGAAGCCGCTGTGCCGCGACAGCTTCGTGTGCGGCGACGTACCGTCGGCGCTGACGATGAAGCTCGCCGTGAACCTGTTCCTCATCACGATGGTCACCGGCCTGACCGAAGCCACGCATTTCGCGCAACGCCACGGTATCGATCTCGCCCGCTTCGCCGACGTGCTGAACGCGGGACCGATGGCAAGCGACGTGTCGCGCGTGAAACTCGGCAAACTCGTCGCGGCGGATTTCTCGGTGCAGGCCGCGATCACCGACGTGCTGAAAAATGCACGCCTGGTCGCGGAATCCGCGCGCGGCGCCAACATCGCGTCGCCGCTGCTCGACATTTGCCACGCGCTTTACGGCGAGACCGAGCGGGCCGGACACGGCGCGGACGACATGGTCGCCGTGATCCGCGCGATCGAGCAGCGCACGCACGATGCGCAGTGAATCGCCACCGGCCGCCCCCTCGACCACGCGCACGCATCGATCCGCCATGTCCGATTCGCCCCGCTCCCCGACCGGCGTCATCGCCGGCGTACGCCCCGTTCCCGCCGTGATCGGCGTCGTCCTGCGGGAACGCGACGTGCTGCTGGTGCGCCGCGCCAATCCGCCCGATGCGGGATGCTGGGGCTTTCCTGGCGGCAAGATCGAAGCAGGCGAATCGATTGCGAACGCGATCGTGCGCGAGATCGTGGAAGAGACGACCGTCGACGTCGAGGCACTCGACGTCTTTACCGCGCTGGATGCCTTCGATTACGATGCTGGCGGCAACGTGCACCAGCATTTCGTCATGGTCGCGGTGCTGTGCAACTGGCTGCGCGGCGCACCTGCTGCCGGCGACGATGCGCTCGACGCGCGCTGGTTCGACCTCGCCGAGCTCGACCGCGACGATTTACCGATGAGCGCGGGCGTTCGCGACGTCGCACGCCGAGCGATCGAACGTGCAGCGGGCCTCGACGACGCACGGCGTGCGGCCACTCCCTGAAACAACGCCGTCTGCCCGCATCCCTTGCGAGCGGCCCGATCGCGGCCATGACGGTGTCGGCGAGCCGCAGACCTTCAAACTACCAATCAAAACAGGTCAGACATGATCAGAATTCGCAAGTCCACCGAGGCCGACGGCGCACGCGTGCTGGATATCTGGCGCAACGCGGTCGACGCCACGCATCACTTCCTGAGCGACGACGACCGTCGCGCGATCGAATCCGAAGTGGTCGGGTTCCTGCCCGGTGCGCCGCTCGATCTCGCCGTCGACGAGGCCGACCATGCGATCGGCTTCATGCTGCTCGACGGCAGTCACATGGAAGCCCTGTTCGTCGATCCCGCGCACCATCGCGCAGGCATCGGGCGCCTGCTCGTGGAAGACGCACTCACGCGCCATCCCGACCTGTCGACCGACGTCAACGAGCAGAACGAATCGGCAGCACGATTCTATGAACGGCTCGGCTTCGAGCGCTGCGGGCGATCGGCGCTCGATGGACAAGGACGCCCCTATCCGCTGATCCACCTGCGCCATCGCGCGGCACCGTCCTCGTCGCCACGGCACGCATAACCCACTTTTCCGGGCCGGGATATCGCGCCGCCCGCCACGTCACACGCGCCGGACACGCGCATGCGGCTGCGTATTGCCGCGTCCGCTCCACGCATGCCGCGCGCGCACCGGTACGTGTGCCAGATGGCGCGTCATCGGCGACGCATCGGCAGCACGCGTTCGACCATTGAAAAAGCACGCTGCACGAAGCCGTTGAACCGGTCGGCATCGCGCCGCAGCCCGGCCTGTTGCCCGCCGATCAGGCACAAGTGCACGGCCTGCCCGACGATCTCGGCCTCGCCAGGCGTGCGCACCAGCCGGCGCGACGTGTCGATCGCAAACGCGAGCCGCGCCGCGTCGACGCGCTGCTGGCATTCCGCGACCAGCGGATCGTGCAACGCCCAGGCGCGGATCGCGATTTCACGCCCGGGCCGTTTCTCGGCGGCAATGCGCAGGTAGCGCAACAGCGTGTCGCCGGCACCGTGGCCCTCCGCCGCATACGCCAGCATGCGCGCGGTGTAGTCGTCCTCCCACGCGGTCAGCAACGTCCTGACGAAGTCCTCGCGATTGCGGAAGTGGTGATAGAACGATCCGCGCGTCACGTTCAGCCGACGCGCGAGGCTCTCGGCCGAAATCCCCGCGTACCCCTCTCCGTCGAGGGCGTCGAAGCCCGCGGCAATCCAGTCATTTCGCGTCAGTGTGCTCATCGTCATCGCCATACAGGCTGTGTATGGTGCGGCATGGACAGATAGGCTGCGCACTCTATCACGGCCGCCGCCGCTTCCGGCAGCGCGCCATTACGTAAGGAGTCCGCCTTGAAAGACATTGCACTCGTCGCATTCGACCGGTTCACCGACGTCGACCTGTTCCTGATGTGGGACATCCTCGGTCGCAACAACAAGGACTGGCGCGTCCGGATCCTGGGTGCAACGCCGGTGCTGCATTCCGCCCATGGTCTGGCCATCCCGACGCACGGCCCGCTCGCCGACGCCAATCGCGCCGACGCGATCCTGTTTTCGAGCGGCAAGGAAGGCGTACCGGCCGCGCTCGCCGATCCCGGTTTCCTGCCGTCGTTCGATCTCGATCCCGAACGCCAGCTTGTCGGGTCGATCTGCGGCGGCGCCTTCATTCTCGAACGGCTCGGGCTGCTGCCGCAGCGCCGCGCGACGACGCACCCCGAAGCGCGGCAGGGTTTGCAGGCAGTCGGGCTGCAAGTGATGGACCAGCCGCTGGTGTGCCACGGCAACGTCGCGACCGCGGGCGGATGCCTTGCGTCGCTCTACCTGACGGGATGGCTGGTGGAATCGATGTTCGACGCGGACAAGCGGCGCGAGACGCTGCTGCCCGTGCTGCCTGCCGGGCAACGGGAGATTTACGAGGACCTGATCGAGTTCAGCATCAGGCAGGGTGCGGGACAAGCGACGAGCCCGATCCGGATCGTCGAAGGCGAAAACGGGCTCGCGGCATGACGCGCGGGTCGATGGGCTGTCGATAGCCGGCAGCCAGTACGCTGTTGCAGCGTCGTGCGTCCTGCCGAACCAACGGCGGATCGGGACGCATTCGCGGGCGATCCGGGTCATCGATCGGGTCGGCCTTCGCCGCACGGATGGTCGTTTCTCGAGCCGAATGAGTCTGCCGCGGGCCTGGAGATGCTAACCTCTCGGCCTCTCTGAACGACACCGCGTGAAGCAACAGGATTCGACCATGCAAACCGTTGCGGTACTGGACTTCGAAACAACCGGACTTTCGCCGAACCTGGGTGATCGTGCGACCGAAATCGCCGTCATCCTCCTCCGGGACGGACAAGTCGTCGATCGTTTCCAGAGCCTGATGAATGCAGGCAGACGCATACCGTCGGACGTCGTCGCGCTGACCGGCATCACGAACGAGATGATCGCATCGGCGCCGCCGGCATCGAAAGTCATGAAGGAAGCGGCTGCGTTCGTCGGCAAACACGCGGTCGTGGCCCACAACGCCGGTTTCGACAAACGGTTCTGGCAGGCGGAACTCGGGTTGCTTGGCATGACGGCCGAGCATGCCTTTGCCTGCACGATGCTCGTGGCGCGCCGCATTTATCCGGACGCGCTGAGTCATCGCCTGTCGAGCCTCGCGGACATGCTGCGGCTGCCGAAGTCGGGACGGGCGCACCGGGCGATGGTCGATGCCGAAATGGCCAGCCACCTGTGGTGCAGGCTGCAGCAGGACATTGCCCGGACTTACGGGCTGGATCGTATCGATCACGCGCTCATGACACGTGTCCAGGCAACGGCGAAGGCGAAAGTGCCGATGTACCTGCGCTCGCTCGCGGGCGCGCATGCGTGAGAATCGGTCGACAGCCACGGGCGATCGCTGTCGGGCACATGACGGATTGCCGCATCACGCGTGCCACGCGACGTTTCATGACTCAGGCAGCATGTGAGCGCAAAACGGCTTGGGAATCTCCCGACACGCAATGAAAAAAGGCCATGCAGTCGCATGGCCTTGGTCAACGATTGCCGCAGGTACTGAAAAATCGTTATCAGGTGCCTCAGGCGAAAACGGCATTCAGCGTCGCGAGGATTGCGGTCTGGCTGCCCCCTGCCAACGGAACCGTCACCGTAGATCCACTGAAGCCGACCACGCTTTGTCCGGCCGGAGCAGATTGTACGAAACCATTCCGGGTGGTCGAGCCGGCCATACTGCCGAACGGGCCATAAGTGGCCCCGCTTTTCCCGGTCAATGTGAGTTGCAAAACACATTGCCAGCCGTACCACACGCCCGTGTAGCCGGAAATGGACACGATCGGATCGTCAAGCGGAATATTGATGACCTGGGCAGTCCCGCTGTTTCCGCCGTGTTGCAACAAGGTAAATATTCCGGTTCCCGTTCCCTGGGTGCCGGTGTTATAGGGCCCCGTCCCGGTATTGACGGCCTGAACCGCGTTGAGTACGTCGCCTGACCGGATCGTCACTCGGGTTAGGTTGGGATTACCTGCGGCGCTGATAATCGGTGTGTCGTCGAAGGTGTTGCTGGTGGGCGGATTGCCGAGTTGATCGAGAATCATGAACTGCGCCTGCTCGAACTGGAAGTTTCCAGAATTGAAGCGCCAGACGAAAATATCCTGATAATCGTACCGCGTACCCCCGGAAGAAAAACCTTCCGAAACCATGCTCCAGACTTGTTGCGCACTGGCATTGGGGGCTGAATTTCCTGGTTCGAACTGAGCGCCATACCCGATCCTGGACGGCGATATGCCGGCATCAAGAAAATCCGACAGCGGCGTGCCGTCGTAGAATTGAGGCGATACAAAATCGAACTGGCTATTGACCGTAGCGTAATCAATCGAACTGGTGGGCCATGCAGGCGTGAACGACAGATAATATTTCACCGGCTGCCGATCGAATTCGGCGCGAATTGCAGAGAACAGAATCTGGAACTGCGATCGCGTCATTTTATCGGAAACATCGCCTTCCCAATCGATATCCAGGCCATTCATTCCGTTATTCCGGAGATATGTCACCAGATTATTCGCAAAATTGGCCGCCTGCGTTTGCGGATCCCCACCTCCCGAGAAAACCGCCGCCAATGTATTGGCGCCGGAATACACCATCGTGGCCAGAAATTTGATTCCAGGATTCACCTGACGCGCATCACGGAGTACAAAATTCAAATAATCCTGATTGGTCAGCCCACCCGAATGCGATGCGTTGCCGATCTGGATCGTGGAACCCTGTGCGGCGGCAACGACTTCGAAAAAAGCAATGCCAAGAAAATTTGCACTGTCGTAAACCTTGCAATCGATCAGCGATTGATAGCAACTTTCGGGACTGTTGTAGTTGGTTTGTGGCGGTTCGTCTTCGTTCAAGAAAATCCACGCATTGATGCCGTTTTGTAGGTTTGCCATTTTTCTTTCCTGTGACGTAGCGTTTTTTGGCGGTGGCGCACGACGCTGCAACTACAGTAGAAGGCCACCAAATACCACGGCCAATTGACCGTGGCGCATCGGCAATGCGGTCACGCCCGGAGACGATACAGCCACGTAATGAACCAAGGCGTTCCACGTTGCTGAAGACCATTATAGGAAGTGGCAAAAGATAAAACGGCGCAAACTGCGCGAAAAAACATCGATCCTTTGTGGAAACACGTGACATCAATTCGACGACAAAATCCCTGTCGAGCGCAACAATGCACTTTCGGATTCACCATTCCGGCTTCATTACGCCAACTGGCGACGCATTCGGCGAAGGGCTTCGACGCGGCGCACGGCCGCTGCCGTTTCTCTTCACTCAATAATGCGGGTAATCGTATCGAAGAAAGGAAACGTGCCCGCCGGAGATACTGCGACATGCATGCCGTCGCGGTCGGCGATCTCGTTCAGGGCTGTGCGGGATTCAAGAGGATTGCGGAATGCGAATTCTGTGAGCCTCGTTTTTTGTTCTCGTAATTGGCACCGCTTTTACCGTTACCAATCACGAGCCCTCGATGTGCCCGCAAACCCGCACCGCGTCCCGCAATCTGGAAGGAATTTTACTGCCACGACCGAATCCCGTTGCCGGCAGATTATCGAGTCGCAATCGTGCATTCGGCTACTGCCCGCCCCACTGTCATTGGCAGCGCATACGCGGCGGGCAGTCTCCGGATTCGTAGAAAGTTCGCTTCTACGTCAATGGCTTACAACCATGCGGATCGCAACGAAAACCCTGCAAGGTCCTGCGTCAGCCAATGATTCAAGAGGCGCTTTTTACCGCTCACTCCCACTCGATCGTCGCCGGCGGCTTGCCCGAGATGTCATACACGACCCGGTTGATCCCGCGCACCTCGTTGATGATCCGATTCGACGCGCGGCTGGACACCATGTCTAGCACGGGTCTACGCAGCTTCAGCTCGTCCCTGTCCAAGCTCTGTCCAAGGGGTCAGAGCAATGAGTATCCGTTTACGTCGTAGCAAGTTCCAGGTTCGTGTCACCGTCAATGGCCGTACAGCTTCGAAAAGCTTCGACACGGAAGCCGAAGCGCAACGCTGGGAAGTCCAACAGAAAGTCCTGCTGGGCCATGGCATCGTCGAGCAAAGCAAACCCGCCTCAGAATTACCTGAGCTCACGCTAGGCGAGGCCATCACTCGATATAGCGCAGAAATTCTCCCCGGCAAACGAGGACAACAGTCGGAACGGTACCTCCTGAGGTACTGGCACGGGTCCGCCCTAACGACGCGCACGGTGAATGAGATTTCCCGCCAAGATCTCGTCGCAGAACGGGACAAACTCCTTCGAGCTTCGCTTGCGCCGTCCAGTGTGCGCCGGTATCTCGATTGCCTCTCAGCTGTGCTAACGGCATGTGCCCGAGACTGGCTACTGCTCGACACCAACCCGATGAGTGAAATCCGCAAGCCGCCGAACGGGAAACCAAGGGAACGCCGTGTCAGCCAGCAAGAACTGAATTACATTCTTCACGCAGCCCGCTTCGCTCCTGATCTTCGGGCTATCATCCGCATTGCGCTGGAGACGGGCATGCGTCGCTCTGAAATCCTGGGCATGGAATGGCGACACATCGATCTCGAAAGGCGTGTGGTCTGGCTCCCCTTGACCAAGAATGGTGACAGCCGCACCGTTCCATTGTCACTTGATGCCGTCAAGACCCTTGAAGCCCTTCCGCGTCGCACAGATGGCAAGTTGTTTTCGAAAAATGGAACGAGCTTGTCAGGAGCGTTTCAGCGTGCGGTGCGACGTGCCCGGCAAGCCTACGAACTTGAGGCGAAGGAACATGGTAGGTCAGCACACGAGTTGGTAAGTGACCCACTCCTAAGAAATCTCCGCTTCCACGATCTTCGCCACGAACGGATCAGCTCCCTTGTAGAGGGAGGATTCAATCTGATTGAAGTCGCTGCTATTTCGGGACATCGGACGATGCAATGCTTGAAACGATATAGCCACCTGCAAACAGCAACCCTGATAGATAAGCTCGATCGGATTTCCCCGCCATCGACAGCGACAACGAGCACTCCATCAGGCCGGGATGCCGGTGAGCAGGCTACGTTGGCGGTCACCGGCATCGGGCTCAGTCGGTCGCCTGATTTGCGCGGTAGCGGCGGCAAGGCTTCCGACAATGCCTGAAGCCCTGAATTGCCTCTTGTATCCACGATGCCGGGCCGCTTTGTGACGTCTGTGACGGAGCCGTAACGTCTCGCGGTCCCAGAAAACCCGCATGGATACTGGGTTGTGACATTGTGACAGGCAAATGCGTAAACTGCGGGGGCAAATCCTCCTTGCCGGGACTACAGCCCGTCTGGCTCGCTCCGGCAGTTCCTCGGCGGCCTCCCCGAAGGACGTTACAACGTCACATTGTCACTTTCGTTTGTGCATCAACAGTTTTACCCCGTCGCCCTGAGCACGTGGCTCCGTCACAAGCGTCACATTTCGCTGCTTGATCGCCCGATCAAAGCCCAAACGCAGCCTGAATACCTTCAAGCAGCGACGGCTCACCAACGGCCTTCGCGGTCCGCTTTCCTTGAGGCGTATCCTGGGCGATTTTCAGATACGCCTTACGGTGTGTCAGGTCAAGTGCAATGAACCCAGCCCCTCCGGGTGCGTCATGAGGCTTTGTAACGCCACGAACGTACCAGTCTGCTCCGTTCCATCGAGCACAGCTATCGCCGAGCGTCGGCGGATCGTTAAGTGCTGGAGTCAGCCATCCATCAATGGGGTTGAGCCACACGGGCAGCTTCGCATTTGCGGGCATTGAAGAATCAAATAGCTTGACTGTGGCCATGCCTGCCGGAGTTCTGGATGGGTCGCCGTTCAGATCGATGGGCATGAAAACCTTGCTTTCCGGCCCCAAGTCCTTGAAGAATTTGACATTAGCGCAACTGATCGGCTGCGCCGCCTGAGTCGCCTGGGCCGGTGCCGTGGACAGGGATACTGCACGGCATGCTTCGGCGCTCATGGATGCCATCGGGCTGCCGGTCCAAATTTTTATCCACACCTGCTTATCTGGAGTATCGGTCGCCCGCAACACGCCTCGATAGAAATATTTTGTCTCAAGGAATCTCATCGACCGGTCTGCCGTATTTCCTTGACCGCAATTTACTTCCACCGAATAAAACGCCACATCAAAGGGCACCATCCCTTTTCCCGGAACGTAGTTTTCAGGTTGAATCTGGGCCGAAAACACAAGATCCACCAAGGAATTTCCACTTTTTTTAGGGGAGCTTCGATCATAAAATATTTTTTCTGAGCTATTGCCATACGGAGCATTCGCAATCCATTCCCAATCCCCATTATTTTCGTAGATGGTCTTTGCGGACACGCCTACGCCGAGCAAAGCCATAATAAGCATGAGAAAGGAGGAAAAATAAAGCATTCTCATTTGATTTTCTCGCATACCAATCACTATTACCCTATTACAGTGCGGCCCGCTATGCCGATGTAACGCCATTCCGACCTCACCGGCGTACTTCCGACCGAACGGCGCTCTTCTTTGCATTGCGTGACAAGGTTCTTCCCGAGGTATGCAGCAGTGACTTTCATGCTCTTCTCGGCGTCGTCTTTCTCGAGAAACCACGCCCCAGCCACCGGAATCTCCCGACTCACGGAGTTGGGTACTCGTCCTTGATAGCGGGCACTATAGGTCGTGACCTGGCCGGCAGCATCGAGCGCCATCTCGTAGCGCCGATACTGCGCCCCCCAATGCCCTTGGTGGAAGCATTGCAGACAGACTTGCTCAGCGGCCGGACGCTCGTTTTCTGCCAACCACGTCCAGTCGAGTGTCGTGAGATCCCGGGATTTGTCAACGCGGACACCGCAGGCATCACAGCGCCGCGCCTGATAATTCTTATATGCTCCGACCGCTGCCGAACCCACCGCAACAGCGGCGCCAGCAACCACGATCTCTGGAAGTGCGGCGACAGCCGCAGCCCCCGCGACCACCGCCCCCGCTCCCGCCACAACCCATTCGAGCTTGCCCATTCTCTTGCCTTCCCAAGATGGCGATCTTCCACATCCGATTTGTTTACAGGCCAAGGACGACGGGGGATCGCATTCAAAGAACTATATGGTTTATAACAACAACCATTAGGTTATCACGAGAGGGCAGGCTTTTCGCACACTCGCGGAATGCCCGACGTTGACGACAAGAAAGCCTTTGCCAGCCGCCTCAGGCAGGCCCTCAAACGCAGCTCGAAGAAGATCGAGACTGCGTCGGAACTTGCTACCCAGTTCAATCTGCGTAGCAATGAGCCGATCACTCCGCAGGCGGCCCAGAAGTGGCTTACGGGTACAGCACGTCCGACTGTCGACAAGATCAAAACGCTGGCCGACTGGCTCGATGTGTCTGAACAGTGGCTTAGGTTCGGCGTGACCGACACGAAGCGCAGCCGTCCGGCCAAAGGAGCAAAGCCTGCTGACGAAGCGATCCAGCCGACAGCGGAAGAGTTAGAGTTGTTGCGTCGTCTTCGTAGTCTGTCGGCCTATCGCCGCCAACTTGTTGAAGGCGTGATTGAGCAGTTCAGTCTAGACGGCGAAATTTGGAGTGACTAAGCCTGCTCACAATAGATTGGAAATTTCCAATGCCTTTCATCTAAATTTATTTTCTTAATCCTTGATCGGGTGCGTGAGCAATGATGAGCATTGTCGATACGCCTTCATCCTGAGTTTCGACCGAATACTCCCCAAGATTCGAAAAACTATTAAACAATGACGTGGCCACTTGGGTAGCAATGTTATTTCCACGTGACGGCTTCTTTTTGGGCACCGCGAGCCCAACATAAAGCAAATCTGAAGCCATGCAATCCCAATTAGACGAAGGGCTTGAATTAAAATCAATTCTCATTCCGTCGCTCCCGGTGATAAGGCCATCAATCAATGAAGACCACTTAGGGCGAAAATTTTTCTCCCAAGGAACATTTCGTGCAGTCACGTTTTTTGATGGTTCATCCTGTAAAATCAAATACCGGAGCGCCCGTCCTCGGCCTTCCGCATATGTCGGCATAGCCCTCCTTGAGCCGGGCGATCCCGGGCGTTCGCTCAAGTACCTCGGAACATCAAATTCCGAATCAAAATCATACAGTGCCTTCTGAGAGAGCGAGTCAAGCTTTGGCTCAACTTTGGCTTGACACAGGGCTCCGGCGGCATAATGTAGATTGTCACCCCCATCCATTAGAATAAAAAGCACAAACAAATCACCTAACTCACAGCCGGGTGTATCACCGGGATGATTTGCCTTGCACGCAGAGGTTCGCTTAACCCCAGGTTTTTTGTGGCAAAACAGACTCGCAAACTTGACCTGAAAGCCTCCACTCGAAAGCAATGGTGACAAATTATTGTTTAAATAATCAACACCAACACCGCCATCAAGCAAATAACTTTTAACCGCAGGGACCTCTTTTGTCCTATCAATTCCCAGCCATGAATCATCGTAAATTTTCCGAATAGCCGGATTTCCTGCCTTTCCGACATAATGCTCAATGAATCTTTGATATAGAGAGCTCATATATTTTTATCCAGGGAGCCTTGAAATCAAGCTATGTCTATCACAGCATACAACACAAATCGTCAACTATTTATCACGTCCTTGGTATAAGAGCAATGTGGAGACTTATCAGTCTCCGATTTTGCCTCAAGGAGCCGCAATGAAGAACGCCGTCGCAAGTTTTCTGCTTGTCATTTTGATTGAAGCTGTCAGCGCAGTCACTGCTTATCTCAAAGCCCGGTTGATGGGCAACCTGCGCCGTTCGGACGATGGTTCCGGCTACGATCCGGACTTCGCTGACTGATCCTACCTGATCTTCCCCCTGCTGTTCTGGCAGGTCTTTTCCCCTTTTCAACGCTGCACATGCCCGGTATCGCCCGGGCTGGTTGTGCTCGTCTATTCATGGAGCTCATATGCATCTCGTCAAATCAATGGCCTACGTCGGGGAGGTACCCTGGCACGGCCTCGGCAATCAGCTTGCCCCGAATCAACCCCTCGAAGTGTGGGCTCGGCAGGCGGGCATGGACTGGGTCATCGAATCGTCCGAAGTACGTTTCGTTACTGGCGGCGACGGTCTCGGCACGATTCACGCTTTCCCCGCACAGAAGGTGCTTTACCGCAGCGACACGAAGGAGCCGCTGTCAGTTGTCTCGGATCGCTACAAGGTCGTTCAGCCGATGCAGATTCTTGAGTTCTACCGGGACCTGACCGAAGTGGGCGGCTTCGAGCTTGAAACCGCCGGGGTATTGAAAGGTGGCAAGAAGCTTTGGGCGTTGGCCCGGACCGGCCAGACCGTCAGCCTGAAGGGTAACGACGAAGTGAACGGCTACCTTCTACTGGCTACAGCCTGTGACGGGACGATGGCGACGACGGCGCAGTTCACATCGGTGCGCGTCGTCTGCAACAACACCCTGCAAATCGCCCTGGGAGACAGTAATGGAGCGATCAAGGTTCCGCATCGCAGTCAGTTTGATCCGCTTGCAGTGAAACGACAACTCGGCATTGCCGTGTCGTCGTGGGACGCGTTCATGGTTCGGATGCGTGCCTTGTCGGAACGGAAGATCAAGCAAGACACCGCTCAAGAGTATTTCCGCCGTGTCTTCGCCTATACCCCATCCTCGCTTCCCGCTTCTATCGATACGGGGACAAACGAACGGGCCATCAAAGCAACGGCAGAGTTGTTCGCCGGAAGCGGGAAAGGCTCGGACCTTGCTTCTGCCACCGGTACGGCATGGGGCCTTGTCAATTCCGTGACGGAGTACATCGACCATCATCGCCGGGCTCGCAGCGACGATCATCGCCGGGATACAGCTTGGTTCGGAAATGGCGCAACGCTGAAGCAACGGGCGTGGGATGAGGCTATGCGCTTTGTCACCTAAAACAAATAGTAGTCCATAAGTTATTTCGTCTAACACAGCCCGGCTTGAACTTCGGTCCACCGGGCTTCTTTCATTTCAAGGAGCTAAACATGAGTATTGCAACAGGCACTGTCGGGGCAACCCGCAGGCGTGCAGCACTTCGCCTTGTCGAAACCAAGACGCTGGCCCGAGACGACTGGCTGACGGTAAGGAAGTCCGGGATCGGTGGCAGTGACGCTGCCGCTTCGGTCGGTTTGAATCCGTACAAGAGCCAGCTCGAACTGTGGTTGGAAAAAACCGGTCGTGACGCTGGCCTCGAAAAGCCCGATCCGAAGGACACAACGACACCGGTGTACTGGGGAACACTCCTCGAACCCATCGTCGCCGCTGCATATACGCAGCAGACAGGCAACCGGGTGCGCAAAGTGAACGCCGTTCTTCGTCATCCGACTGTTCCATTCATGCTGGCGAATCTCGATCGGGAAGTCGTCGGGGTGCCTGATGTCCAGATTCTCGAATGCAAGACCGCCGGGATCAATGGAGCGAAGCTTTGGCGGGATGGCGTGCCGGAATACGTGGAACTTCAGGTTCAGCATCAACTCGCCGTGACGGGTAAGCAGGCTGCACATGTTGCCGCTCTCGTCTGCGGCCAGCAACTAGACGTACATCGCATTGACCGGGACGACGAACTCATCGAGAGGCTGATCGAACTCGAAGCGCAGTTCTGGCAGTACGTCGAAACCGACACGCCGCCACCGGCTGACGGTTCCGATTCCGCTGATCGAGCTTTGCGTTGCCTGTTTCCCGGAGACGCTGGGTGCACAGTCGATTTCTCCGAGGATCGATTGATGTCAGCAACATTTGCTGATCTCGTCAGCGTTCGAACTGAGATCGAAACCCGAGAACGAGTCGAATCGCAACTCAAGCAACGTATCCAGCAGGCGATGGGCGACGCTTCTCGGGCCGTCTTCGAAACCGGCGAAGTGTCCTTCAAGCGAAGCAAGGACGGCTCGGGCATCGACCTGAAGAAGCTCCTTTCCGATCACCCGGAACTGGCATCGCAGTATGCCGTCACCAAACCCGGCTCCCGTCGATTCCTCGTTTCAGTCTAGCCCAAGGAGGCAGCAATGTTGAAAGGTCTTGCAATCACGCCGCCTGTCATTGGGCGGATTTCGATTGGTCGTGTTGTCGAGAAGAATGGCAAGCGTCTCCCCGAGAAGGACGATCAGTTCACGATCACCACCCAGGTCCAGAATAGGGACGGCTGGATTCTCCATCGCTTCGATGAAGGGCTGCGTGCCGCTAGCGATAACGGCAAGCTACGCTCGATTCCGATCCAGTTGCTGTTCAACGATCCGGATCTGAATCTGCGGTCAGAATACTCACTGTTCGATCGTGGCACCGGGCGGCCGATGTGCGTGGGGAATGGCGAGACATGTCGTCGCGTCACGAACGATGGTATGGAAGCGCTGCCTTGCCCGTCGCCGGACGCCTGCCCCTATAGTAATGGGCAGTGTAAGCCGTACGGTCGGTTGAACGTCGTAATCGGCGAAGAAGACGAGTTCGGCACGTTCATCTTCAGAACCACGTCGTACAACTCGATTCGGACTTTGGCAGCGCGGCTTCATTACTTCAGTGCGGTGTCGGGCGGATTGCTTGCATCCATGCCGTTGGAACTTCGGCTAAGGGGGAAGTCGACCACGCAAAGCTATCGCACGGCCATCTACTACGTCGATCTTGTTGTCGGATCCTGCTTCACGTTGACAGAGGCCATTGCATATGCTCGCAAGGTCGACAGTGAGCGGAAGGCTGGAGGCTTCGACCAAGCCGCACTCGACGTTGCAGCACGGCTTGGGTTCGGCAACGGCGCGTTCGAGGAGTCGAGCGAAGACGTTCCTGCTGTTGTCGAAGAGTTCTACCTGGAAGACAACGGCGGAGCCGATGCTGAAGCTGGTGGCGGCGCTGGCAATGCGAGTCTGAAGTCCAAGCTCGATCGTCGTGTCGCTTCGAGACAAGGGAATGAGCAATGATCCTCCCCCACGCTATCTTCTGGCTCGTCATCGCTCCGGTCGTCTGGATCGTCATCGGCGTCACCTGGCTCTACTTCGGACAGAGGTTGCTGAACTGCTTTGTCGGGCAGTGAAATGCCTGGTGCTCTTGCTTCGGCGAGAGCTTTTTTAGGTTCAATCGACTCAGCGTGCCGTAGTTTGCCGGATCGTTCTTCCGCAACGACTGAGCCCTTCCGCCGCCCGCCGAATTTTGGAAATTCGTTGGCGGACGTGACCAGAGGCCAAGCCCTCGATCGCCGTGACAGCCGTGACATGCATAATCCGGTCGGTGACAGGATGAAACCCATGCCCAGCAACGCTTGTGACAAGGTGACAGATGTGACAACTGGAAAACCAACCTGTATCACGTTGAGGGGGAGGCAGAACAGCAGCGGGAAATCCGATGCCTCCCGCAAATTCGTGCTCTTTCTCTTGTCACATTTGTCACCTTGTCACAAGCCTTATCTGGAGCGGGTTTCCAGCTAACACGCTCGTCACATAAGCGCCACGCCAGTAACGCCCCCTTTCTCCTCCTGTCGTGCCGCCGACACCTGTAAAATCCCGCAATATCTCTGGGCGTGGACGGAGCGTCGCTAGATCAGCCTCTGCCAAGCATCCCGGGCCGCTGTTGACCAAATACCATCTATGGCAATCAAGAAATCTGAGCTGTACAGTTCCCTCTGGAAGGGCTGCGACGAACTTCGTGGAGGCATGGACGCCTCCCAGTACAAGGACTACGTTCTCGTACTGCTGTTTGTCAAGTACGTTTCCGACAAATATTCTGGCCAACCAGACGCTCTACTCGATGTACCAGCCGGGGGGAGCTTCGCCGACATGGTTGCCTTGAAGGGCGACAAGGAGATTGGCGATAAGCTCAACAAGATCATCAGCAAGCTTGCCGAAGCGAACGACCTGAAGGGCGTGATCGATGTCGCCGACTTCAACGATCCCGAGAAGCTCGGCAAAGGCAAGGAGATGGTGGACCGTCTGTCCAACCTCGTTTCAATCTTCGACACCCCCGAGCTCGACTTCCGGTCGAATCGGGCCGAAGGCGATGACATCTTAGGTGACGCATACGAGTATCTGATGCGCCACTTCGCAACCGACTCCGGGAAATCGAAGGGACAGTTCTACACCCCAGCCGAAGTCTCCCGTGTCATGGCGAAGGTGATCGGCATCGGGAGCGCCACGAGTTCGGACCAGACAATCTACGATCCCACATGCGGCTCGGGATCGCTGCTCATCAAGGCTCACGACGAAGCCAAGGGCTCCGCTGGAGTTGACCTGACTATCTACGGCCAGGAAATGGACAACGCCACGTCCGCACTAGCCAAGATGAACATGATCCTCCACGATTGCCCGACAGCGGAAATCTGGAAGGATAATTCACTGTCTAGCCCTCACTTCGTCCAGGCCAACGGCCTTCTGAAGACCTTCGACTTCGTCGTCGCTAATCCCCCGTTTTCGACGAAAGCCTGGGGTAACGGATTCGATCCTGAAAACGACCTGTATCACCGATTCGACCTGGGCATTCCGCCGGAGAAAAACGGTGATTATGCCTTTCTGCTGCACATCCTGACCTCGCTCAGAAGCACTGGCAAGGGAGCGGTCATTCTTCCTCACGGTGTTCTCTTTCGGGGCGGAGCTGAAGGTGCGATCCGGAGGCAGATCGTCCAGCGAGGCTACATCAAGGGCATCATCGGCCTGCCGGCCAACCTGTTCTACGGCACGGGCATCCCTGCATGCATCATTGTGCTCGACAAGGAACATGCTGGTGCTCGCAAGGGCATCTTCATGATCGATGCTAGTAAAGGCTACGTGAAGGACGGCAACAAGAACCGCCTGCGAGCCCAGGACATTCACAAGATCGTTGACGCCTTCAACAAGCAGACCGAGATCCCGAAATTTTCCCGCCTTGCGCCCGTTTCGGAAATCGCTGACAACGACTTCAACCTGAACATCCCGAGGTACATCGACAGCACCGAGCCCGAAGACTTGCAGGATATCGCAGCTCACCTACTTGGCGGCATTCCCGATCATGATATTGACGACCTTGTCCGCTACTGGGACGTGCTGCCCGGAATTCGGTCGGCTCTGTTTTGTGCGGCGGAACGGCCTGGCTATAGTGAACTGAAAGTTCCGGCGAACGAGATCAAGGCAACGATTTTCGGCCATGCAGAGTTCGATGCATTCACGGATACGGTGCATTCCCATTTCGATGAATGGAAGGCAGGCAACCGCTCGCTTCTTACCAGCATGAAGGTGGGTGACCATCCCAAGGCACTGATCGAGATCATCTCGGAAAGCCTGCTCGACACATTCAAGGCCGTACCGCTTCTCGATACCTACGACGTGTATCAGCACCTAATGAGTTACTGGGCGGACACGATGCAGGACGATGTGTACATGTTGGTCCATGACGGATGGATAGCACTCGCTGATGGTAAGCCGAACACGGATCTGATTTCGACTGCGCTTGTCGTCGCTCGCTACTTCAATGAAGAGGCGAAGGTCATCGAACAGCTCGAGGCTGAGCGAGATGCTATCTCCCGCCGGATGGAGGAACTCGACGAAGAGCATGGTGGCGAGGAAGGACTGCTGGCCGAAGCAAAGACTGAAAATGGAAAGCTCACGAAGGCCAGCGTCAAGGCACGACTATCGGAAATCAAGAAGGATCCTGATGCTACCGACGAACGCAAGATTCTGAACGAATACCTCGAACTGATCGAACAGGAAGCTGCGGCGAACAAGAAAGTGAAGGACGCACAGAAGGCACTCGATGCCAAGGTCGTAGTGCAGTACAGCAAGCTGACCGAATCGGAGGTCAAGATGTTGGTCGTAGACGATAAGTGGCTGGCTACGCTCGCCGCGGACGTCCAAACCGAGCTTGATCGAGTGTCGCAGGCGCTCACCAGTCGCATTAAAGAGCTGGCTGACCGTTATACAACGCCACTGCCGAAGCTCACGACTGAGGTTGAGGCGCTCGCTGCTCGTGTCGATGAACATCTGAAGAAGATGGGGTTCGCATGGAACTGAAGCCTGGTTTCAAGCAGACCGAAGTCGGGATGATTCCAGAGACTTGGAATGTGGTAACTGTCGGGGCGGCAGCGTCTAATACACGCAATGCAATCGTAGGAGGGCCATTCGGATCAGACCTCGTTTCCAAAGACTATGTCCAAGCAGGCGTACCCGTAATTCGTGGACAGAACATGGGACCCCGCTGGGTGGAGGGCACCTTTGTATTCGTATCGCACGCCAAAGCTAAATCGCTAGAGGCGAACCTTGCTGCTCCAAAGGACATTGTATTTACGCAGCGTGGTACGCTTGGACAAGTTTCTCTTGTTCCCGATAAACCGTATACGCGGTACCTGATCTCTCAGAGTCAGATGAAAGCAACTCTGAACCCAGAGCTTGCCGATCCATCGTTCGTTCATCACCTATTCACGAGTCAGCCTTTCCAGGAAATGATTCGGGAAAACGCCATTCAAACGGGCGTTCCACATATAAACCTCGGCATACTTCGCCGGCTTCCATTACTATGCCCTCCCGTCACAGAACAGAGAACGATCGCCACCGCACTCTCCGACGTTGACGCCCTGCTCGCGTCGCTGGATCACCTCATCGCCAAAAAGCGTGACATCAAGCAAGCCACGATGCAGCAATTGCTCACGGGCAAGCAACGTCTTCCGGGGTTTAGCGGGGATTGGGAGGTAAGGCGGCTCGGTGAGATATCTCAAATAAGTATGGGCGGAACCCCAAGTCGACGAGTGCAAGCATACTGGGGAAGAGGTTACCCTTGGCTCTCGATCGCCGACCTGAAGGAAAAATATGTCTTCGAAACAAAAGAGGAAATAACCGAGCTTGCCGCTCAGCAAATGAGCGCAATTCCAAAAGGTACACTCGTCATGAGCTTCAAGTTGAGCATCGGTCGAGTTGCGTTTACTGGGCGTGAAATGTATTCAAATGAGGCGATTTGTCGATTTGGTAACCTTAAGGCAAATCCGGAATACCTTTATCACACGCTGGGGCGAGTTGACTTCTCACAATACGGGAAGCAGGCGGTAAAGGGATACACGCTGAATTCCGCTGCTTTGGCTTCCGTGCAAATTCCATATCCTGCATTGTCGGAGCAAATCGCTATCGCCTCGATCCTCTCCGACATGGACAATGAAATTGCCGCACTCGAACACAAGCGGGACAAGACCCGTGCCCTCAAGCAAGGGATGATGCAAGAACTGTTGACTGGGAGAATCCGTCTCGTATGAGCACTGTCGGCCAAAAAGAGAAGAAGACGCAGGAGCGTGTCGTCAAGCTGTTTCGAGACTCGCTGGGGTACGAGTACCTGGGCAATTGGATCGACCGTGCCGGGAACCGGAACGTCGACCACGAACTGTTGAGCAGTTTCCTCAAGCGACAGGGCTACGACGATGCCCTCATCACCCGAGCCATACACCTTCTCGATAAGGCCGCAGGCGACCAAAGCAAGAGCATCTACGACCGGAACAAGGCTGTGTACGAGATGCTTCGCTACGGCATTCACGTCAAGCCGGAAATTGGCGAGCAAGTGCAGACTGTCTGGCTGATTGACTGGAAACACCCCCTCAGCAACGACTTTGGTATCGCAGAGGAAGTGACAGTTAACGGTGCTGATCCGAAAGCCAACACGAAGCGCCCTGACATCGTTCTCTATGTGAACGGTATCGCTCTCGGAGTGCTCGAACTGAAGCGCTCCACCGTCTCAGTCTCGCAAGGCATCCGGCAGAACCTCGACAACCAGAAGAAAGTGTTCATTCAGCACTTCTTTTCGACCATGCAATTCGTCATGGCGGCCAACGATACCGAGGGACTTCGCTACGGCACCATCGAAACGCAGGAGAAGTACTACCTTACGTGGAAGGAAGATAGTCCGATCGAGAATCTGCTGGATCGCCACGTCACCCAGGTCTGCAGCAAGGCTCGCTTGCTTGAACTGATCCACGATTTCATCGTGTACGACGCCGGCACGAAGAAACTCTGTCGACAGAATCAGTACTTCGGCGTCAAGGCCGCACAGAACCACGTGAGACGCCGGGAAGGCGGCATTATCTGGCACACACAGGGTTCTGGTAAGAGCCTCACGATGGTCTGGTTGACGAAGTGGATTCGGGAGAACGTCAAGGATGCCCGTGTCCTCATCATTACAGACCGGACCGAGCTGGACGAGCAGATCGAAAAAGTCTTCAAGGGCGTCAACGAGGAAATCTATCGCACGAAGAGCGGCGGCGATCTGATCACCAAGCTCAACGCCAAGACGCCGTGGCTGCTCTGTTCGCTAATCCACAAGTTCGGCGGCAAAGAAGACAGCGAAGAGTTCGGCGATGTTGCGGGTTACGTCGAGGAAATTGAGCGAGCGCTTCCGCCCGACTTCCGGGCCAAAGGCGACATCTACGTTTTCGTCGATGAGTGCCACCGGACCCAATCCGGCGAGCTGCATAAGGCGATGAAAGCAATCCTGCCGAATGCGATGTTCATCGGCTTTACCGGTACGCCGCTGCTCAAGGCAGACAAGGCAACGAGCCTCGAAGTTTTCGGCTCGTACATCCACACCTATAAGTTCGACGAGGCTGTTCGTGACGGCGTGGTGCTTGATCTACGCTACGAGGCCCGTGACGTCGATCAGCACATCACCTCGACAAAGAAGATCGACCAGTGGTTTGAATCGAAGACCAAGGAACTGACCGACCTCGCCAAGGCCCAGCTCAAACAGAAATGGGGGACCATGCAGCGAGTCCTTTCCAGCCAGTCTCGGTTGGAGAAGATCGTCGCCGACATTCTGCTCGACATGGCAACCAAGGATCGGTTGATGAGCGGTCACGGCAACGCGATGCTCGTATCCGGAAGCATCTATCAGGCCTGCAAATACTACGAGCTATTCAGCAAGACCGACCTCGCAGGCAAGTGTGCAATCGTCACTAGCTATCGGCCAGCTACTGCGGATATCAAGGGTGAAAGCGCGGAAGGGCTCACGGAAAAACTGAGCCAGTACGAGATCTACACGAAGATGCTCAACGGCCAAGATGCTGAGTCGTTCGAAAAGGATGTCAAGAAAAAGTTCATCGACGAGCCCGGACAGATGAAGCTCTTGATCGTCGTTGACAAGCTGCTGACCGGCTTCGATGCCCCTTCTGCGACGTACCTGTACATCGACAAGCAGATGCGTGATCATGGACTGTTCCAGGCGATCTGCCGAGTGAACCGGCTCGATGGCGACGACAAGGAATACGGGTATGTCATCGACTACAAGGATCTCTTCAAGAGCATCGGTAGTGCTGTTCACGACTACACCTCGGGAGCGCTCGACGGTTACGACAAGGACGACGTAGCCGGATTGCTGGAGGATCGCCTGATCAAGGCCCGAGAGCACCTCGAAGAAGCCCGTGAGGCTATCAAGGCTCTCTGCGAACCGGTGGAGGCACCAAAGGACACCGCAGCATATCTTCGATATTTTTGTGCGAAGGACTCAGGAAACGCCGAGCAGTTGAAGGAGAACGAGCCGATACGCTTGGCCTTGTACAAATTCACGGCTACGCTCATCCGAGCCTATGCTGTCATTGCTAACGATCTTGATGAAGCGGGCTATTCGTCCGCAGAAATCGAGAGCCTGAAGGAAGAAACCAGCCACTTCGAAAAGGTTCGCAACGAGGTCAAGCTCGCCAGCGGAGACTACATTGACCTGAAGATGTACGAACCGGCCATGCGCCATCTGATTGACACGTACATCCGAGCTGACGACAGCGAGACGATTTCCGCATTCGATGATACGTCCTTGATCCAGCTTATCGTTGAGCGTGGCGTCGGGGCGGTAGACAAGCTTCCCAAAGGGATTCGTGAGAACAAGGATGCGGTAGCAGAGACGATTGAAAACAACGTCCGTAAGCTCATCATTGACGAGCAGCCGATCAATCCCAAGTACTACGAGAAGATGTCCGAGCTTCTTGACGCTTTGATCGATAAGCGAAAGGCTGATGCCGTCGCCTACGAAGAGTACCTTGCCGAACTCGTCAAGCTGGCAAAGCAGGCACAAAGTCCATCGTCGGGCTCGACCTACCCTGCTTCGCTGAAATCCGTCGAACAGAAGGCGTTGTACGACAACCTCGACAAGGACGAAAATCTCGCGGTGAGCGTCGATCATGCGATCTTGATTGCTCGTCAGGATGACTGGCGCAGCAATATCATGAAGACTCGGAAGATCCGCAATGCGATCAAATCAGTCCTGGGCGAAGACGACGCCCGAATTGATGCAATTCTCGATCTCGTGAAGAGTCAGCATGGTTACTGAGGTTCACCACTACATCACGGTGAGCGGGCTGTCGGTCGAAATCGTCCGGAAGTCGATCAAGAACCTCCACCTCGGAGTCTATCCGCCGAATGGACGAGTGCGTGTAGCTGCTCCACTCACGGTCAGCGACGACGCCATTCGCTTGGCGGTAATCGGCAAGCTGGGATGGATCCGCAGGCAGCGAGAGAAATTCGAGGCCCAACCTCGTCAATCGAAGCGAGAAATGGTCAGTGGCGAGAGCCATTACTTCCAGGGGCGACGCTACCGAATCAGAGTCGTGTTTCACGACGGACCCGCAACAGTCGTGCTGCGCAACAAAACCACGATGGAGCTCAAGGTCCGGCCAGGAATGAGCGCTGAGCAGCGCCTGAAGGTCATCGAGCGCTGGTATCGAGAACAACTAAAGGCGATGATCCCCCCTATGCTTGAGAAGTGGCAATCGCTGCTTGACATCGAGGTCGCCGATTGGGGCGTCAAGAAGATGAAAACCAAGTGGGGCAGTTGTAGTATCGATGCCGGCCGCATTTGGCTGAATCTTGAGCTGGCGAAAAAGCCAGTCCAGTGCCTTGAATACATCCTCGTCCATGAATTGGTTCATTTGATGGAGCGACACCACAACGACCGTTTCATGGCGTTAATGGACCATCATCTGCCCCATTGGCGCACCTACCGTGAAGAATTGAATCAAGCACCACTGGTACACGAAGACTGGCCTCATTGAACAGACCAGAAAGCAATCGGGGAGCGCTTGTGACCACACATTCGAACATCAACCCAGCCACGATCCAAGCCTATCGTGAAACCTTATACTGCGTGGAAGGTGAATGGTCCATGACGCTGCGTGTCGGTCAGCGGAGCAAGACGCTCGCTGCGCTACACGAAGCATCAGGCGTCGAATCGAGCGCTTTTCTGACCACATGGAATCCATACAGCCGAAAGTGCGACGACGAAACTAACGCGGCTCTGCAGAAGAAGCTGACCGACGAACTGACGTCACGCGGTGTGCGCTTCGTCAGTGGCGTCGGCCGCCATCCGTCCAGCGATTGGGCTGAGCCAAGCCTTCTCGTGCTCGGGATTTCGCTTGAGGCTGCGAAACGGATTGGCGTTCGATACAAGCAGAACGCAATCGTCTGGTGCGGAGCGGATGCTGTGCCGGAACTGTTGTTGTTGCGATGAAGGAACTGCGACAGCTCTGAGCGATCGCATTACCGCGTCGATGAGTATCTAAGAAGCGTACGAATCCGAACTCGGACAGGAAGGAGATTTGCAAATGGCCCAAGACAATTCATACGAGTATGTAGTTGTGGAAAGCTTTGTGCCGGAGCAACGATCTGGGCTTCGTGACAAGGTTCACATTCGTCCGGTTGCTGGCGGTAAGTATCCGATTTCCCTTCATGTCGAATGCTCAAAGAAGCTGTCCAGAGATTACCCTGTCGGCACCAAGTTCAGATTGTGGGCCAAGCTAACCGACAGGGATGACGGCGGCGAATACCTTTACAGTAACTACAATTGGCGCTACGAAGTCTTGCCCTAAAGCTGGAAAATTTTGGATTCTAGGCTCGATCGTTTGAAGACGGCAGTCCTAGTCCGAGAAAAGCCCGCAAAGCCGAAGCGTTCATGCTGTCACTGGGTCTCCACGTTTTCACGTCAGCTCATCCATCGCCCAAGGTCCGGAGTATCAACCGGGCGATGTGGGACCTCATACCGAAGCAATGGGCGGCAGCGGTCAACGACGACCACTCAGGGGCAACTATCCCTGCCACCCCGAACGCCGGATCGGGCCCGTTCGTCACACCCCAAACGCCTGTTGAAGGAACTTAAGTGTCGCTTCATCACGAAGTTTGCAGACAACGTTTTGATTGGCGAAGATTTTGGGAAAGGTCTTCGCTTGATCCTTGCCGACAGACTTGAGCCACCTAACGCCAACGACGTATTCCGATAGCTCCTCATTGTCGGAGTTTTCGTCAGGATGCTCGGCCTTCAAACCGGCGGAGAGAAGAGTAGTCTGTGTTTCGGGCAATGTGTAGTCCCGGATCATCACCGCAGCGCTCACAACTTCTCCCAAGCCAACGTACCCCAGACCTTTCATGTAGGCGTAAAGCTTGTCGCCGACAGAGAGACGTCTCAGGGCCGATGAGTAGCGTGTCCCTTGGCCTGCACCGATGAAATTGAATTTCCGGTTGTCCTCCCAAGTTCGATGCGGACCTTCACCGACATTGACGAACCAGTACCCGGTCCATTCCCTGATTGCATCGGAGAGATTGCGCTGCTTGGTTTCCTTCCTTTCGATATAGTCCTTTGCCTCAGGCAACGGAACCAACGTCTCGGGCTTGATGAAAAGCTGGTTGTCGCTGTCCAAGTACGGGGCCAGCCTGGTGCACTGAATCTCAAGGCCGAATTCACGCAACCACAACACGGCCGAAATGACCTCTGGATTGAATTCTTTGGATACCAGGATGATGCGCTGACTGCTATTGAGCGCTTCTATATCGCAAGCGATGAATTCTTCAATCGCCAGAGCAGCCTCCTGTTCCGTACACCCGAGATACTGCGCATACTGTTTGAAGATGTCGTCCGGCGAAAAAGCAGAGCAATACGAAGCGTATTTGATTGCTTGCCACTCGACGGAGGATCCGGAATCGTCACGTTTTAGCTCAATGATGACGAGCGCTGCGGCCCTGTCTATACAGAGAAGGTCTAACCGCTTTCCTGATGGAAGGATAACTTCCTTGCCGATCATCAGCAGACCCTCGCCAATGATCCCCGGGGCCTTCTCGATCCACTCCTGAATGTCGAACCGCTCCCGAAGCCGAAGATCACCAAAGCCGGTAGGTTTCAGCTCGATCAGTTGCTTGTTTTCGATGTCGACTCGAAACATGCGCTCCTCCCAAAATATAATCTAGTTTCTTGCAGTATCCGTTAGGCATTCCGTTCTGCAATTTGAAGTAAATCCGACTGTCAACCCTAGCCAGAAATATAGAAAAAATTCTTCTCCAGCACCCGTGACAGCCGTGACGACACCGCGACACCGCCCGAAACTCAAAAACCACTGCCAGACAAGCGATGTGACATTGTGACGAATGTGACGTATGAAACAATGCAATCTTAAAGAGCTTCAGGACGATGGAAATCTGCCTGACTTTATGGCTCCACCATCCTGAGACCTGCATTGACTTTTTGACACGTAACATCTGTCACATTGTCACAACCGTTTATTGACAAGGGTTTCCGCAGGAAAAGCAGCGTGACAGCCATGTCACAGCTGTCACACCTCACGGTTACGTTACCTGCGGCCCTTCATCGCTCTCCGTCAACTCCGGGGAGTATCCAACGATCCGAGCGCTGATCTTCCATGCTCGAATCGACCCGACGCTAGGTACCCGGACCGTTTTGCTGGTATCGGCGAGTAGCATTCCGCGTCTGCTCAGCACTTCCGCCACGAACTTGTAGTCCAGCCCATCGCAAACCCGATTTCGGAATACTTCCGGTAGTACGTAGAAAATCTCCTCTGCGGCATCTACATAGCCAGCCCGGTTATTGACCGTCCGTTCCCGTTCCAAGTCGTCGCCAACGCCTGGAACTCGAACGAGCCGTTGGAAAGCGGATTGCCCGTGTTGCTCAAAAAAATGCTGGACCTGCCGCAATGCCTGCGCTTCCTCAGCGGCCTCCGTACCCCCACGTTCTCGAACCCACTCATCGAAGCAACGCTTCATCATGGCAGTAGGTGAACCGCTAACCCAGCCACCGATGCCCGCCTCGACGGCCAGTTCACCAGCAAGTGCCAGTAATGCGAAACGTCGGGCCGCCCGCATCACCTGGCCGCTGCCATTGGCCGGAAACTGCCTCTCAATTTCACGGAGCCGTTCCTTCAATTGACGGCAAAACGACTGGTACTGTCCGTTCGAAACCTTGTCAGTAAGAAACATCAACCATTGATCTCCCGCTACTCCGTAAACCTCGCTAGTCGTAGCGTTGAGGTGATCCGCCAAGGCTCTGCTGCTCTCGAATACGTCCAGCGACTCGAACAATCCAAGACCACGCCCCGCGTCAGCCGGAATATTCAGCAGGCGAACGTCCATGCCTGCACGCACTTTCTTGCCCACCGACTCGATGTGTTGCTGCAACGGAATCTCTCCCGTCGACATGAAGAGAAGCCGCCATTGATAGAGTCGGCTGCCTGCCCCGGCACGGGTCATACGGACTTTGCCCTGCCCGTTGCCGAGCATATAAACCACCTCGCCGGCTTCCAAGGGCGTCGCTTGGTTCATCTCGTCCAACAACAGCACGCAATCGTTCATGCTTGCCGCAACAGCTTCGAGACCATTCGACGTCGAACGCCACGACCGAACAAATCCCGCTACGCTTCCCCAGACGGATGCAGCCACACGCATCGCCGTGGTTTTCCCTACACTGCTTTGTCCGACCAGATGGACACCGCCCGGCTCGATACCAAGCAAATGCAGAAATGGTCCGGCAAGCGACAGGCAAACGGCGAGCATGAGACGGGAATTTCTTTCGCAGTATCGACCGATCTGCGCATTCCATTCTTCGAGCGTACCGCACTGCTCAAACGCAGCGCACACCGGAGCGTCTGGATCAAGCGCCACTGCTTCCGCTCCCAGCCCATAGACACGATTCGCCTGAACGTACAGAGGGCCATTCCAGCCCACGCTACGCACCAGGTCATGCGTGTTCCGGGTAATGGCATGAGCAAGGTAATCGTGAAACTCTTGCCAGTTGTACACGATCACGCCCAGATCGTTGATCGTCTCCCGAAAAGCCTTGTTATCGCTCAGCATCGCTCGTCGCACGACAATGGTTTGCTGCTTGCCATCGGGCTTATACAAGCGCAGTTCGAGACTCCACCCCGAGCTTTCACTATCCCGGAGCTGACGCAGGATCTCAACGCACGACGACACACGAACGGGAACCTTCTGGTCTCCCTGCTGTTTCCAGACAGTCACACCACCCGGCGTTACTTCGTAATGCTTTCCCGATTGCCACGTTACATGCGCGGCGACGCAGTCGGCGGAAGCGGCCTGCGTCACCGATTCACATTGCTCAATTCGAACAGGTACATCAACAATCGAGTTCTCTAGCAGTTTACCTACGACGTCATCGTCAAGCCCCAACGCCATTACATCAGCGGCATCCCATCCCTGCATCGACTCGGCCTTTTCGCCATAGTCCCAGCCTTGTACCTCACAAATGCCACGCATGAGCTTCTCTGGATCGATACTCCTGATCCGCGTAGTAGGCTCTACGGCGCCGATCAGCGCAGCAACGCGGTCCCGGTACTTCATTCCGGCCTCATCGTTATCCGGCCAGATGAGAACCCTTCGCTCAGCCACCGGGGACCAGTCGGTCTTGGCTGGTGCCTGAGCGCCGCCTGCCGACGTCACAACGATCATCGTCGGATACGATTGCCGCAGTGCTCGTGCGGCCTTTTCGCCTTCGACAACGAATACCGGTTGTTCCGGCATAGCTTCGATCAAATCGAGCAAACCAAACAACGGGCGTAGACCATCCGGCATTCCACCGGTCCAGTCCAGCGCACCATCCTCACGCTGCTTAACATGCAGCGTTACGAAGGTCTTCTGACCGCCCTCCCGACGCAAACGCAACTGGACGAAGCAGAGTTCACCACTCGCATTCACGTAGTCGTAACGGTTTTCCAGAGTACATCCGTTCGCCAAGAAACGACGCACATCGAGTTCCGGACTACCATCAGGGATCGGAGCCATGAGTAGCATCGGTGCGACCGTCTTGACCATGCTGCGGGGTTGCATCGCACGAGTGGTGGCATTCGAGGGAAGTCTAATTCCTCGCACCTCTAACTCTTTCTGCAAGCTCAGGGCAGCCTCGCTTTGACTGCCCCCCCAGATATACGCTGCGAGCGCAATCAGGTCTCCGCCCCGGCACTCGTCCTGGCATGCGAAATCACAGAACACCCCCGTCTCGGCGTTGATCTTGAACGAACCAAGCTCGGTGTCCCGTCGCCGGGGATTGAAAGCCACGAACTCCTTGCCTTCGTGCTTACCTTCAAGTTCAAGGATCTCCTCAACGACCGTGTCGAAGTGTCCTAAAGCAAGTTCGGCAAGCTGCTCGAAATCCAGTTTGCCTAATGGACGCGGAGTGGAACGCAATTGCCGAGCATTAGCCCCAACGGCCGCGATTTGCTTCTCTTTTTCCTTAGTCATACAAAACATAAACGAAGAATCCGTCTGGATGGAACACCCTCCCGCGCTCAATTGCACCTGGGTACAGAGCCAGACTGTCGACTCGGACAATGCAATAACCACCACTGTCACAGAGTCACTTCATCCCGTCGGCCTATGCGTACGCCTGACGACATCTCGTGTGTTGTCAAGCCATCAGTGGCCTACTCGCATCGTCCAGTTGCCGTAATGCAAGTTTCTGGTTGAAAAGGGATCGCTGCCCCCGCGTCGACCGGCGCAGAAGCAGGAAAAGAAAACTTCGATTGTTAAAGAGCGAGATCCAGAATGCGCAAGAGCCGCGCCTGTTTCGGTGATTTCTTCCAGATGAAATAGACATCCTCAACAAGCACTGGACCATCAACCGAAGATCATCGACTGATAAATCGGATTATGCAGCGGAGCGAAGATCGATGAACAGGAAAGAAATTCGTCGCGGAAATTTTCCAGATCGGAGAAACAGTGGCCACACTACGCCGTGCTAGGCCATGCTCTGCAAAACGGTAAGCGTGTCGTCCGAGAACAATTGGGCCGCCGCATTGCGAGCACCTTTTTTCTTCGACTCCAGTGCTTCGGCATCCACGCCAGGAAAGAGCCGGCTCCACCGGAACGCCGGCGGCACGGCTTTTCCCGTCATCCGCTCGAACAGGTCAAGGTCATACCACGGTAGGGCACGTAGCGGAATCCATCTGTTTCGTGCCTTGTCCATGTAGTCGCCGTTTTGAAAGTCCGTACCGGACAAAGACGCCGAAGCCGCCAGCCACCCGTCCAGCCAGCGCTCGAAGTCATCGACGATCTGATCCTTCGGTGCATCGATCGAGACCATCACGTGAGCGTATCGCTGGAAAGGCGATTCGGGATTGCGAGCCAGCAATTCGTCCACAACCGCATCAGCGCCGTTGTGGCCACGCGACAGCGCTGCCTCGTCGGTGAGATGCCTGAGACGATTCAGATTCAGGGACTTGACCGTCGCCGTGTTGGCCGCATGGCTAGCCCCGGTGTACCGGACACCTGAGCCGAGCGGCTTCAGAGGCTGAGCCTTGATCGATTTGAAGACACTGACCACCGACTCGGGAATGCCACCATCAATAGCCCGGCGTATGGCGAGACGATCCCCCACCAAGCCAGCCCAGCCCAGCGCCGAGAGCTGACTGAGTCCAGCGTAATTGTCGAGCTTGAACCATGCCAGTTCTGCGGTCGTTGCCTCGGTAGTCTTCTTGGACGAAGGCATAGTTCATCTCCCTGTTGCACCGAACGGCCGGCGGGCAAAGACCCGCCGCAGTCGAAACTACGTGCCATCCTTTTGATTTTCAATGGCCGCAAACCCAATTCCCCCGCTATTTGCCCACACGTGGGGTTGAGCAGTGTGACCCGAGAAAAAGGCTACAATGCGAAACGGCTTGGCAACTGCCAAGCCGTTTCTTGTCCAAATCCTGTCCAAATCTGAGCCTGGACAGCGGACGAACTGAAGCAGGGATCCAGTTACGAGCTAACGCAACATCAACGAATACGCGAGTGCGAGAATCGAATAAGTCCCTGATTTATCAGGATTTTCACTCCCACTCGATCGTCGCCGGCGGCTTGCCCGAGATGTCGTACACGACCCGGTTGATCCCGCGCACTTCGTTGATGATCCGATTCGACGCGCGGCCGAGCAGCGCGTACGGCAGGTGCGCCCAGTGTGCGGTCATGAAGTCGGTCGTCTGCACGGCGCGCAGTGACGTCACGTAGTCGTACGTGCGGCCATCGCCCATCACGCCCACCGACTTGACCGGCAGAAACACCGCGAACGCCTGGCTCGTCAGGTCGTACCAGGTCTTGCCGACATCGGCTTCGCCGCACAGGCCGGCAGCCGCATCCTGCGCGGTCGCGGTCGTGTTGCGCAGTTCCTCGATGAAGATCGCGTCCGCGCGGCGCAGCAGGTCTGCATACTCGCGCTTCACTTCGCCGAGAATCCGCACGCCGAGGCCCGGGCCCGGGAACGGATGGCGGTACACCATCTCCGGCGGCAGGCCGAGTGCGACACCCAGCTCGCGCACTTCGTCCTTGAACAGGTCGCGCAGCGGCTCGAGCAGCTTCAGGCCGAGCGTTTCCGGCAGGCCGCCGACGTTGTGGTGGCTCTTGATCGTCGTCGCCTTCTTCGTCTTCGTGCCGCCCGATTCGACCACGTCCGGGTAGATCGTGCCCTGCGCGAGCCACTTCGCCTTCGACAGCTTCTTCGCCTCGGCCTGGAACACCTCGACGAACTCGCGGCCGATGATCTTGCGTTTCGCTTCCGGATCGGTCACGCCGGCCAGGTGGCCGAGGAACTGTTCGGATGCGTCGACGTGAACGACCTTCGCATGCAGGCGGCCTTCGAACATGTCGAGCACCATCTTGCCTTCGTTGAGGCGCAGCAAGCCGTGGTCGACGAACACGCAGGTCAACTGGTCGCCGATCGCGCGATGGATCAGCGCGGCTGCGACGCTCGAATCGACACCGCCCGACAGGCCGAGAATCACTTCCTCGTCACCGACCTGCTCGCGGATCTTCGCGACGGCTTCCTCGATGTGATTCTTCATGATCCAGTCGGGCTTCGCGCCGGCGATCTGCAGCACGAAGCGCTCGATGATCTGGCGACCCTTCACCGTATGCGTGACTTCCGGGTGGAACTGCACCGCGTAGTACCCGCGCGCCTCGTCGGCCATCCCGGCGATCGGGCAGCTCGGCGTCGACGCCATCAGCGCGAAGCCCGGCGGCAGCTCGGCCACCTTGTCGCCGTGGCTCATCCAGACCTTCAGCATCCCGTGGCCTTCGTCCGTCTTGAAATCCTCGATGCCGTCGAGCAGGCGCGTATGGCCGTGCGCGCGCATTTCCGCGTAACCGAATTCGCGGTGGTCGCTCCACTCGACCTTGCCGCCGAGCTGCACGGCCATCGTCTGCATGCCGTAGCAGATGCCGAGCACCGGCACGCCGAGATCCCACACGGCCTGCGGCGCGCGCAGCTGGTGGTCTTCGTACGTGCTCGCGTGGCTGCCCGACAGGATCACCGCCTTCGGCGCGAATTCGCGGACGAAGTCGTCGGACACGTCGTTCGGATGGATTTCGCAGTAGACGTGCGCTTCACGCACGCGGCGCGCGATCAGTTGGGTGACTTGCGAACCGAAGTCGAGAATCAGGATTTTGTCGTGCATGGCTGCGGACGGGATGAAGAGAATAAGAAAAGCAGCGCATCATTTGCATCATGCGCTGCGTCAAAAGCATGGACAGCGGCGTCGGGCGGAAGGCTGCACGCGCGACGCATGGCCGGTCAATCCTGCATCGGCGGGCGCTCGTCGAGTGCGACGGTGCCTGACGACGATTGGCCGGATGCGGCCGATGACGGTGCGGCGGCCGGCGACGGCGCCGCGGGACGGCTAACGACGGGTTCGACACGCTGCGGCGCGGCCGACGACGCTTGTGCCATCGCCGGCTCGGCCGGACGCTGTGCCGGCGCGCGCGCCTCGAGCGCCTGCGCTTTTTCGCGCCGGCGCACGGCCGATGCGAGCCGCACACCGCCGAGGCCAAGCACGATCAGTGCGACACCGGCCACGGCCGACAGCACCCTGCCGGCGGCGGCGAGCGCGGGACCGCTGCCGGTGCCGATCGACCAGACGATCGTCAGCGCGCCGGTCAGCCAGTACACATGGCCGACCGCGCGCGCGACAGGCGCGGTGAGATCCCCGTTGAACGCTGCATGAAACGCGAGCCACGCGAGCCCGAGCAACGCAATGCCGAACGCCTGGCCGAGCATCGCCGGCTGGACGTTCGCTAGCTGCAGCGCGTTGAAGAGCGACTGCCAGGGCGTCAGCACGAACAGCACGCCGAACGCCAGCAGCAGCACGGCATCGATGATCAGCACGGCTCGCAGCAGCGGTTTCATCGGCGATCAGTCCACGTGGTAGTTCGGCGCTTCCTTCGTGATCTGCACGTCGTGCACGTGCGACTCGCGCATGCCTGCCGCGGTGATCTGGACGAATTCAGCCTTGTCGTGCAGCTCGTCGATCGTGCGGCAGCCGCAGTAGCCCATGCTGGCGCGCACACCGCCGACCAGCTGGAACAGGATCGCGTTGACCGAACCCTTGTACGCGACACGGCCTTCGATGCCTTCCGGCACGAGCTTGTCGATGTTCGCCGAGTTGTCCTGGAAGTAGCGGTCCGCCGCGCCGTCCTTCATCGCACCGACCGAACCCATGCCGCGATACGACTTGTACTGGCGGCCCTGGTACAGGAACACGTCGCCCGGCGCCTCTTCGGTGCCCGCGAACATGCTGCCCATCATCACCGCGTTCGCGCCGGCCGCGAGGGCCTTCGACACGTCGCCCGAGAAGCGCACGCCGCCGTCGGCGATGCACGGCACGCCCGTGCCCTTCAGCGCTTCCGCGACGTTCGCGATCGCGCTGATCTGCGGCACGCCGACACCGGCGACGATCCGCGTCGTGCAGATCGAACCCGGGCCGATACCGACCTTGACTGCGTCCGCGCCGTATTCGACGAGCGCCTTCGCGGCGGCGGCCGTCGCGATGTTGCCGCCGATCACTTCGACGTGCGGGAAGTTCTGCTTGACCCAGCGAACGCGCTCGAGCACGCCCTTGCTGTGGCCGTGCGCGGTATCGACCACGATCACGTCGACGCCGGCCTGCACCAGCAGCTCGACGCGCTCTTCGTTGTCCGGGCCGACGCCGACCGCCGCGCCTGCGCGCAGCTTTCCGTGTTCATCCTTGCACGCATCCGGGTGCTCGGTCTGCTTCGTGATGTCCTTGACGGTCATCAGGCCGCGCAGTTCGAACGCGTCGTTGACGACCAGCACGCGCTCGAGGCGGTGGCTGTGCATCAGCGCCTTCGCTTCGGCGAGCGGCGTGCCTTCCTTGACCGTGACGAGGCGCTCGCGCGGCGTCATGATCGACTTGACCGGCTCATCGAGGCGCGTTTCGAAACGCAGGTCGCGGTTCGTGACGATGCCGACGAGCTGCGGGCCTTCGACGACCGGGAAGCCCGAGATGCCATGCTGGCGCGACAGCGCGATCACGTCGCGCACCTTCATTTGCGGCGGCACCGTGATCGGGTCGCGGACGACGCCCGATTCGAAACGCTTGACCTTCGCGACCTCGCGAGCCTGCTCGGCCGGCGTGAGGTTCTTGTGGACGATACCGACGCCACCCTGCTGGGCCATCGCGATCGCAAGGCGACCTTCGGTGACCGTGTCCATCGCGGCGGACACGAGCGGCATGTTCAGGGAGATGTTGCGGGTCAGCTTGGTCTTGAGGCTGGTGTCGCGCGGGAGAACGTCGGAGAAGGCGGGAACGAGGAGCACGTCATCGAAAGTGAGTGCTTTTTGGATCAGACGCATGGCAAATCCTATGGGCGCAAAAGCGAATTATACGCGAAGCGCCGTGAATTTTCACAACACGAACAACGGCTTAGCCGGTTTCGGCCGTTCGGGGGCCGAATCGTTCGGTTCGCCGTTCGGTTCGTTTTCGATCGCCTTTCGTTTCACCGCCGCATCGAGCCATTCGCGCAACGGGCGGCAACACGGCCCCTCTGCCTGTCGCAAACGGGTCACGCAGCCGAAGCGGCTGCGGCGAAGCAAGGCCCGGCAATATGTCGAATCGGCCTGCCTGCCTTGAGTTATAGCAGCCCGGCCGCGCGCGCGATCATCGCAATGCCGCCGCCGACGGCCACGCAACCGGCGATCCGCTCAACATGGCCGCCGGACGGCGCGAGACGCTCGGCGGTGATCGCGACCGTCACGGCAGCCATCACGCGCAGGTCCGTCATGCCGGCCGCCAGCGCGATCGCCATCAGGTTCCCGCAACAGGCGCCGCAGTGCATGGCGCCCCGCACGCCGTGCCACCATGCCGCACCGGCACCCGCCGACGACCGGTGTGCGTCGCCTGCCGCATGCCGGCAGCACGCCAGCCGCCGGACCTTCCACGCGGAAAATTGCAGCATGCCCGCAACCGACACGACCGCGCCGGCCGCAAACGGCAGCGCACGGGCAAATGCCGGCAGCCGTGCGGCGGCGGCCGTCAGCGCGGCGCCAGCCGGAAACACGAGCGCCCCGAGCGCCATCCACACCGCGAAGTACCCGGCGCCCGCCACGACGACGAGCCAGGCGGAACGCGCCGTCGCCATCGGGCCGATGCGCTGCCGGTATCGCCAGAGCATCGGCGCCAGCACCGGCAGCATCATCGTCACCGTCATCGCGCCCCACATTGCGGCGAACGCCGCGAATGCGCGCCCGGCGCTTCGGCCGCACGGCCGCAGCCATGCGGCCGAAGCCATCCAGCCGCCGGCCATCGGTTCGCTGCCCATCGCGGCCATCGACGCATGCTGCGCCACGGTCGCGAGCGCGGCAACGGCGAACACGGCCACGAGCGCCGCGCCGAACGCTCGCGGATCGTGGCCCGCGTCGCCGGCCGGCGGCCGTGCCATCGCCCGCCCGTCGCCGGCGCGCTCAGCCGCGTGCGTACTCGTCATGACGGCGCCACCACGGGCCGGCCTCGTTGCGTCCGCGCGGCGCGCGATCGAGCCACTGGTACATCCCCCACAGCCCGTCGAGCCCGCGCGCATAGGTGGAGTACGTGTGATAAACGGCGTCGTCCTCGCGCACGAACGCGCTCATCCCCGGCCGGTCGAGCGAATACGTGAGCGCATCGGTGCCGCACGTCGCAGCGAACTGCACGACGGGTGCCGGCGGCGGATCCATGTCCATCGCGTGACCGGCCAGCGCGTAGTTGTATTCGACGGCGCCCGCGCGCTGCTGCGTTTCGGTGAACGACACATTGAAGTCGAAGTTGAAATCGCTGCCGACCGACGACGCCCACGGGAAGCGCCACCCCATCCGCTGCCGGTAAGCGAGGAGTTTCGCGAGCGGCGCACGCGACACGGCGGCGAGCGTCACGTCGTGGTTCGCCAGGTGCACGGCGAAGCCGTCGAAACCGTCGGCGAGCGCCGAACACGACGGGCAGCCTGCCTTGTAGTCGGGGCCGAACATGAAGTGATAGACGAGCAGTTGCGAACGGCCGCGAAACAGGTCGCCGAGCGTGGCCGGCCCGTCTTCGGTGTCGAACCGGTAGGTCTTGTCGATGCGCACCCAGGGCAGTGCCTGGCGCCGCCGCGCGAGTTCGTCGCCTTGCCGCGTCAGCGCCTTTTCCGCGTCGAGCAGCGCGCGCCGCGCGGCCAGCCATTCGTCGCGCGTTCCGGTGAGATGGGTCGTCATTGCGGGTTCCTCCTTCCGATGGGTATCCGGGCACGGCGTCCGGTGCCGTGTGCGTGGTGCTAGATTAGTGGCGGGCATCGGGCCGGAGGGAGTGACAAGTGTGTCGGGATTCGGATGGATTCGGATGGATTCGCTGATCACGGCGGCCGCGCGCGCGCTCGCGGCCGGTGACGCGCTCGGCGCGCTGAACCGCATCGCGCTGCGCGACGATGCGCCGGCGCTCGCGCTGCGCGGGATCGCGATGGCGCAGCTCGGCGATTTCGAACGCGCGCGCACACTCGTGCGCGGCGCCGCACGCGCGTTCGGCACCCGGGAGGCCGTGGCGCGTGCGCGCTGCGTCGTCGCGGAAGCGGAGATCGCGCTCGCATCGCGCGACTTGCGCTGGCCGACACGCGCGCTCGATGCCGCCTGTGCGACGCTCGACGCGCACGGCGACCGCGCGAACGCCGCGCACGCGCGCTACCTCGGCGTGCGACGGCTGCTGCTGGTCGGCCAGCTCGACGACGCCGAGCGGATGCTCGCGAATCTCGATCCCGCACCGCTGCCGGCTGCATCGCGCGCCGCCCATGAGCTGATCGCGGCCGGCATCGCGATGCGCCGCATCCGCACGCAGGCGGCCCGCGCGGCGCTCGTGCGGGCGCGCGCGGCGGCCCGCGACGCCGGCATCGCCGCGCTGACGGCCGAGATCGACACCGCGGCACGCGTGCTCGACGCACCGGCCGCGCGCCTCATCGCGCGCGGCACGTCGCGGCTCGTGCCGCTCGACGAAGTCGAGACGCTGTTCGCGTCAAACGCCCTCGTCGTCGATGCGTGCCGCCACACGGTGCGCGACGCGCGCACGACCGTGTCGCTCGCGCGGCGGCCCGTGCTGTTCGTGCTCGCCCGCGCGCTCGGCGAGGCATGGCCGGCCGACGTGTCGCGAAACGCGCTCGTCGCGGCCGCGTTCCGCGCGAAACACGCGGACGAATCGCATCGCGCGCGCCTGCGCGTCGAGATCGGCCGGTTGCGCGCGGTGCTGCGGCCGCTCGCAAACATCGTCGCGACGCCGCGCGGCTTTGCGCTCGAACCGCTCGGCGTACGCGAGACCGTCGTCCTCGCGCGCCCGGTCGACGATCGCCACGCAGCCGTGCTCGCGCTGCTCGCCGATGGCGAAGCATGGTCGAGTTCCGCGCTGGCGCTGGCCCTCGGCGCGAGCCAGCGCACCGTGCAGCGCGCGCTCGACGTGCTCGCCGAAGGCGACAAGGTCCAGGCGCTCGGCCGGGGCCGCGCGCGCCGCTGGATGACGCCGCCGCTGCCCGGTTTCGCGACGACCTTGTTACTCCCTGCCCCGCTGCCGGGAGATTAGGATGACCTCACCGAACGACGAGGTGACGAACATGAAACGCTCCAGTGCAGAGATCCTTCGCGAATACGGCCCGTTTCCCGGGGTCGACGGCGTACACGGCGTCACGTTCGACGGGAAGTACGTGTGGTATGCGTCCGGCGACAAGCTGAATGCGCTCGACCCGGAGCGCGGCACGACCGTCCGCTCGATCGACGTCGCCGCACACGCGGGCACGGCGTTCGACGGCCGCCACCTGTACCAGATCGTCGAGGACCGCATCGAGAAGATCGACCCCGAATCGGGCCGCGTGCTCGCGACGATTCCCGCTCCCGGCGGCGGCGGCGATTCGGGGTTGGCATGGGCCGAAGGCGCGCTGTGGGTCGGCCAGTACCGCGATCGCAAGATTCATCAGGTGGATCCGCAGTCGGGCACCGTGCTGCGCACGATCGAGTCGAACCGCTTCGTCACCGGCGTGACGTGGGTCGACGGAGAGCTGTGGCACGGCACCTGGGAAGCCGACCAGGCCGACTTGCGGCACGTCGATCCGCGCACGGGCCGGGTGCTCGAGCAGATCGACATGCCGGCCGGCGTCGGTGTGTCGGGGCTCGAATCCGACGGCCACGACCGCTTCTACTGCGGCGGCGGCAACAGCGGCACGCTGCGCGCCGTGCGGCGGCCCGTGCGGGCGCGGGCGCCGGGCGACGGTGCGGCCACGCCCGATCCGGCTGACGACTGATCCGCCGCCTGCCGCGATCGCTGCTGCGCGCGGCCCACCCACCGGCCTGCACCGAGTGCAGGAATGAACAAGACGACGCCGCGACGGCGTCGCTAAGATGCGCGCTCGTCAGTCATGTGTTCGGAGCGGTCGATGCAGCGCGGTGTGGTTTATGGTGTCCTGGCAGGTGCCCTGTGGGGCATGGTGTTTCTCGTTCCGCGGCTGCTGACCGACTTCTCGCCGCTGCTGCTGAGCGCCGGCCGCTATGCGATGTACGGTCTCGTGTCGCTCGCGGCCGCGCTGCCGGCCGCCCGCTCGCTGCTCGCGCGGCTGACCCGCGAGGATCTCGTCGCGCTGGTCAGGCTCGCCGTCGTCGGCAACGTCGCGTACTACATGCTGCTGTCCGGTGCAGTGCACCTGATCGGCATCGCACCCAGCTCCCTGATCGTCGGCGTGCTGCCCGTCACGGTGACGCTCGCCGGCCTCGGCGACCACGGCGCCGTGCCGCTGCGACGGCTCGCCGCCCCGCTGGCGCTGGTGATCGCGGGCATCGTCTGTATCAACGTCGACCTGTTCACGTCCGAGGCCGCGCATGCGACGACGCTCGGTCAGAAACTCGCCGGCATCGCCTGCGCGGCGGGCGCGCTCGCGAGCTGGACCTGGTATGCGGTCGCGAACGCACGTTATCTGCAGCGCCATCATCGTTTCGGCGGCAACGAGTGGTCGGTGCTGTGGGGTGTCGTGACGGGCCTGATCGGCGGGCTCGTCTGGATCGCGATCCTCGCGCTGCCGGCCGGCACGTTCCAGGAAGCGGTGCCCGCGTCGCGCTGGCAGTTGTTCTGGCTGCTGAACCTCGTGCTCGCGATCGGCGCGTCGTGGCTCGGCAACGGGCTGTGGAATGCGGCGTCGAAGCGGCTGCCCCTCACGCTGTCAGGCCAGCTGATCGTGTTCGAAACCGTATTTGCGATGTTTTACGCGTTCGTGTACGACCGGCGGATGCCGCATGCGCTCGAGATCGCCGCGCTGGTGCTGCTGCTCGCCGGCGTCTATGGATCGGTGCGCCGGCATGGCGACACGCCCGCCAGCGGCGGGACGTCGGGAAGCGCACCGGCAAACGCACCGGCAAACGCGAATGCCGCAGCCCACTGAACGCCGCGGCGTTTGCTCAGACGAATCGTGTTGAAAGACGCGGATCGCTCCGCGTCAGCGCGCGTCCTTGTGCATCCACTTGCGGCCCTCGATGGAGCCGTCGCGGCGCGACTTGTCGACGCGCCGCTGGCGCGCGAGCTTCGGATCGACGATCAACGGGCGGTAGATCTCGACGCGGTCGTGGTCGGCGAGCAGCGTGTCGAGCGGCGCGAGCTTCCCGTACACGCCCGTCTTCGCGTTCGCGAGATCGATTTCCGGATGCAGTGCGAGCACGCCGCTCGCATCGATCGCCGAACGAACGGTCGCCCCTTCGGGCAGCGACAGCGGAATCAGCGTCTGGCGATCCGGCAGCGCGTAGCAGACTTCGATCGACAGCATCGCGTCACCCCTTCCCGTAGCGCTGGTCGGCGCGCTTCACGAACGAATCGACGAACGTGTTCGCGATGTGGCTGAACACCGGCCCGATGATCTTCTCGAGCAGGATGTTCGAGAACTCGTAGTGCAGCGCGAATTCGATCTTGCACGCATCGGCACGCAGCGCCGTGAAGCGCCACGAGCCCGTGAACTTCTTGAACGGGCCGTCCGTGAACTCCATGTCGATCCGCGTCGGGCGCTGCTGCGTGTTGCGCGTCGCGAAGTGCTGCTTGATGCCCTTGAAGTTGATGTCGATGCGCGCTTCCATCCCGCTCTCGTCCTGACGGCGAACCTCGACACCGCCGCACCAGGGCAGGAAATTGGGGTAATCGGCCACGTCGGTGACGAGGTCGAACATCTGTTCCGCCGAATGACGGATCAATACGGTTTTCTGGACATCTGCCATAAATCGCGCGGCATCGCTCAAGGTGGGAACGCAAGCCGGGCGATTCCCGCCCCGCTTTGCTAAAATCGTGATTTTAAACGAGTTGGCCCGATCCTTTCATGAGCATCATCGACAACAGGAAAGCGCACTTCGATTATCACATCGAGGAACGCTACGAGGCGGGGCTCGTGCTCGAGGGCTGGGAAGTCAAGGCGCTGCGCGCCGGGCGCGGCCAGATCAAGGAAGGCTACGTCGTCGTGAAGAACGCCGAGATCTTCCTGATCGGTACCCATATCAGCCCGCTGCCCGAAGCCTCGACGCACATCAAGCCCGACCCGGTTCGCACGCGCAAGCTGCTGCTGCACCGCGAGGAAATCAAGAAGCTGATCGGCAAGGTCGAGCAGCGCGGCTACACGCTCGTGCCGCTGAACTTCCACTACAAGGGCGGTCGCGTGAAGTGCGACATCGCGCTCGCGAAGGGCAAGAAGCTGCACGACAAGCGCGAAACCGAGAAGAAGCGCGACTGGGAACGCGAAAAGGCACGCATCATGCGCGCCGGCACCTGACGCGCGACGCACCCACGCAAACGACACGGCCCGCTCGAAGCGGGCCGTGTTGCTTTGGACTGCGTGAATCGCCGATGCCGGCTGCGCGGCGGCGGCTGAGGCGGCGCGGCTGAGGCGGCTTTCGGCACGCCCTACCGCCTGCGTCGACTGAAGAAAGGTGCCGCGGGCATCATCCGCGCCCCGGCTGCGCGACGATTCGCCGCACACCGATCGCACGCGGCGCGCCCTTCACGCACCGCGTACGTCCGACTCAGGCCTTCCCGCCCGAGGCCGCCCCCGCGTTCTTGACGATCGTCAGCGCCGACGAGATCGCGGTGCCGAGATCCGACAGGTTCGACGGCACGATCAGCGTGTTGCCCTGCTTCGCGAGATTCGAGAACGCCCCGACATACTGTTCGGCGACCTTCAGGTTCACCGCATCCATCCCGCCCTGCGACTGGATCGCGTTCGCGATCTTCTGGATCGCCTGCGCGTTCGCCTCGGCCACCGCCAGAATCGCAGCGGCCTCGCCCTGCGCCTGGTTGATCGCAGCCTGGCGCTCGCCTTCGGATTTCTGGATCGCCGCTTCGCGCGCGCCCGACGCGAGGTTGATCTGCTCCTGCTTGCGGCCTTCGGATGCGGCGATCAGCGCGCGCTTTTCACGCTCCGCGGTGATCTGCGCCTGCATCGCATGCAGGATTTCCTTCGGCGGCGTCAGGTCCTTGATCTCGTAACGCAGCACCTTCACGCCCCAGTTCGCCGCGGCCTGGTCGAGCGCCGACACGATGTTGTGGTTGATGAAGTCGCGCTCCTCGAACGTCTTGTCGAGCTCGAGCTTGCCGACCACCGAACGCAAGGTCGTTTGCGCGAGCTGCGTGATCGCGAGCACGAAGTTGCTCGACCCGTAAGACGCCTTCATCGGATCGGTCACCTGGAAGTACAGCACGCCGTCGACCTGCAGCTGCGTGTTGTCGCGCGTGATACAGACCTGGCTCGGCACGTCGAGCGGGATTTCCTTCAGCACGTGCCGGTACGCGATGCGATCGACGAACGGCAGCACGATATTCAGGCCGGGCGACAGCGTCGCGTGATAGCGCCCGAAGCGCTCGAGCACCCACGCATGCTGCTGCGGCACGATCTTCACCGTCTTCGACACGATCACGATCGCGATGACGAGCAGGACAACCCAGATGATCAGCGAATCCATGAAATATTCCCTCCTTGTTGTATCGGCGGACGATCAGCCCGCGGGTTTCGCCACGACCACGAGGCAATTGCCGCGCACGGCGCTCACCTGGTACACGTGCGCATCGTCGCGCTCGCCGTGCGCGAGTTCGACGTCCCAGTCGGCGCCGCGATACTGCACGCGCGCGCGGCCGTCGCGCCACGCGTCGACCGTGACGGTCGAGCCGATATCGAGATTGACGTCGGGATTCGTCGACGTGTCGCGCTTCTGCTTGCGGCCGAGCCCCGAGCGGCGCAGCGCGATCATCGCGACGATCGCGACCGCGGCCGCCGCGCCGAACTGCACGTGCGGCGCGAAACCGGCCAGTTGCAGCAAGCCGCCCGCGAGAAAGCCGAGTGCGATCATCAGCAGGTAGAACGTGCCCGTCAGCAGTTCGGCCACGACCAGCACGCCCACCGCGATCCACCAGAACAGATGCCCCGACATCATTTTGGCCTCCAGAAAAACGCCCCCGATACTCACTATATTCGCTGCCGCGAGCGGAGGCGACCGGCACGCCCGGATCGGCACGTTGCGTACCGACAAATAAAAACACCCCGGTGCGTACCGGGGTGTTTATAACACGAACCTTGCATTTTGCCTTCAACGAAAGCGCGGCGACACCGCGCTTTCGCCGAAGCGGCATCGCCGACCGTTACTTCCGGTTGGCGGCGAGCGCCTGCCACGTATCGATGATCGTGTCGGGGTTCAGCGAGATCGACACGATGCCTTCGTCGGTCAGCCATTGCGCGAAGTCCGGATGATCGGACGGGCCCTGGCCGCAGATACCGACGTACTTGCCCATCTTGCGGCAGGTATCGATCGCGCGCTTCAGCAGGAACTTGACGGCCGGGTCACGTTCGTCGAAGTCGACAGCCAGCAGTTCCATGCCCGAATCGCGGTCAAGGCCGAGCGTGAGCTGCGTGAGGTCGTTCGAGCCGATCGAGAAACCGTCGAAGTGTTCCAGGAACTCTTCGGCGAGGATCGCGTTGGTCGGGACTTCGCACATCATCACGAGGCGCAGGCCGTTTTCGCCGCGCTTCAGGCCGAACTTCTCGAGCAGGCCGACGACACGCTCCGCCTGCTTCACGGTACGCACGAACGGCACCATGATCTCGACGTTGGTCAGGCCCATCTCGTCGCGCACGCGCTTCAGTGCACGGCATTCCATCTCGAACGCCTGCGCGAAGTCTTCGGCGATGTAGCGCGATGCGCCGCGGAAACCCAGCATCGGGTTTTCCTCGTCCGGCTCGTAACGCGAACCGCCGATCAGCTTCTTGTACTCGTTCGACTTGAAGTCGGACAGGCGCACGATCACGGGCTTCGGATAGAACGCCGCCGCGATCGTCGCGACACCTTCCGTCAGCTTGTCGACGTAGAACTGACGCGGCGATGCGTGACCGCGCGCGACGCTCTCGACGGCCTTCTTCAGGTCCTGGTCGATGTTCGGGTACTCGAGGATCGCCTTCGGGTGAACGCCGATGTTGTTGTTGATGATGAACTCGAGACGCGCGAGACCCACGCCGCCGTTCGGCAGTTGCGAGAAGTCGAACGCGAGCTGCGGGTTGCCGACGTTCATCATGATCTTGACCGGGATTTCCGGCAGTTCGCCGCGCTGCACTTCCGTGACTTCCGTCTCGAGCAGGCCGTCGTAGATCTTGCCTTCGTCGCCTTCCGCGCACGACACGGTGACGAGCGCGCCGTCCTTCAGGACGTCGGTCGCATCGCCGCAGCCGACGACTGCCGGCACGCCGAGCTCACGCGCGATGATCGCCGCGTGGCAGGTCCGGCCGCCACGGTTCGTGACGATCGCCGCCGCACGCTTCATCACCGGCTCCCAGTTCGGGTCGGTCATGTCGGCCACCAGCACATCGCCCGGCTGTACGCGTTCCATTTCCGACGGATCCTGGATCACGCGCACGGGGCCCGCGCCGATCTTCTGGCCGATCGCACGCCCCGTCGCGAGCACCTGCGACTGGCCCTTCAGCTTGAAGCGCTGCTCGGCCTTGCCGGTTGCCTGGCTCTTCACGGTTTCCGGGCGTGCCTGCAGGATGAAGATCTTGCCGTCGCGGCCGTCCTTGCCCCACTCGATGTCCATCGGACGCTGGTAGTGCTTCTCGATGATGACCGCGTACTTCGCCAGCTCGATCACGTCTTCGTCGGTGATCGAGTAGCGGTTGCGCTGCTCGTGCGGCACGTCGACCGTCTTCACGCGGCCCGGCTCGCCCGGCTGCGTGAATTCCATCTTGATCAGCTTCGAGCCGATCGAGCGGCGGATGATCGGGTACTTGTCCTGTGCGAGCGTCGTCTTGAACACGTAGAACTCGTCCGGGTTCACCGCGCCCTGCACGACGGTTTCGCCCAGGCCGTAGCTCGACGTGATGAACACGGCGTCCTTGAAGCCCGATTCGGTATCGATCGTGAACATCACGCCGGCCGCGCCGACGTCCGAGCGGACCATGCGCTGCACACCGGCCGACAGCGCGACTTCCGCGTGCGTGAAGCCCTTGTGCACGCGGTACGAGATCGCGCGGTCGTTGTACAGCGACGCGAACACGTGCTTCATGCGGTCGAGCACGTCTTCGATGCCGACGACGTTCAGGTACGACTCCTGCTGACCGGCGAACGATGCGTCGGGCAGGTCTTCCGCGGTAGCGGACGAACGCACGGCGAACGACAGCTCGCCCGGCGAGCCGTTCTTCAGGATGTCGAACTGCTCGCGGATTTCCTGCTCGAGACGTGCCTGCATCGGCGCATCGACGATCCACTTGCGGATTTCCGCACCGGCTTCGGCGAGCGCCTTCACGTCGTCGATGTCGAGCGACTCGAGACGCTTGGCGATGCGGTCGGTAAGGTCGTTGTGCTTGAGGAAATCGCGGAACGCGAGCGCGGTCGTGGCGAAACCGGTGGGTACGCGAACGCCTGCTTCGGAAAGCTGGCTGATCATTTCGCCAAGCGACGCATTCTTGCCGCCGACGATTTCCACATCGGTCATCCGCAACTGCTCGAACGGAATTACATACGCCTGGTCCTTTGCGACGTTTGCTGCGTTAGTCATACAAGCCCCTAAGTGTGAAAAAAATGCTCGATTGCGCAAGTGGGCTCGGACGCGGGCGCTTGCAAAAAGGCGCGGCGCGTCTTGCGCAACCTGTTGGAGAAACACTCGCAGCGGCGAAAATCTTCCGACCCGATTTGCAAAAATCCCGGCAGAAGGGCGATATTTGCAGACAAATCGCCAAACTTGCCGGGAATTATGGAACCGAGCGGCAAAGCCTGGGGCGCCGTTCGCGCCCTGCCCCCGCAATTGCTTATCCAACAGGTTGCCGCTATTCTACCGTGCCGGCTGCCGGATGTGGCGCGACCTTGTCACTGCGTCTGGAGGCGACCCTCCAGCCGCCCGCGCAACCGCCCTTCACGCTCGACGCCCAGATTCATGCTGCCTACCGTATTCATCGTCTCCGACGGTACCGGGATCACTGCCGAAACCTTCGCGCACTCGATCCTCTCCCAGTTCGACCAGAAATTCCGTCTCGTGCGCGTGCCGTTCGTCGACTCGCTCGACAAGGCCTATGCGACCGTCGAGAAGATCAACGAGGCCGCCGTGCACGACGGCCGCCGCGCGATCGTGTTCACGACGCTCGTCGACAGCGAGTCGAACGACATCGTCAAACGCTCGAACGCACTCGTGCTCGACATGTTCCAGCGCTTCGTCGAACCGCTCGAACAGGAACTGGAGCTCAAGTCGAGCCACGCGATGGGCCGCGGCCACCAGAACGCGGACACCGAGGAATACAAGACCCGGATCGAGGCGATCAACTTCTCGCTCGCGCACGACGACGGCCAGTCGAACCGCAACCTGTCGGAGGCCGACGTGATCCTCGTCGGCGTGTCGCGCAGCGGCAAGACGCCGACGAGCCTGTATCTCGCGATGCAGTACGGCGTGAAGGCCGCGAACTATCCGCTGATTCCGGAAGACTTCGAACGCGGCAAGCTGCCGTCGGCGCTCGCCTCGCACCGCGAGAAACTGTTCGGGCTGTCGATCGACCCGCAGCGCCTGTCGGAGATCCGGAACGAGCGGCGCCCGGGCAGCAAGTACGCCGCACCCGAGAACTGCCGCTACGAAATCAACGAGGCGGAAGCGATGATGCGCCGCGAGGGGATCAAGTGGCTGTCTTCGACGCACAAGTCGATCGAGGAAATCGCGACGACGATCCTGCAGGAAGTCCGCCTCGACCGGCAGTCGTACTAAGGTCGAGCGCCGGCGGCCGCCCTGCCGCCGCCGGAAACAAAAAGGCCGCGTCGAACGCGGCCTTTTTTCGTGGTGCGGGGAATGCGCGAGCGTGGCGCCACGCTCACCGCTGCTGGCGCACCTGCTCGAACAGGCACACCGCCGCCGCGGCTGCGACGTTCAGCGACTCCATCCCGCCCGGCTGCGGAATCGTCACGCGATGCGTGGCCACCTCGCGCCAGTACGCGGAAACGCCTGCCCCCTCGTTGCCGAACACCCACGCCACGGGGCCCGACAGGTCGCAATCGTAGATCGCCTGCGCGCCGTGCGAGTCGGTCAGCGCAACCGGCACATCGAGGCGTTCGGCAAGTTCACCGGCTTCGACGTCCTCGTGGATCGACAGCAGGAAATGCGCGCCCATGCCCGAACGCAGCACCTTCGACGACCATGCGTACGCGGTCCCCGGCGCACAGAACACGTGGCGCACGCCTGCGGCCGCCGCGCTGCGCAGGATCGAGCCGACGTTGCCGGCGTCCTGCACGCCGTCGAGCACGACCGACGTATGCGTGACGCGAGTGGGCAGCGGTTGCGCCGGCCGGTCGACGAGCAGCAGGAAGCCGACGCCGTTGACGACGTTCGACAACTGCCCGAACAGCGCGTCGGGCAGTGTGACGATCCGTTGCGCATCGATGCGCGCGACGATCGCCTGCGCCTCCGCGTGGCCGAGTGCGCCTTCGGTCGCCACGCACAGCTCGGGCGTCGCGCCCGTATCGAGGTAAGCGCTCGCGAGATGGAATCCTTCGAGCAGCGCCTGGCCGCTGCGGCGCTGATGGGGCGTCGAACCCGCGAGCGCCTTCAGGCGCTTGTACAGCGGGTTGTCGCGGGAAGTAATGCTTTTCATCGAATCAGGTCGAGTGCCGCGCGAACCGGCGCGAACGAGCGCCGGTGCGCTTCGCATGGCCCGTGCTCGCGCAGCGCGGCAAGGTGTTTCGCGGTGCCGTAGCCCGCATGGACGTTGAAGCCGTACACCGGGAAACGTTCGTGCAGGTCGACGAGCATGCGATCGCGCGTGACCTTCGCGAGAATCGACGCGGCCGAGATGCTCGGCACGAGCGCATCGCCGCTGACGATCGCCTCGGCACGCACCGTCAGCGTCGGGCAGCGGTTGCCATCGATCTGCGCGAGCGTCGGCAGCAGCGACAGGCCCTCGACCGCCCGCTTCATCGCGAGCATCGTCGCGTGCAGGATGTTCAGCGTGTCGATTTCGTCGACGCTTGCCGACGCGACGCAATATGCGCGCGAACGTGCGACGATCAGGTCGTACAACGCGTCGCGCTTCTTCGCGGACAGCGCCTTCGAATCGTCGAGCCCGTCGATCGGCTGCGCCGGATCGAGGATCACGGCGGCGGCCACCACTGGCCCCGCGAGCGGGCCACGGCCGGCTTCGTCGACACCGCAAACAATCTCGTCGGGCCGGCTGAAATCGAAACCGCCCTGCACGTCGCTCGACGCGCGGCGGCGTGATGCACGTACTGCGGTCATGCGCGCCCCTTGCGTTGTTCGAGCACGCGCACGACCGCTTCGGCCGCCTTCGTAGCCGTGTTCTGCCGCAGCGAGAGATGCATTTCGGTGAAGACTTCGGTCAGTGTGCGGCGGTTCGCGTCGTCGCGCAGCTGCGTGAGCGTCGCATCGGCGAGCGCCTCGGGCGTCGCGAAATGCTGCAGCAGCTCGGGCACGACGAAACGCCCCGCCAGGATGTTCGGCAGGCCGACGTACGGCAGGTACCCCTGCCGGCGCATGATCTGCCCGGTCAGCCAGGGCACCTTGTACGAGATCACCATCGGCTTCTTCAGCAGCGCGGCTTCCAGCGTGACCGTGCCGCTCTTCACGAGGATCGCGTCGGCCGCCGTCATCGCGACCTGCGAGCGGCCGTCGGTGAGCGTCAGCGCAAGCTGCGGATGCGCGTCGACGAGCGGCTGCAGCAGCGCGCGCAACGCGGGCGTCGCCGCCGGCATCACGAACCGCACGCCAGGCTCGCGCTGCTGCATCAGCGCCATCGCCGCAAAGAACGTCGGGCCGATCAGCGCGATTTCCGAACGCCGGCTGCCCGGCAGCACCGCGATCACCGGGCCGTCGGCCGGCAATCCGAGCGCGATGCGCGCGCCGTGCATGTCGGGTTCGAGCGGGATCTCGTCGGCCAGCGGATGACCGACGTAGGTCGAGGCGACACCTGCCTTGTCGAGAATCGCCGGTTCGAACGGGAACAGGCACAGCATGTGATCGACGGACTTCGCGATCTTCTTGATCCGGCCGCCGCGCCATGCCCAGATCGACGGGCACACGAAGTGGATCGACGGGATACCGGCATCGCGCGCGGCCTGTTCCACGCTGAAGTTGAAGTCGGGTGCGTCGATGCCGATGAATGCGTCCGGTCGCTCGGCGAGCAACTGGCGCTTCAGCTCACCGCGAATCCGCAGGATCTCGGGAATCTGGCCGAGCGCCTCGACGTAGCCGCGCACGGTCAGCTTGTCCATCTGCCAGTGCGAGTCGAAGCCCTGCGCGATCATCCGCTGCCCGCCGATCCCGTAATACTGGGCCGATTCGGGCAGCCGCTCGCGCAGCCCGCCGAGCAGCGACGCCCCGAGCAGGTCGCCCGACGGTTCGCCGGCCGCCATCGCGAGCCGGAGCTGAGTGGTCGGAAGCGGCATCGCTTAGCGGATGATGCCGCGTTGCGACGCGTCGATGAACTCGACGAACGCCTTGACCGCCGCGTCGCCGTCGCCGCCCGCTTCCGCGAGCTCGCGCAGCTGCACCTTCGCTTCCTCGAACGACAGGCCGTTCTTGTACAGCAGGCGGTAAGCGCTGCGCAGCGCCGAGATCGCATCGGGCGAGAAGCCGCGCCGACGCAGCCCTTCGACGTTGATGCCGTGCGGCTCCGCCTTGTTGCCCGCCGCGATCACGAACGGCGGGATGTCCTGCACGAGCGCCGAAGCGCCCCCGAGCATCGAGTGCGCGCCGATGCGCACGAACTGGTGGACACCCGACATCCCGCCGACGATCGCCCAGTCGCCGATCTCGACGTGGCCGGCCATCTGCGCGTTGCTCGACAGGATCACGTGGCTGCCGACGGTGCAGTCGTGACCGATGTGCACATAGGCCATGATCCAGTTGTCGTCGCCGAGCGTCGTCACGCCGCCGTCCTGCACGGTGCCCGTGTGGATCGTCGTGAATTCGCGGATCGTGTTGCGGCTGCCGATCACGAGCTTCGTCGGCTCGTCCTTGTACTTCATGTCCTGCGGACGGCCGCCGACCGACGCGTAATGGCCGATGCGGTTGTCCTCGCCGAGCGTCGTATGGCCTTCGATCACGCTGTGCGAGCCGATCGTCGTGCGCGCGCCGATCGTGACGTGCGGGCCGACGATCGCGTACGGGCCGATCTCTACCGATTCGTCGATCTGCGCGCCCGGTTCGACAATCGCGGTGGGATGAATCCTGGTCATGCGCCGTTGCCTCTCGATGTGATGTGTCGCGTTGCGTTGCCTGTGCGTGCCGCGTCGCTCAGGGCGCCACGTCGGTCGTCTTGACCGTGCACATCAGTTCGGCTTCCGCCGCCACCTTGCCGTCCACTTCCGCCACCGCCTTGAACTTCCAGATGCCGCGGATGTAGCGTTCGAACGTCACGTTCAGAATCAGTTGGTCGCCCGGTTCGACCGGACGCTTGAAGCGCGCGCCGTCGATCCCGACGAAGTAGTACAGCGTGTTCTCCGGATCCTTCGGCTGCTCTTCCGAGAAGGTCAGCAGCGCCGCGGCCTGCGCGAGCGCCTCGAGGATCAGCACGCCCGGCATCACCGGCCGCTTCGGGAAATGCCCCTGGAAGAACGGCTCGTTGATCGACACGTTCTTCAGCGCTTTGATTCCCTTGTGCGGTTCGAGTTCGAGCACGCGATCGACGAGCAGAATCGGGTAGCGATGCGGCAGCAGCGTGAGGATCTTGTGGATGTCGAGATTGATTTTTTCAGTGCTCATGATGGTTCGTCTCACGCAGAGGCTGCGCGGTGGTGATGCAAAGGCTGAAGCGGGCCGCCGTGCGGCCCAGTCTGGCAAACCGGGCCGGTTGCGCTGGCCGTGCCCGGTTCGAGGTCTCGCATGATGCGCTCAGGCGCCCGTGCCGCCCTGGGCGGCGAGCGCGGCTTCGAGCGCCTTGATGCGCTCGCGCAGCTTGTCGAGGTTGCGCACGAGCGCGGCGCTCTTGTTCCATTCGCCGTGGTCGACGGCCGGGAATGCACTGGTATAGATGCCGGCCTTCGGCAGCGACTTCGATACGCCCGAATTCGCGGTGATGATGACATAGTCGCCGAGCGTCACGTGGCCGGCGATCCCTGCCGCGCCGCCGATCATGCAATGGCGGCCGATCGTCGTGCTGCCCGCGATGCCCGCCTTGCCGGCGATCACCGTGTAGGCGCCGATCCGGCAGTTGTGGGCGATCTGCACCTGGTTGTCGATCTTCACGCATTCGTCGATGACGGTGTCCGCCATCGCGCCGCGGTCGATCGTCGTGTTCGCGCCGATCTCGACGTCCGGGCCGATCGATACGCCGCCGACCTGCGGGATCTTGACCCAGCTGCCGGTGCGCGCGTCGCCGTCGCCGACGAAATCCGGCGCGAAGCCGAAACCGTCGGAGCCGATCACGGCGCCCGCATGGATGATCGCGCGCGGGCCGACCTTGCAGCCGTGGTACACCGACGCGTTCGGATAGATGTGCGAGCCCGCGCCGATCGTCGTGCCGCGGCCGATGAAGACGTTCGCGTCGAGCTGCACGCCGTCCTCGATCACCGCACCGGCCTCGACCGTCACGTGCGGGCCGATCACCGCGCTCGCGGCGACCTGCGCGGCCGGATCGATCGTCGCGCTCGGATGCACGCCGGCGGCACGCTGCGGCGTGGCCAGATCGATGAACATCTGCGCGACGCGCGCGAAGTACGCGTACGGATTCGGCGTGACAATGAAATTGCGACCCGTCGCGGCCGCGCCGAGCTTTTCCAGATCCTTCGGCGCGATCAGCACCGCGCCGGCGCGGGTCGACTCGACCTGCGACAGGTACTTCGGATTCGCGAGGAACGCGAGTTGCTGCGGGCCTGCCTGGTCGAGCGGTGCGAGCCCGCCCACCTTGCACTGTTCGTCGCCGGCGATCTCGCCGCCGAACCGCTTTACGAGTTCCTCAAGCGTCAATGCCATTCGTCGTCTGCTCCGTTCAGTTCGTCGAGCCGGACGCGAGCGCCTTGAGCACCTTGTCGGTGATGTCGATGCGCGGGCTGACGTACACGGCTTCCTGCACGATCAGGTCGTAATTCTGCTGCTCGGCGATCTGCTTGATGACCTTGTTCGCCTTCTCGAGCACGGCCGCCAGCTCCTCGTTGCGGCGCTGGTTCAGGTCTTCGCGGAACTCGCGCTGCTTGCGCTGGAAGTCGGTATCGAGCTGGGCGAGATCGCGCTGCTTCTGCGCGCGGTCGGCCGCCGACAGCGACGCGCCGTTCTTGTCCAGCGAATCGGACATCGACTTCAGGCGTGCCGCCAGATCCTGCAGATCCTTGTCACGCTTCGCGAACTCGGCTTCGAGCTTCGTCTGCGCCGCCTTCGCGGGCGCCGACTCGCGCAGGATCCGATCCGAATTGACCGCCGCGATGCGGGCGACGTCCTGTGCGTGCACCGTTGCCGCGCCCAAGGCCAGCGCAACGGTCAGCGCGCACATCACTCGTTTCGAAAACTTACCGGTTAGCAAAATTACCCTCTCGTTGCTGTTGTCATGCGTTCGGTCAGAACGCCGTCCCGATCTGGAACTGGAATTTCTGGTACTGGTCGCCTTCGTGCTTCTGCAGCGGGAAGCCGAGGCTCAGCTTCAGCGGGCCGATCGGCGAGATCCACGCGAGACCCACACCGTAGCCGTAACGCAGGCCGTTGGCGCCCGTACTCGTGCCGCCCGGCGCGTTGCCCCACACGTTACCGCCGTCGAGGAACGTGAACACGCGCAGCGTGCGGTCGTAGCCCGTGCCCGGCAGCGGGAACGTCAGTTCGATGTTGCCGACGAGCATCTTCGAACCGCCGATCGGGTCGTTCGTCTTGGTGTCGCGCGGGCCCAGCGAGCTCGGCTCGTAGCCACGCACGGAGCCGATACCGCCCGCGTAGTAGTTCTTGAAGATCGGGTACGGGTTGCCGATACCGTTACCGTAGCCGCCTTGCAGGTTCAGGCCCAGGATGAAGCCGCGCGAGAACGAATAGTAGTACTGGGCCTGCAGGTCGGCCTTGTAGTACTGGATCTTGCCGACCGGTACGCCGTACTCCATGTTCGCCTGCGTGAAGTAGCCGCGGCTCGGAATCAGCGCGCTGTCACGCGCGTCGCGCGACCACGCGACCGTCAGCGGCACGGTGTTCGACACACGGCCGAACTCGTTCACGTAATCCTGGTAGCTCTGCGGCGTGTTCGAATCGACGTCGAGACGGTTCTGCTCGAAGCCGGCGCCGAAGTAGACCGTGTCGACTTCCGAGAACGGAATGCCGAACTTCAGGTTGCCGCCCGCGCTGATGATCCGGAAGCTCGAACTCGTCGAATAGTAGAGCGGCTGGTACGTGCGGTAGTAGACGTCCGTGATCCGCTTGATGCCGTCGACCGTGAAATACGGGTCGACCTGCGTGACGGTCAGCGTGCGGTAGCTCTTCGCGGTGTTGACGTTCACCGACAGGCTGGTACCCGAGCCGAACACGTTGTCCTGCGACACGCCCGCCGACAGCACGACCTTGTCCGTCGACGAGAAGCCGGCGCCCAGCGTGATCGCGCCGGTCGGCTTTTCATCGACCTTCACGTTCACGTCGACCTGGTCGTTCGTGCCGTCGACCGGCACCGTCGTCACGTCGACGTTGGTGAAGTAGCCGAGACGGTTCACGCGATCCTTCGACAGCGCGAGGCGGTTCGAATCGAACCACGAGCTTTCGAGCTGGCGCATTTCGCGGCGCACGACTTCGTCGCGCGTGCGCGTGTTGCCGACGACGTTGATCCGGCGCACGTACACGCGGCGGCTCGGATCGACGACGAGGTTCAGGTTCACCTTGTGGTTCGCCTGGTCAATGTCCGGCTGCGCGTTGACGGTCGCGAATGCATAACCGTATTCACCGAGCTTGTCGACGATCGACTTGGTGGTCTGCTGCAGCTTTTCGGCCGAGAAGCGATCGCCCGGCTTGATCTTGATCAGCTTGTTGAGTTCGGCCTCGCGATCGAGGAGGTTGCCCGACAGCTTGATGCCCGACACCGTGTACGGCTCGCCCTCGTGCAGCGTGACCGTCAGGTACATGTCCTTCTTGTCGGGCGAGATCGACACCTGGGTCGAATCGATGTTGAACTCGAGATAACCGCGGTTCAGGTAGTACGAGCGCACCGCTTCGAGGTCGCCCGTCAGCTTTTCCTTCGAGTACAGGTCGTTCTTCGTGTACCAGGAGAACCAGTTCGGCGTGGACAGCTGCATCTCGTCGCGCAGCGTGCTGGTGCTGAATGCCTTGTTGCCGATGAAGTTGATCTGGCGGATCTTCGCGCTCGGGCCTTCGGCCACCGCGAACAGGATCGACACACGGTTCGCGTCGACCGGCGTGACCGTCGTCTTGACCTCGGCCGCGTAGAAGCCGCGCGTGAGGTACTGGCGCTTGAGCTCCTGCTCCGCCTTGTCGACGAGCGCCTTGTCGTAATAACGGCCGTCGGCAAGGCCGACCGCGCGCAGCGCCTTCGTCAGGTTGTCCTTGTCGAATTCCTTCGTGCCGGTGAAGTCGATCGACGCGATGGCCGGACGCTCCTGCACCTGCACGATCACGACGTTGCCCTGCGTGGCGATGCGTACGTCGTTGAAAAAGCCCGTCGCGTACAGCGCGCGGATTGCTTCGGATGCCTTGTCGTCCGTGAAGGTATCGCCCTGCTTGATCGGCAGGTAGGCGAACACCGAACCCGCTTCGACGCGCTGCAGCCCCTCGATCTTGATGTCTTGCACCACGAACGGTGCCGCTGCATGCGCCGCGAGGCCGTGCGCGGCGAGCGCGGCCGCTGCAACTGTCTTAGGTACAAAACGATGAGGTTTGAACAACATGCATCCCCAATATTTAGCTGCATCAAATCGGGCGACTGCCCTGCGGCGGCCGCCTGACGCTTCAGAAATGGATTAACCGAGCCAGATCGTTGAACAGCGCGATCGCCGACAACGCGACGATGCAGATCAACCCGGCTCTTTGCAGAATCAGCTGCCAGCGCTCCGAGACGGCTTTCCCGGTCGCGGCTTCAACCGCATAATATAACAGATGCCCCCCGTCCAAAACGGGAATCGGCAACAAGTTCAGGACGCCAAGGCTAATGCTGACAAGGGCGAGGAACGACAGGAACGCCGACGGACCGAGCCGCGCACTCTTGCCCGCGTAGTCGGCAATCGTCACGGGGCCGGACAGGTTCTTCAGCGACGCGTTGCCCGTGATCATGCGCCCGAACATCCGCAGCGAATACACGGAGATGTCCCACGTGCGGTGCGCGCCGAGCCGCAGGCTCTCGATCGGCCCGTAACGCACGTCGACGGACGGCGCGTGCATCGACAGCGCCGCACCGATACGGCCGACCTGCTGCCCCGATTCATCGTCGCGCTGCATCTGCGGCACGATCGACACCGTCTGCGCGGCGCCGTCGCGCTCGATCTGCAGCTCGAGCGGCTTGCCTGCATGGTGTTTCACGAAATCGATGAAGCGCGTCGCGCCGCCGATCGGCTTGCCGTCGAGCGCGACCAGCTTGTCGCCGGACTTCAGGCCCGCCTGCTCCGCCGCGCTGCCGGGCTGCACCGTCGCGATCGACAGCGTGCCGCCGCCGGCCTCGAAACCCAGACGGGCCATGAAATCGTCGTCGAGCTGACTTTCGGGAACGTTGCGCAGGTCGACGCGGAAATCGAACGTCGTGTTGCCGTCGCGCGCGCCGAGCACGATCTCGCGGTGATCGAACGCGGCCGCGAGCAGCTTCCAGCGCAGGTCCGACCACGACCTTACCGGCTCGGACTCGCCGCCTTGCGCGTCGCCCGTGCGCACGTTACGGATCGACACGATCGCCTCGCCACCGTCGAAGCCCGCGCGCGCCGCCGCCGTACCGGCGGCCGGCGGCGCGACGATCGCGGCCGGCTCGGTCACGCCGGTGGCAAATACGACGGAAAACAGGAAGATTGCCAACAGGAAGTTGGCAATCGGGCCGGCCGCGACGATCGCGATGCGCTTGTAGACCGATTGCCGGTTGAACGCCTGGCCGAGCTCCTCGGGCGGGATGCCGGGGCCGGGATCGCGCTCGTCGAGCATCTTCACGTAGCCGCCGAGCGGCAACGCGGACAACGTCCACTCGGTGCCCGTCCGGCGGCTGACCCAGCGCGCGACGGGCTGGCCGAAGCCGATCGAGAAACGCAGCACCTTCACGCCGCACCAGCGCGCGACGCGATAATGTCCGTACTCATGCACGACGACCAGCACCCCGATCGCCACCGCAAACGCGATCAGTTCGACCAGCACGTTCATGAGCACCCCATTCAGACAGTGCGCTCCACGCGTGGCGCAGGCGCTTTGGCAATGATCTCGGCGGCGAGGCGGCGTGCCTCTGCATCCGCCGCCAGGACGTCGTCGAGCCCGTCGGGCGCGCGGTTCGGCAGCGTGTTGAGCACGGCGTCGACCGTCGCCGCAATCGCCATGAAGCCGATGCGGCGCGCGAGAAACGCTTCGACCGCCACTTCGTTCGCCGCGTTCAATGCGGCGCTCGCGATACCGCCTTCCTCGAGTGCCTTCAGCGCGAGCGCGAGGCACGGGAAGCGCGCGTAATCGGGCTTCTCGAACGACAGCTGGGCGATCTGCGCGAGGTCGAGCTGATCGACGCCCGCATCGACGCGCTCGGGGAACGCGAGTGCGTGCGCGATCGGCGTGCGCATGTCGGGGTTGCCGAGCTGGGCGAGCACCGAGCCGTCGCGGTACGACACGAGCGAATGGATCACGCTCTGCGGATGGATCAGCACGTCGATCCGGTCGCCCGGCAGCCCGAAGATCCAGTGCGCCTCGATCACCTCGAGACCCTTGTTCATCATCGTCGCGGAGTCGACCGAGATCTTGCGGCCCATCACCCAGTTCGGATGCTTGCACGCCTCGTCCGGCGTCACGTCGACGAGCGTGGCCGGCTCGCGCGTGCGGAACGGGCCGCCCGACGCGGTCAGGATGATCTTCGAGATCCCGCCGTGCTCGTTCTCGTCGCGGGGCATGCACTGGAAGATCGCGTTGTGTTCGCTGTCGACCGGCAGCAGGATCGCGCCATGGTCGCGCACGGCGTCCATGAAGATCGCGCCCGACATCACCAGCGATTCCTTGTTCGCGAGCAGGATGCGCTTGCCGGCGCGCGCGGCCGCGAGGCTCGGCGCGAGGCCGGCCGCACCGACGATCGCCGCGACCACCGTGTCGCAGCCGTCGCTCTTCGACACGTCGACGAGCGCCTGCGGCCCGTGCAGCACGGTCGTCTTGCTGCCCGCCGCACGCAGCTTCGCTTCGACCTGCGCGGCGGTCGCGGCATCGCCGACCACCGCCACTTCAGGCGCGAAGCGCAGGCATTGCTCGACCAGCTTGTCGCCGTTGCGGTGTGCGGTCAGCGCGTAGACCGAGAAGCGCTCGGGATGGCGCGCGACCACGTCGAGCGTGCTGTCTCCGATCGAGCCCGTGGAACCGAGCAATGTCAGACGTTTTTGCATAACAGAAATAGTGGTTTAACCAAGCAGCAGCATCGCGAGCGGCAGCACCGGAAGCAGCGCGTCGACACGGTCGAGCACGCCGCCATGGCCAGGCAGCAGTCCGCTCGAATCCTTCACGCCCGCCTGCCGCTTCAGCAGCGACTCGAACAGGTCGCCGATCACGCTGTACGCGACCAGCAGCGTCAGTGCGGCCCACGCGCCGGGCATCCCGTAACGCACGGCGAACGCGGAAAACAGGGTCGGCTCGAACGCGTGCACGACCATCGCGACACCGGCGACGACCATCACGGCGAGCCAGCCCCCGATCGCGCCTTCCCAGCTCTTGCCGGGACTGATCGTGACGGCCAGTTTACGCTTTCCGAAGGCCTTGCCCGCGAAGTATGCGCCGATATCGGCCAGCCAGACGACCAGAAGCAGCGACAGCACGAACGGCACGCCCAGCGCGCGCGCCGCGACGAGCGCATGCCAGCAGGCCGCAAAGACCACGAGGCCGGCCGCCAGCAGGAACGGCCGCCAGACGCCGCCCGCGAGTTCGGGCTTGCGCCGCAACGCGAACGGGCCGACCAGCAGCCAGAACACGCCGGCTGCCATGAAAAGGGGACGGGACAAAGCCGCATCGACGCCGAGCGGCACCGTTGCCGCGAGCGCAAGCGCCGCGACGACGGCATAGACGACCGGGCCGGCGCCGCCGAGCTTGAGCAGGCGCGCCCATTCCCACGCGGCGAACACGAGCACGACGCCGATCAGCGCGCCGAACGCGGTGAGCGGCGCGAACAGCGTCACCGGCAGCAATACCGCCAGCATCACGATCGCCGTGATCACACGGGTTTTCAGCATGAAAGGGAGTCGGCGTTCTGCGATTGCGGTTCGAGCTGTGCGCTCGTGCGGCCGAAACGACGTTCGCGCTCCGTATACGACGCCATGGCGTCGGCCAGTGCCGCGCCGTCGAAATCCGGCCAGTATTTGTCGGTGAAATAGAATTCGGCGTACGCGAGCTGCCACAGCAGGAAGTTGCTGACGCGCTGCTCGCCACCGGTACGGATGAAGAGATCGGGCTCCGGCGCATAGGCCATCGCCAGGTGCGGCGCGAACGCGTCCTCGGTCACTTCGACCTCGCGCCCTTCGCGCACGGCCTGCTCGACGAGCTTCTTCGTCGCCTGCAGGATGTCCCACCGGCCGCCGTAGTTGGCCGCGATGGTGAGCGTAAGACGGGTATTGCGCGCCGTCTTGGTTTCGGCGCGGCGAATCAGTTCGCGGATGCGCGGCTCGAAACGGTCGAGATCGCCGACGACACGCAGGCGGATCCCGTTCGCATGGAGCTTGCCGACCTCGCGCTCGAGCGCGGTGATGAAGAGCCGCATCAGGAACGACACTTCGTCGTTCGGCCGGCGCCAGTTTTCCGAACTGAACGCGAACAGCGTCAGGTATTCGACGCCGGCGCGCGCGCAGCCTTCGACCACCGCCCGCACGGCATCGACGCCGCGGGTATGCCCCGCGACGCGCGGCAAGCGGCGTTCGGTCGCCCAACGGCCGTTGCCGTCCATGATGATCGCGATGTGACGCGGCACGACACCGACGTCAGGCACGCGAACGGTAGAGCTGGTATAGGTCATGGCCGTTGAGACAGTTGCGGGAAGAAGGCGGCGCGCGAGGACGGTCGTCAGACCGTCATGATCTCGGCTTCCTTGGTCTGCACGAGCTTGTCGATTTCGGCGACGTGCTTGTCGGTCAGCTTCTGCACGTCGTCGCTCGCACGGCGCTCGTCGTCTTCCGAGATTTCCTTGTCCTTCACGAGCTTCTTGAGCGCTTCGTTCGCGTCGCGGCGCAGGTTGCGGATCGCGACCTTGGCCGTTTCGCCTTCGCTCTTGACGACCTTGGTCAGTTCGCGGCGGCGCTCTTCCGTCAGCGCGGGCATCGGCACGCGGATCAGGTCGCCGGCCGTCGCCGGGTTCAGGCCCAGGTCGGCTTCGCGAATGGCCTTCTCGACCTTCGCGACCATGTTCTTTTCCCACGGCTGCACGCCGATCGTGCGCGCATCGACGAGCGTCAGGTTAGCGACCTGCGAGATCGGCACCATCGACCCGTAGTAGTCGACCTGCACGTGATCGAGCAGACCGGTGTGTGCACGGCCCGTACGGATCTTTGCCAGATCGTTCTTGAACGCCTCGATCGAGCGCTGCATCTTTTGCTCGACGCCCTTCTTGGTATCAGCGACACTCATTTCAACCTCCGAACCTTCTAACCTTCAAAGAACGCGGGCCCTGCCCGGCGCGTCCGGCGCGCCGCGGCCGATGGCCCGCATCCGCGGGAGTTTACACGTGGACGAGCGTACCTTCGTCCTCGCCCAGCACGATGCGCTTGAGCGCGCCCGGCTTGTTGATCGAAAACACGCGAATCGGCAGCTTCTGGTCGCGGCACAGCGCGAAGGCCGTCGCGTCCATCACCTGCAGGTTGCGGCTGATCGCCTCGTCGAACGTGATCGTCGTATAGCGCGTGGCCGACGGATCCTTCTTCGGATCGGCAGAATATACGCCATCGACCTTGGTCGCCTTCAGCACCACCTCGGCGCCCACTTCCGAACCGCGCAGCGCGGCGGCCGTGTCGGTCGTGAAGAACGGGTTGCCCGTACCGGCCGCGAAGATCACGACGCGGCCTTCCTCGAGCTGGCGAATCGCGCGGGGCCGGATGTACGGCTCGACGACCTGGTCCATGCGCAGCGCAGACTGCACGCGCGCCTCGATGCCGGCGTGGCGCATCGCGTCCTGCAGCGCCAGCGCGTTCATCATCGTCGCGAGCATCCCCATGTAGTCCGCCGTCGCGCGATCCATGCCGGCCGCGCCACCCGCGACACCGCGGAAAATATTACCGCCACCGATCACGACCGCGAGCTGCGTACCGAGACGCACGACTTCGGCGATATCGGCCACCATCCGTTCGATCGTCGCGCGATTGATGCCGAAGGCATCGTCGCCCATCAGCGCTTCGCCGGAGAGTTTGAGGAGGACGCGTTTATAGGCATTGGACATAGGGGCTTCCGAGCGACGAGAGGATGACAACCACGAACTGTAGGGGCGAAATACTGATTCGGGCAAGCGCCGACGGTCGAACCGGGTTTCCCGGCCGGCCGGCGGCGGCGCCGACCGCGGCGGAGCGGACGCCCGCCGCGGATACTGCCTGACTGCTTACGGCTTACTGCTGCTTTGCTGCTGCGACTTGCGCGGCCACTTCGGCGGCGAAGTCGTCCTGGCGCTTCTCGATGCCTTCGCCGACGACGAACAGCGCGAACTTCTGCACTGCCGCATTCGCTGCCTTCAGCATCTGCTCGATCGTCTGCTTGTCGTTCTTCACGAACGTCTGGTTCAGCAGCGACACTTCCTTCAGGTACTTCTGGACGCTGCCGTCGACCATCTTCGCGACGATCTCGGCCGGCTTGCCCGATTCCGCAGCCTTCTGCTCGGCCACGCGGCGTTCCGTCTCGATCAGTTCCGCCGGCACGTCAGCCGACGACAGCGCGACCGGCTTCATTGCCGCGATGTGCATCGCGACGTCCTTGCCGACCTGCTCTTCCGCGCCCGTGTACTCGACGATCACGCCGATACGCGCGCCGTGCAGGTACGTTGCGATCTTGTTCGCGGTTTCGAAACGGACGAAACGGCGGATCGACACGTTCTCGCCGATCTTGCCGATCAGGGCCAGACGCACTGCGTCGACCGTCGAGCCTTCGAGCGGCAGTGCCGACAGCGCTGCCACGTCGGCCGGGTTCTGCGTCGCGACGAGTTCTGCAACCGTCTTCGAGAATGCGAGGAAGTCGTCGTTCTTCGCGACGAAGTCGGTTTCGCAGTTCAGCTCGACCAGCGCGCCTGCGTTGCCGCCGACGAACGATGCGACGACGCCTTCTGCCGTCACGCGCGATGCCGCCTTGCTTGCCTTGTTGCCGAGCTTGACGCGCAGCAGCTCTTCAGCCTTGGCCAGATCGCCGTCGGCTTCCGTCAGCGCCTTCTTGCACTCCATCATCGGTGCGTCGGTCTTCGCGCGCAGTTCTGCCACCATGCTTGCGGTAATTGCCGCCATCATTCGCTCCTTGAGTCTGTATTCACAACGCCGCCCGCTTGGACGCGAACGGCCGAAAATCGTTTCCGGACCCGCGCCGATTCGGCGCGATCAGGTCCGGCGCACAAGCTTAAAAAAAGGGGGCCTGTTGAGAGCCCCCTTTTTGCGCCGGCTCGGGGCCAGTTACGCGTTTTCCTCGACGTACTCGTCGTCGCCGCGTGCGGCCTGGACCACTTCGTTGACCGCGTTCGCACGGCCTTCGAGGATCGCGTCGGCCACGCCTTCGGCGTACAGCGCGACTGCCTTGCTCGAGTCGTCGTTACCCGGGATCACGTAATCCACACCTTCCGGCGAGTGGTTCGTATCGACCACGGCGATGACCGGCACGCCCAGCTTGTTCGCCTCCGTGACGGCAATCTTGTGGTAGCCGACGTCGACGACGAAGATTGCGTCCGGAATGCCGCCCATGTCCTTCACGCCGCCGATCGACTTCTGCAGCTTCGCGATTTCGCGTTCGAACAGCAGCGCTTCCTTCTTGCTCATCTTCTCGAGCTCGCCTGCCTCGACTGCCGCTTCCATGTCCTTCAGGCGCTTGATCGATACCTTCAGCGTCTTGAAGTTGGTCATCATGCCGCCGAGCCAGCGTGCGTTGACGTACGGCATGCCTGCGCGCTGCGCTTCCTGGGCGATCGTGTCACGCGATTGACGCTTCGTGCCGACGAACAGGATCGTGCCGCGGTTCGCTGCCAGCTGGCGCACGTACTTCTGTGCGTCCGTGAACATCGGCAGCGTCTTTTCGAGGTTGATGATGTGAATCTTGTTGCGGTGACCGAAAATGAACGGAGCCATCTTCGGGTTCCAGAAGCGCGTCTGGTGACCGAAGTGGACACCCGCTTCCAGCATTTGGCGCATCGTAACTGCCATGTAAATTCTCCACGAGGGTTGGGTCTTAAGCCGGCCGCCGTACCGCCGCACGAACCTGCCCCGAAAGGCACGATTTCCGCGCGGCCGGCACCCTGGTTGCGCCGGCTTGCGATTCGGCACGTGCAAAACGCCCGTGCCGTAAGCCTTTCACCGCGATGCCGCCCCGCAATGGGGCACTACGGCATTTGGATGTCGACTTAGCCAAAGAGTATAGCACGCCGATTTGTCCGCTCTCAAGTCGCTCACCACTTTCGCTTGCCGCGCGGCAGCCGGCCGGACAATCCGCGAAAACCCGCATCCGCACCGCCGGCAGGGGCTGCGACGCCTGCCAGAAGGTGCGATAATCCGTCAATTCACCGCATTCCAGGCATACCTCGATGGCTATTACGCTCAAAAACGAACACGATATCGCCGAGATGCGCGTCGCCTGCCGTCTCGCGAGCGAAGTGCTCGACTTCATCACGCCGCACGTCGTCGCCGGCATCACGACCGCCGAACTCGACCGCCTCTGCCACGAGTTCATGCTCAACGAACAGGGCACGATCCCGGCACCGCTGAACTACCAGCCGCCCGGCTATCCGCCGTACCCGAAGGCCACCTGCATTTCGGTCAACGACGTGATCTGCCACGGCATTCCCGGCGAGAAGGTGATCAAGAACGGCGACGCGCTGAACATCGACATCACCGTGATCAAGAACGGCTACTTCGGCGACACCAGCCGGATGTTCATCGTCGGCGAGGGCTCGATCCTCGCGAAGCGCCTCGTGCAGACCACCTACGAATGCATGTGGCTCGGCATCGACCAGGTCAAGCCCGGCGCGCACCTCGGCGACATCGGCTACGCGATCCAGAAGCACGCGGAAGCGCAAGGCTACAGCGTCGTGCGCGAATACTGCGGCCACGGCATCGGCACGGTGTTCCACGAGGATCCGCAGGTCGTCCACTACGGCCGCCCGGGCACCGGCATCGAACTGAAGGCCGGGATGATCTTCACGATCGAGCCGATGATCAACGCCGGCAAGCGCGACATCCGCACGATGCCCGACCAGTGGACCGTCAAGACGCGCGACCGCAGCCTGTCGGCGCAGTGGGAGCACACGGTGCTCGTCACCGAAACCGGCTACGAGGTGCTGACCGTGTCGGCCGGCACGCCGGCGCGCCCCGTGTTCGCGCAACCGGCCGCCGCGGTCTGAGCGCCGTCGCGCCAGCCCGCACCACCCGCACCTGACCGGCTGCCCATGAGCGCTCACGCCGCCCCCTCGCCCGACGCGCTGTCGCGGCGCGCCGAATTCAAGGCCGCCAAGACGGAGATGCTCGAGCGCTTTCGCCGCGCGACGAACGTCGCGTCCCTGATGCACGCGCTGTCGAAACTCACCGACGATGCGCTCAAGCGCGTGTGGGACGATTGCGGGCTGCCCGCGACGCTCGCACTCGTCGCCGTCGGCGGCTACGGGCGCGGCGAGCTCGCGCCCTATTCCGACGTCGACATCCTCGTGCTGCTGCCCGATGCGCACGACCCGGCGCTCGACGCGCGCATCGAGCGCTTCATCGGGATGGCGTGGGATCTCGGCCTCGAGATCGGCAGCAGCGTGCGCACGGTCGCGCAGTGCATCGAGGAGGCGTCGCAGGACGTCACGGTGCAAACGTCCCTGCTGGAAGCGCGGCGCATCGTCGGCAGCACCGCGCTGTTCGAGCGCTTCACGGTGCGCTACCACGAGGCGCTCGACGCCCGCGCGTTCTTCACCGCGAAGGTGCTCGAGATGCGCCAGCGCCACGCGAAGTTCCAGGACACGCCGTACAGCCTCGAGCCGAACGTGAAGGAAAGCCCCGGCGGCCTGCGCGACCTGCAGACGATCCTGTGGATCGCGCGCGCGGCGGGCTTCGGCAGCAGCTGGCGCGAACTCGACACGCGCGGCCTCATCACCGATCGCGAAGCGCGCGAGCTGCGCCGCAACGAAGGTTTCCTGAAGACGCTGCGCGCGCGGCTGCACGTGATCGCCGGCCGCCGCCAGGACATGCTCGTGTTCGACCTGCAGACGCAGGCGGCCGAGAGCTTCGGCTACCAGCCGACGCAGACCAAGCGCGCGAGCGAGCAGCTGATGCGCCGCTATTACTGGGCCGCGAAAGCCGTCACGCAGCTCGCGACGATCCTGATCCAGAACATCGAGGCGCAGCTCTTTCCCGCGACGAGCGGCATCACGCGCGTGCTGTCGCCCGACCGCTTCGTCGAGAAACAGGGGATGCTCGAGATCGTCGACGACGGCGTGTTCGAGCGCCATCCCGACGCGATCCTCGAAGCGTTCCTGCTGTACGAGACGACCCGCGGCGTGAAGGGCCTGTCCGCCCGCACGCTGCGCGCGCTGTACAACTCGCGCGAGATCATGAACAACGCGTGGCGCCGCGATCCGCAGAACCGCGACACGTTCATGCGGATCCTGCAGCAGCCCGAAGGGATCACGCACGCGTTCCGGCTGATGAACCAGACGAGCGTGCTCGGCCGCTATCTGCTGAACTTCCGCCGCATCGTCGGCCAGATGCAGCACGACCTGTACCACGTGTACACGGTCGACCAGCACATCCTGATGGTGTTGCGCAACATCCGCCGCTTCGCGGTGGCCGAGCACGCGCACGAATATCCGTTCTGCAGCCAGTTGATCGGCAACTTCGAGCGTCCGTGGGTGCTGTATGTCGCCGCGCTGTTCCACGACATCGCGAAAGGCCGCGGCGGCGATCACTCGACGCTCGGGATGGCCGATGCGCGGCGCTTCTGCCGCGAGCACGGCATCGCCGGCGACGACGCGTCGTTGATCGTGTGGCTCGTCCAGCATCACCTGACGATGAGCCAGGTCGCGCAGAAGCAGGACACGAGCGACCCGGAGGTCATCAAGCGCTTTGCCGAAGTCGTCGGCAACGAACGCTACCTCACCGCGCTGTACCTGCTGACCGTCGCCGATATCCGCGGCACGAGCCCGAAGGTGTGGAACACGTGGAAAGGCAAGCTGCTCGAGGACCTGTACCGCATCACGCTCGCGGTGCTCGGCGGGGCCAACCCCGACGCGCATTCGGAGCTGAAGTCGCGGCAGGAGCAGGCGCTCGCGCTGCTGCGCCTCGAGACCGTGCCCGACGACGCCCATCGCGCACTGTGGGACCAGCTCGACGTCGGCTTCTTCCTGCGTCACGACGCAGCCGACATCGCGTGGCAGACACGCGTGCTGTACCGGCACGTGAACGCCGAAACCGCGATCGTCCGCGCGCGGCCGTCGCCGATCGGCGACGCGCTTCAGGTGCTCGTGTACGTGAAGGATCGGCCCGACCTGTTCGCGGGCATCTGCGCGTATTTCGACCGCAACGGGCTGTCGGTGCTCGACGCGCGCGTCAGCACGACGCGGCACGGCTACGCGCTCGACAACTTCATCGTCACGCAGACCGAACGCGACGTGCGCTACCGCGACATCGCGAATCTCGTCGAACAACAGCTCGCGTCGCGGCTCACCGAAACCGCATCGCTGCCGGAGCCGTCCAAGGGCCGCCTGTCGAGGCTGTCCCGGACGTTTCCGATCACGCCGCGCGTCGACCTGCGGGCCGACGAACGCGGCCAGTACTACATCCTGTCCGTGTCGGCCAACGACCGGCCGGGCCTTCTCTATTCGATCGCGCGCGTACTCGCCGAGCATCGGATCGGCGTCCATGCGGCGCGGATCAATACGCTCGGCGAACGCGTCGAGGACATCTTCCTGCTCGCGGGTGCCGGCCTGTCCGACAACCGCCTGCAGATCCAGCTTGAAACCGAGTTGCTGCGTGCGATCGCAGTCTGAATGAATTCCAGCGTTTATGCGCACCAAACTAACCGTCAAGAATCCGAAGCCGGCGTCGCCGACCCGCGCCCCTGTCCGCTCCGGCAGCCTCGTCGCCCGCAAGGCGGTGCGTCCCGCTGCGCCGCCCGCAGGGGACAAGCCGGCCCGCCCGAAGAAGGCGTCCCCGGCCGCCGCCGGCGAACGCTCGTTCAAGCCGCGCGGCGCGGCAGGCGCCGAGCGCCCGGGCGCGGATCGCGCACCGGCCAAGCGTGCGCCGCGTGACGGCGGTGCCGAACGCGGCACGCGCGCGCCGTATCGCGACAACGCGGCCGGCGAAGGGGCGAAGCGTAGCTTCGGCGACCGCCGCACGTCGTCCGATCGACCGCCGCGCCGTGATGACGACGCACGTCCGCGTCGCGCGGGTGGTGAAGGCGGCGCGCGCGCGCCGTACCGCGACAATGCATCCGGCGAAGGCGCAAAGCGCAGCTTCGGCGACCGTCGCACGTCGTCCGATCGACCGCCGCGCCGTGATGAAGATGCCCGTCCGCGCCGCGCAGGTGGCGACGACGACAAACGCTCGTCCTATCGCGACAAGGCAGCCGGTGAAGGCGCAAAGCGCAGCTTCGGCGACCGCCGCACGTCGTCCGACCGTCCGCCGCGCCGTGATGACGATGCCCGTCCGCGCCGCGCAGGTGGCGACGACGACAAACGCCCGTCCTATCGCGACAAGGCATCCGGCGAAGGCGCAAAGCGCAGCTTCGGCGACCGCCGCACGTCGTCCGATCGTCCGCCGCGTCGTGATGACGATGCCCGTCCGCGCCGCGCAGGTGCCGACGACGGCAAACGCCCGTCCTATCGCGACAAGGCGCCCGCCGAAGGCGCAAAGCGCAGCTTCGGCGACCGCCCGGCTCGCCCCGCACGCGACGGCGAACGCCGCTCGTTCGGTGCGGTCAAGACCGCGCAACCGGTCAAGCGCGCGGCGGCCGACGTCGACTACGGCGACGAAACGGGCCTGATGCGCCTGTCGAAGCGGATGTCCGAGCTCGGCATGTGCTCGCGCCGCGAAGCCGACGAATGGATCGAGAAGGGTTGGGTACTTGTCGACGGCGAACGCATCGACACGCTCGGCACCAAGGTCCGCGCCGACCAGAAGATCGAGATCGACGAGCGCGCGAGCGCCGCGCAGGCCGCGCAAGTGACGATCCTGCTGCACAAGCCCGTCGGTTATGTGTCGGGCCAGGCGGAAGACGGCTACGAGCCGGCAGCCGTGCTGATCACGCGCGCGAACCGCTGGAGCGGCGACCATTCGCCGGTCCGCTTCTCGCCGCAGCACCTGCACGCGCTCGCACCGGCCGGCCGCCTGGACATCGATTCGACCGGCCTGCTCGTGCTGACGCAGAACGGCGTGATCGCGAAGCAGCTGATCGGCGAGCAGTCGGATATCGACAAGGAGTACCTGGTGCGCGTGCGCTTCGGCGAACGGCTGATCGACATCGACCAGCACTTCCCGGCGGAATCGCTCGCGAAGCTGCGCCACGGCCTCGAGCTCGACGGCGTCGCGCTGAAGCCCGCGATGGTGAGCTGGCAGAACGGCGAGCAGTTGCGCTTCGTGCTGCGCGAAGGCAAGAAGCGCCAGATCCGCCGCATGTGCGAACTGGTGGGCCTCGACGTGATCGGCCTGAAACGCGTCCGGATGGGCCGCGTGATGCTCGGCGCACTGCCGCAGGGGCAATGGCGCTATCTGTCGGCCGACGAGACGTTCTGACCGCCGGCGCGCCACACGTGGCCATGCAATGAAAAAGCCCGCGCAAGCGGGCTTTTTCTTGTCTGCGAGAAACCGGGAAAGCAGAGGGATCAGTCGTCGGAAGCCGGATCGAGCCCCGGGAACAGCACCTCCGTGAAGCCGAAGCGCGTGAAATCGGTGATCCGCATCGGATACAGCTTGCCGATCAGGTGGTCGTATTCGTGCTGGACGACGCGTGCGTGGAATCCCTCGGCGACACGATCGATCTTCTCGCCGAACTGGTCGAAGCCGCTGTAGCGCACCTTCGCGTAGCGGCTGACGACGCCGCGCATGCCCGGCACCGACAGGCAGCCTTCCCAGCCCTCTTCCATGTCCGGCGGCAGGTACTCGACCTTCGGGTTGATCAGCACGGTCTCGGGCACCGGCGGCGCTTCCGGGTAGCGGTTGTTGTTGCCGAAGCCGAAGATGATGATCTGCAGCCCGATGCCGATCTGCGGCGCGGCCAGGCCGGCGCCGTTCGCATGGTGCATCGTCTCGAACATGTCCGCGACGATCTCGTGCAGCTCGGGTGTATCGAACCGCTCGACCGGCTTGGCGACTTCGAGCAGGCGCGGATCGCCCATCTTCAGGATCTCGCGAATCATGGCGTATTGCCCTCCAGGAGTTGGTGCAGGCCGTCTTCGTCCAGCACTGGGATGCCGAGTTCCTCGGCCTTCGCGAGCTTGCTGCCGGCTTCGGCGCCCGCGACCACGTAATCCGTCTTCTTCGATACCGAACCGGCCACTTTCGCGCCCGCCGCTTCGAGCATTTCCTTCGCGGCATCGCGCGTGAGCGTCGGCAGCGTGCCCGTCAGCACGACGGTCTTGCCGGCCAGCACGCCCTGCGGCGCCTTCGGCGCGGGCGGCCCTTCCGGCCACGTCACCTTGCCCGGCGCGCGCAACTGCTCGATCACGGTCCGGTTGTGCTCTTCCGCGAAAAACTGGTGGAGCGACTCGGCGACGATCGGCCCGACGTCGTTGACTTCGAGCAGCTCTTCGATCGACGCGTCCATGATCGGCGTGAGCGAGCCGAAATGCTTCGCGAGATCCTTCGCGGTCGATTCGCCCACGTGACGGATACCGAGCCCGTAGATGAAGCGCGCGAGCGTCGTGTGCTTCGCCTTCTCGAGCGAGTCGAGCAGGTTCTGTGCGGACTTCTCGGCAAACCGGTCGAGCTCGGCGAGCGTCGCAAAGCCGAGATTGAACAGATCGGCCGGCGTGCGCACGAGATTCAGCTCGACGAGCTGGTCGATGATCTTCTCGCCGAGACCGTCGATGTCGAGCGCGCGGCGCTGCGCGAAGTGCCACAGCGCCTGCTTGCGTTGCGCCGGGCAGAACAGGCCGCCCGTGCAGCGCGCGATCGCCTCGTCCGGCAGGCGCTCGATCTTCGAGCCACACACCGGGCATTCGGTCGGCATCACGAATTCGGCCGCATCGGCCGGGCGCCGGTCGAGCAGCGCACCGACCACTTCGGGGATCACGTCGCCGGCGCGGCGCACGATCACGGTATCGCCGATCCGGATGTCCTTGCGGCGCACCTCGTCCTCGTTGTGCAGCGTCGCGTTGGTCACCGTCGCACCGCCGACGAACACCGGCTCGAGGCGCGCGACCGGTGTGATCGCACCGGTGCGCCCGACCTGCACGTCGATCGCGACGAGCTTCGTCAGCGCTTCCTGCGCGGGGAACTTGTGAGCGAGCGCAAAGCGCGGCGCACGCGACACGAAGCCGAGGCGCTCCTGCTCGTCACGCCGGTTGACCTTGTAGACGACACCGTCGATGTCGTAGGGCAGCGACTCGCGCTTCTCGCCGATCTTGCGGAAGAAGTCGAGCAAACCCTGGGCGCCCTGCACGACCGCGCGCTCGCGGTTCACGGGCAGGCCGAGCGACTCGTACCAGTCGAGCAGCGCGCTGTGCGTATCGGGCATCGGCATCCCGTCGAGCACGCCGATCCCGTACGCGAAAAACGACAGCGGACGCTGCGCGGTGATCTTCGAGTCGAGCTGGCGCAGGCTGCCGGCCGCCGCGTTGCGCGGGTTCGCGAATTCGCGCTGCTCGGCCGCGCGCTGGCGTTCGTTCAGGCGTGCGAAATCGCGCTTGAACATCAGCACCTCGCCGCGCACGTCGAGCACGGCCGGCACGTTCTTGCCCTTCAGCTTCAGCGGAATCGAGCGGATCGTGCGCACGTTCTCGGTCACGTCCTCGCCGGTCGTGCCGTCGCCGCGCGTCGACGCCTGCACGAATACGCCCTGCTCGTAACGCAGCGAGATCGCGAGACCGTCGAACTTCAGTTCGCACGCGTAGTCGACCGGCTCCGTCACCGAACCGGCGAGATCGGTCGCCTTGTCGAGCGCATCGGCGACGCGCTTGTCGAACGCGACGATGTCCTCGTCGGTAAAACCGTTGTTCAGCGACAGCATCGGCGCGTCGTGAACGACCGGCGTGAAGCCGCCGGCCGCCTCGCCGCCTACGCGCTGCGTCGGCGAATCGGGCGTCACGAGTTCGGGATGATCGGTTTCGAGCTGCTGCAGTTCGCGAAACAGTCGGTCGTACTCGGCGTCGGGCAGATCCGGCTGATCGAGCACGTAGTAGGCGTAATTCGCCCGCTCGAGTTGGTCGCGCAGCCACGCGGCGCGCACGTCGGGCTGGCTGGCTGGCGGTTCGGCTTGGGTTCGGGCCATGCTGGCGGCAGATTCGTTCTGAGAAAATCGGATGCCCGATTATCTCAGTTTGCCGCCGTGGCGGGGCGCGCAAAACGCGCCCGGTGCGCGTGCTGCAGCGCAAACAGCGAGGTGTGCGCCGCAGCGACGAACGGCGGCGCCGAAGCCCGCCGCCCGTGCGTTCGCGTTACTGGCTGAAGAGGCGGCGCGTGACCGGCGAACCGGCCGGGATGCCGGCTTCCTCGAGCTTCGCGTACAGCTTCATCAGTTGCTGGTCGATCGCGACGAGCGTCGATTCCGGCAGCGGCCGGCGCGAATCGTCGACGACCCGCGCACCGATCCGTTCGGACAGCGACTTCGCGTAGTCGCACATCAGCCGGAACGGCAGGATGTCCTCTTCGGCGACCGGCACGTCGAGCACCAGCGTGATCATGTTGCCGCCCTTGTACGTGAGGTCGTCACGCAGGAAGTTCGTGTCGCCGAACTGCAGCATGAACACTGGGTTCTGCTTCGCGTCGAGCTTCACGAAACGCGTGCCGTCGCGCGACAGCAGCAGCCCGTCCTGCGACGCGACCGCCTGCACGTAGTTCGCCGACCAAGGCGCGCCGTCCGACATCACGTTGATCGACAGTTGCGCGTCGCACTGCGCGGCAAACGCGTCGAGCTCGCGCGCCATCGCGACCGTTTCCATCATGTCCGGGAATTCCGGCGCGCCGTCGATCGCGTCGGCGAACTGCTGGACGCCCGTCACGAATTCGGAGAACTCGAGCTCGTTCAGCGCGCCGCTGCGGTTCGCGAGCTGCGCGGCCGCGCGCAGTTCCTCGTAGCGCACGCCGTTCTGCAGCAGCTCCCACTGGCCGCCTTCGGGCTTGCCTTCGATATGCACGGGCTTGCTGCCCGCGCGGCGCAGCCGCTGCGCGGCCGGCAGGATCTTGTCGCCCGGCAGCAAACCGTTGAGCCGGATCGGCACGATGCAGTCGATCCGGCGGTCGACGATCGCCGGCGGTGCCGACGAGATCGTCGTCGCAGCCGGCAGCACGGGTTCGACCGGCTCGGCCGCTTCAGCGTGCGTGTCGTGCGCGGCGGCCGGCACGGTGTCTTCTCCGGCAACCGCGTCGACCGGCTCGGCCGGCTCTGCCGACGGCTCGACACCGGTCGCCTCGGCCTGCAGGTCGGCCGGCATGTCGGCAGGCGCCGCACCGCCGAAGGTCGGCTCGACGCGCGCGACTTCCGCCGACGTGGCGGCCGCAGCAGCAGTCGCAGCCGGCGCCGCAGGCTCGCGCCGCACCGGCTGACGCACCGGCTCGATGAACGGCAACTCTTCGTCGCGCTCGGGGCGGTTCATCGCCTCGGCCGCTTCCTCCGGCATCGGGCGCGGCATCCTGCGCCGCACCTTCGCGCCCTGCCATGCGTTGTAGACCACGACGCCGCCCACCACGACGGCGCCCGCGCCGATCAAACCGAGTGTCAACTCGTCCATGCACGCTCCATCAGCAATTCTTGTTCGTCGGAACCGCGAACGGGCGCCCATGCGCCGCGCGAACGCGGTCCGGTTTCGTCAAACGTCAATTCTGGGCAAAACCCGCGGCGGTTTCCATGTCCACCGCGACGATCCGCGACACGCCCTGCTCCTGCATCGTCACGCCGATCAGCTGCTGCGCCATCTCCATCGCGATCTTGTTGTGCGAGATGAACAGGAACTGCGTCTTGTCGGACATCGCGCGCACGAGATTCGCGAAACGCTCGGTGTTCGCGTCGTCGAGCGGCGCGTCGACCTCGTCGAGCAGACAGAACGGCGCCGGATTGAGCTGGAACATCGCGAACACCAGTGCGGTCGCGGTCAGCGCCTTCTCGCCGCCCGACAGCAGGTGAATCGTCGCGTTCTTCTTGCCCGGCGGCTGCGCCATCACCTGCACGCCGGCATCGAGGATCTCGTCGCCCGTCATGATCAGCTTCGCCTGGCCGCCGCCGAACAGGCGCGGGAACAGGTCGCTGAAGTGACGGTTGACCTCGTCGAAAGTACCTTGCAGCAGCGTGCGGGTTTCCTGGTCGATCTTGTGGATCGCGTCCTCGAGCGTCGTGATCGCGTCGATCAGGTCGGCCGACTGCGCATCGAGGAACACCTTGCGCTCGCTCGCGGCCTTCAGCTCGTCGAGCGCGGCCATGTTCACCGGGCCGAGCGCGTTGATCGCGTTGTTCAGGCGCGTGACCTCGCCTTGCAGGTACGACGGCTTCAGATCCGGCGTGAGCTTCGCGCTCAGCGCTTCCTCGTCGACCTCGGCCGCGGTCAGTTGCTCGGCGAACTGCTCGACCGCCAGGCGCGCGGCCTGCTCCTTCAACTGCAATTCGGTGATGCGGTCGCGCAGCGGCTGCAGCGAGCGCTCGGCGACGAGCCGCTGCTCGTCCGACGCGCGCAGCTTCGCGGTCAGGTCGTCGAGTTCGATCCGCGCGGCCTGCAGCGCCTCTTCCTTCACCGCACGCACTTCGAGCGCATCCTGCAGGCCCGTGTGCGCGGTCTGCTCGTTGATCGTCTCGAGTTCGGCGCGTGCGTCTTCCAGCGATCCGGCAACACGTTCGCTCTGCTCGTGCGCGACCTGGATGCTGCGCTTGAGTTCGTCGATCCGCGTGACCGCGTTGCGCGCGGCGAAGCGCGCGTCGTTCGCGCCGCGCTCCAGGTCGCGCGCTTCCTGACGCGCCTGCGTCAGCGATTCGTCGAGTGCTTCGAATGCGAGCTGGTTGTCCTCGAAGCGCGCCTGCAGCTCCGCGAGTTCGCCGTCGAAACGCTCGAAATTCGCTTCAGATTCAGCGCGCATCGCGCGCTGCTCTTCGATCTGCGCGCCGATTTCCTCGAGTTCCTCGCGGATCTGCGTGCTGCGCTGCGTGTAACGTTCGTGCGCCTGCGCGAGCTTCAGCACGTCCATCTGCAGCGCGTGCACGCGTTGCGTCGCACGCTCGGCCTGTGCGCGCACGTCGCCGAGCGCCTGCGTGGCCTGCGTGTGCGCGGCTTCCGCGCGCACCGCTGCCGTGCGCGCCTCGTCGGCGAGCAGCGCCTGCGCACGCACCTGGCGCGTCAGGTTTTCGATTTCCTGCTGGCGGGCCAGCATCCCGGCCTGCTCCGAATCGGCGGCATAGAGCTGCACGCCGACGCGCGTGACGACATGGCCGGCCTTGACGACGAACGCGCCGCCTGCCGGCAGCTGCGTGCGCGTCGCGAGCGCCTGTGCGACGTCGTCGGCGACATACACGTTGCCGAGCCAGTCGTTCAGCACCGCACGGATGCCCGCATCGTCGATGCGCACGAGCGACAGCACCGGGCGCAGGCCCGCCACGGCCGCGGGCGGTTCGCCGGCCGCGGGCGGCGCATAGAACGCGAGCTTCGCCGGCGGCGCATCGGTCGCGAATGCCTTCACCCAGTCGAGATTCGACACTTCGAGCGCGGCGAGACGCTCGCGCAGCACGGCCTCGAGTGCCGCTTCCCAGCCGGCTTCGACGTGCAGCTTCTTCCACAGGCGCGGCAGCGCGCCGAGCTCGTGCTTGTCGAGCCATGGCTGCACCTTGCCTTCGGTCTGCACGTTTTCCTGCAGTTGCTTCAACGCGGCGAGACGCGCCTCGAGCTGGTGGATCTGCGCGGCCTCGGCCTGCACGCGCTCCTGCGCGGCACGGCGTTCGCCATCGAGGCGCGGCACCGTTTCCTGCGCGTCGGCGAGGCGCGCCTGCGCTTCGGCAAGGATCTCTTCCTGCTCGGCCAGCTGCATGCGCAGCTCCTCGAGCTGGGCCTCGTCCGGCGCGTCGAGCCCGCCCGCTTCGCTCTTCAGGCGCTCATGGCGTTGCTGAAGCTGCTGAAGCTGCTGGTCGGCGTTGCGCTGGTGCGCGGCCTCGAGTTTCAGCGACTGTTCGGTCTGCGCGATCCGCGCGCGCTCGTCGTTGAGCTGCGCCTGCGCATCGCGCCATTTCGCTTCGAGCGCCGGCAGCGCGTCGTGCTTCGCGGCGGCGTTGTCTTCGGCGAGCGCGGCCTTCTCGTCGGCCATCGCGCGCGCTTCCTCGGCTTCCTCGAGCTCGTCCTGCGCCTTCTCGGCCTGCGCGCGCCATTGCTCACGCTGCGCATTCAGCGCGGCGATCTGCGCCTGCACGCGATTGCGCGATTCGACGATGAACTTGATCTCGGCTTCGAGGCGGCTCACCTCGGCATTCGCCTCGTAGAGCGAACCCTGCGCGCCCTGCATCGCGTCGCTCGCCGAGTAATGCGCGACACGCAGCGTCTCGAGCTGCGCCTCGACCTCGCGCAGCTTCGCCGTCTGCGCCTCGAGGTCGATCTGCGCCTGTTCGATCGCGCGCTGCTGCTTCTGCTGCTCGCCGGCGGCCTCGTTCTTGCGCAGCAGCCACAGCAGGCGCTGCTTCTCCTCGCCGTCGGCGACGAGTTCCTTGTACCTGGTCGCGACCACCGCCTGCGCCTCGAGCTTTTCGAGGTTCGCACCGAGTTCGCGGACGATGTCCTCGACGCGCGTCAGGTTCTCGCGCGTGTCGTGCAGGCGGTTCTCGGTTTCGCGGCGGCGCTCCTTGTACTTCGATACGCCCGCGGCTTCCTCGAGGAACACGCGCAGCTCTTCCGGCTTCGCCTCGATGATCCGCGCGATCATGCCCTGCCCGATGATCGCGTATGCACGCGGCCCGAGGCCCGTGCCGAGGAAGATGTCCTGGATGTCGCGGCGGCGCGCCGGCAGGTTGTTGATGTAGTAACTCGACGTGCCGTCGCGCGTGAGCACGCGCTTCACGGCGATCTCGCCGTACTGGCCCCACTGGCCGGCCGCGCGGCCGTCGGAGTTGTCGAAGATCAGTTCGACGCTGGCCCGGCTGCCGGGCTTGCGGGCGGTCGAGCCGTTGAAGATCACGTCCTGCATCGACTCGCCGCGCAGCTCGGAAGCGCGCGACTCGCCGAGCACCCAGCGCACGGCGTCGATGATGTTGGACTTGCCGCACCCGTTCGGGCCCACCACGCCGACAAGCTGGCCCGGAACCTGGAAATGCGTGGGATCGACAAAGGATTTGAAGCCAGCGAGTTTGATCGAGCTCAGACGCACGGCGGTATCGGATGTGAAGAAGGTGTGAAACGGACGGAGCCGCACTGCGCGAGGCCGGACGGCCCATGCGCGCGACGCGCCCCGGAATTCAAAAGCGGGGCCGCGCGCATCCAGCGTTGGGCCCCGCAAACGGCTTCCATCATACCATCGCGCGTGCACCGTCCCGACCGTCGCCGGGTTTGTCCGGTGCCGGCGCGGCACGATGCACCCGGCTCGACAGCAGCGTGGCCAGCACGATGCATGCGCCGCCCGCCCACTCGCGCGCGGTCGGCAGCTCGTTCGCGAACACCCACGCCGACAGCGCGGTGATCACGATCTCGAACAGCATGATGATCGACGCGCGGTTCGCCGGCACGCGCGCGAGGCCGTACTGGACGAGCAGGTTGTTCGACGCCATCGTCACGCCGATCGCCGCGATGATCAGCGCGGCCACGCCCAGCTGGCCGCCCGCCGGCGCGGCCGGCAGCCCTTCGAACAGCGACGCGATCGCGCCGAACACGGCCGCGCCGCCGAACAACGTCGCGGTGCGCATTTCGGCGCGCATCTCCGGCAGCTCGCGGCTCGCCTTGATCACCAGCACGTTGCTCATCGCGAAGCTCAGCCCGGCAGCGAGGCCGGCCCATTCGGCCGGGCTGGCCGGCAGCGGCAGGCCGAGCGCCGGCGACCACAGCATCAGCATCGCGCCGCCGATCGACAGCGCCGCGAGCCCCGCGCCGGCCCAGGTCAGCCGCTCGCGCAGCAGGAAGTGCGCGTAGATCGCGGTCCACGCGGGGGTCAGGTAGAACAGCAGCATCACACGCAGCACTTCGCCGTGGATCGTGCCCCACACGAACCCGAGGTTCGTCACGCCGGCCGTCACCGCGATGCCGGCCAGCACCCAGTGCCAGCGCAGCGTCGCGATCGTGCGGTGCCGCGCGACGATCACGAACAGGAACGCGACGAGGCTCGTCAGCGCGCTCGCGAGCGTGCCCGTCACGCCGAGCGACGCAAGGATCCGCAGCGGATACCAGATCAGGCCCCATACCGATGCGCCGATCAGGATGGCCAGCGTCGGCAGGCTGCCGCGTACCGCGTTATTCATTTGGTTCGATACCCTTTATTCGACCGGCCCGGCCGCCGTTCCGGCAGGCCGTGACCGCGTTCCGTCACGCTATAATCGTCCGTTGCGACCCGTGCGCCCGCGGCGCCCGTTCGCAGTCGCGCGGCGCGCCCGCCGCTTCTTTCGCTCCAACCGGCCGCGATGGCCGCTTCGCCCGTGAACCCTCGACTCGACTCGCTCCAGCCCTATCCCTTCGAAAAGCTGCGCGCCCTGTTCAAGGACGTGACGCCCTCCGGCGCCCTCAAACCGATCAGCTTCGGCATCGGCGAGCCCAAACATGCGACCCCGGCGCTGATCCGCGACGCCGTGGTGGCCGCGCTCGACGGTCTCGCGTCGTACCCGGCCACCGCCGGCTCGGACGCGCTGCGTACGTCGATCGCGCACTGGCTCGAGCGCCGCTACGGGCTGCCGGCCATCGATCCGGCCACGCAGGTGCTGCCCGTGTCGGGCTCGCGCGAGGCGCTGTTCTCGCTCGCCCAGACGGTGATCGACGCACGCCCGTCCGAAACGGGCGAGAAGGCGATCGTACTCTGTCCGAATCCTTTCTATCAAATTTACGAAGGCGCGGCGCTGCTGGCCGGTGCCGAACCCTATTTCGCGAACAGCGACCCGGCCCGCAACTTCGCGTGCGACTACGCGTCGGTGCCCGACGCGGTCTGGGCGCGCACGCAGCTGCTGTACGTGTGCTCGCCGGGCAACCCGACGGGCGCCGTGCTGACGCTCGACGACTGGCGCGAGCTGTTCGCGCTGTCCGACCGCCACGGTTTCGTGATCGCGTCCGACGAGTGCTATTCGGAAATCTATTTCGACGAAGCGGCACCGCCGCTCGGCGGCCTCGAGGCCGCGCACCGCCTCGGCCGCGGCTTCGAGCGGCTCGTGATGCTGTCCAGTCTGTCGAAGCGCTCGAACGTGCCGGGCATGCGCTCGGGTTTCGTCGCCGGCGACGCCGCGCTGCTGAAGCAATTCCTGCTGTACCGCACGTACCACGGCGCGGCGCTGTCGCCGGTCTGGCAGCACGCGAGCATCGCCGCGTGGAACGACGAGGCGCACGTGCGCGAGAACCGCGCGCTGTACCTGCAGAAGTTCAGCACGGTCACGCCGATGCTCGCCGACGTGATCGACGTGAAACTGCCCGACGCGGCGTTCTACCTGTGGGCCAACGTGTCGCGCACCGGCCTGTCGGACACCGAGTTCGCCCGTCGCCTGTACGCCGACTATAATGTGACGGTTCTGCCCGGCTCGTACCTGGCGCGCGATGCGCACGGCACGAATCCGGGCCGCGATTTCATCCGGATCGCGCTCGTCGCGGGCACCCCCGAATGCGTCGAGGGCGCGCAACGCATCGTCGATTTCTGCCGGTCTCTCGCGCGGTAATCGTCCATCCGATCAATTCCATCCAATCTCCTGCGAAAACGAACATGTCGCAACAACTTCAGCAAATCATCGATACCGCCTGGGACAACCGCGCCGAGCTGTCGCCGAAGGCCGCACCGGCCGACGTCCGCGAAGCCGTCGCGCACGCGATCGAGCAGCTCGACAAAGGCGCGCTGCGCGTTGCCGAGAAGATCGACGGCAACTGGACCGTGCACCAGTGGCTGAAGAAGGCCGTGCTGCTGTCGTTCCGCCTGGAGGACAACGCGCCGATGCCCGCCGGCGGCTACTCGCAGTTCTACGACAAGGTGCCGTCGAAGTTCGCGAACTACACGGCCGAAGATTTCGCCGCAGGCGGCTTCCGCGTCGTCCCGCCGGCCATCGCGCGCCGCGGCTCGTTCATCGCGAAGAACGTCGTGCTGATGCCGTCGTACACCAACATCGGCGCGTACGTCGACGAAGGCACGATGGTCGACACGTGGGCAACGGTCGGTTCGTGCGCGCAGATCGGCAAGAACGTGCACCTGTCGGGCGGCGTCGGCATCGGCGGCGTGCTCGAGCCGCTGCAGGCGAACCCGGTCATCATCGAAGACAACTGCTTCATCGGCGCCCGCTCGGAAGTCGTCGAAGGCGTGATCGTCGAGGAAAACTCGGTGATCTCGATGGGCGTGTACCTCGGCCAGAGCACGAAGATCTACGATCGCGAGACGGGCGAAGTCAGCTACGGCCGCATCCCGGCCGGTTCGGTCGTCGTCGCCGGCAACCTGCCGTCGAAGGATGGCTCGCACAGCCTGTATTGCGCGGTGATCGTCAAGAAGGTCGACGCGAAGACGCGCGCGAAGGTCGGCCTGAACGAGCTGCTGCGAGGCGACTGATGGCGAAGCCGCACACCGTGGTCGTCTACGGCATTCCGAACTGCGACACCGTGAAGAAGGCCCGCGTGTGGCTCGACGATCACGGCGTCGAATTCGAGTTCCACGACTTCAAGAAGCTCGGCGTCAGCGCGCCGCTGATCGAAGACTGGCTGAAGGACGTGTCGCTCGACGCACTCGTCAACAAGCGCGGCACCACGTGGCGCGGCCTCGACGACGCAATGAAGGCGGCCGCCGAAACGAAGACCGGCGCGGTCGCGCTGATGATCCACAAGCCGTCGGTCATCAAGCGCCCCGTGCTGGTGGTCAACGGTCGCGTGAAATCGCTCGGCTTCGTGGCCGATCAATACGCGGCGCTGTTTGCCGCATAGGGCTGCCCGTGCTGCGCCTGTCGGCGCAGCCCGACGTCTTGTCGCTGCCGGCCACCGCGCCGGCATTTTTTATCGAAAGTGGTCCGAACCATGTCCGCCACCCTAGCCCTTACCGAACAGCTGATCGCCCGTGCGTCCGTGACGCCCGACGACCAGCACTGCCAGCAGATCATGACCGAGCGCCTCGCCGCACTCGGCTTCGAATGCGAGACCATCGCGTCGCACGGCGTGACCAACCTGTGGGCCGTCAAGCGCGGCGCCGACGGCCGCGACGGCAAGCTGCTCGCCTTCGCGGGCCACACGGACGTCGTACCGACCGGCCCGCTCGAGCAATGGAGCTCGCCGCCGTTCATCCCCGCGCATCGGGACGGCAAGCTGTACGGCCGCGGCGCAGCCGACATGAAGACGTCGCTCGCGGCGTTCGTCGTCGCGTCCGAGGAATTCGTCGCGGCACACCCCGGCCACCGCGGCGCGATCGCATTCCTGATCACGAGCGACGAGGAAGGCCCCGCCACCGATGGCACCGTGAAGGTCGTCGAGCTGCTCGAAGCGCGCGGCGAACGCATGGACTACTGCATCGTCGGCGAACCGACGTCGACCCACGAACTCGGCGACGTCGTCAAGAACGGCCGCCGCGGCTCGATGTCGGGCGAACTGGTCGTCAAGGGCGTGCAGGGCCACATCGCCTATCCGCACCTCGCGAAGAACCCGATCCACCTGCTCGCGCCGGCGCTCGCCGAGCTCGCCGCCGAGCAATGGGACGAAGGCAACGAATACTTCCCGCCGACCACCTGGCAGGTATCGAACCTGCACGCCGGCACCGGCGCGACCAACGTGATCCCCGGCCACGCCGACCTGCTGTTCAACTTCCGCTTCTCGACCGCGAGCACCGTCGAGGGCCTGCAGGCGCGCGTGCACGCGATCCTCGACAAGCACGGCCTCGAATACACGCTGAAATGGTCGGTGAGCGGCCTGCCGTTCCTCACGCCGCGCGGCGAGCTGTCGGGCGCGCTGGAAAACGCGATCCGCACCGAGACCGGCATCACGACCGAGCTGTCGACCACGGGCGGCACGTCGGACGGCCGTTTCATCGCGCGCATCTGCCCGCAGGTGATCGAGTTCGGCCCGCCGAACGGCAGCATCCACAAGATCGACGAGCACATCGAAGTGCGCTTCATCGATCCGCTGAAGAACGTGTACCGCCGCGTGCTCGAACAACTGATCGCCTGATGGAGCCTCGCATGACGACACCTTTTGCCACAGTCCGCGACCTGCTGCGCTACGCGGTCACGCGCTTCTCGAAGGCGAAGCTCGCGTTCGGCCACGGCTCCGACAATGCGTACGACGAAGCGGCCTACCTGGTGCTGCGCACGCTCGACCTGCCGCTCGACACGCTCGAGCCGTTCCTCGACGCACGGCTCCTGCCCGACGAAATCGCGGCCGTGCTCGCCGTGATCGAACGGCGCGCGACCGACCGCGTGCCGGCCGCGTACCTCACGCATGAAGCCTGGATGCATGGCCACCGCTTCTACGTCGACGAACGCGTGATCGTGCCGCGCTCGTTCATCGGCGAACTGCTCGACGACGGGCTGCAGCCGTACGTCGCCGATCCCGAACAGGTCGGCGCCGTGCTCGAGCTGTGCACGGGCTCGGGCTGCCTCGCGATCCTCGCGGCGAGCGCGTTCCCGAATGCCGAGATCGACGCGGTCGACCTGTCCGACAAGGCCCTCGAAGTCGCCGAGATCAACGTGCGCGACTACGGCCTCGAAGACCGCATCGGGCTGCACCGCGGCGACCTCTACGCGCCGCTGCCCGCATTCCGCACGGACCCGGACTCGCGCTACGACGTGATCCTGACGAACCCGCCGTACGTGAATGCGTCGTCGATGGCCGCACTGCCGCCCGAGTACCGGCACGAGCCGGAGATGGCGCTCGCGGGTGGCGACGACGGGATGGACATCGTGCGACGCATCGTCGCCGAAGCCCATCGCTGGCTGCACGACGACGGCGTGCTCGTCGTCGAGATCGGCAATGAGCGCGAGAACGTCGAAGCCGCGTTCGGCGGCCTCGAACTCACGTGGCTGCCGACCAGCGCGGGCGACGACGCCGTGTTCCTGATCCAGGCGTCGGACCTGCCGCGCAAGGCCTGAGCCTTTTCGGCTCGCCCACCGTGCGGTGCACCGTTGCGCCGCACGGTTGGGTAAGATGCGCGTAGGCGGCCGCCCGGCCGCGCGACCTCAGGAGTCCGTCACGCGCCCATGACCCTCGACTGGCTACATCTCGGCACCCTGATCCTGACCATCCATGTGCTCGGGATCGTCGCTGCGTGCCACGCGATCATGAACACGCGCACGTCGCAAGGTGCGATCGCATGGGCCGTCTCGCTTGCGGCCATGCCGTACCTGACGCTCGTTCCGTACCTGTTCCTCGGTCGCAGCAAGTTCTCCGGCTACGTCGACGCCCGGCGCCACGAGCTGGAAATGTTGCGCATGCACACACCCCGCTCGCCCTGGCTCAGCACCGACGCGACCGACGGGCCGGCCGCCGACGCGATCGGCCAGGCCGCGGTGCTCGCGCTTACGCGTCTCGGCGGCATGCCGTTCCTCGGCGGCAATTCGGTGCGCACGCTCGTGAACGGCGATGCGACGTTCTCGGCGATCCTCGCCGCAATCGACGCCGCGCGCGATTACGTGGTGGTGCAGTTCTTCATCGTGCGCGACGATGCGCTCGGCCGGATGCTGCGCGACTCGCTGCTCGCGCGTGCGGCAGCCGGCGTGCGCTGCTGCCTCCTGTACGACAGCATCGGCAGCTTCGACTTGCCGCACAGCTACGTCGACACATTGCGCCGGGGCGGCGTCGAGGTGCATCCGTTCGCGACCAACCGGAAGTTCGTCAACCGTTTCCAGCTCAACTTCCGCAACCACCGCAAGATCGTCGTGGTCGACGGCAATCGCGCGTTCGTCGGCGGCCACAACGTCGGCGTCGAATATCTCGGCGCGAAGCCGCGCCTGTCGCCGTGGCGCGACACGCACATCGAGATACGCGGCCCCGTGGTCGCGAGCATCCAGTACGTGTTCGCCGAAGACTGGCACTGGGCGACGCAGAAGCTGCCGCCGCTCGCGATGCCGCCACCCGCGCAGCCGGGCGACAACATGCATTGCCTCGCCGTGCCGATGGGGCCGGCCGACAAGCAGGAGACGGGCTCGCTGTTCTTCGTCGAGGCGATCAACGCCGCGCGCGAACGGGTCTGGATCACCACGCCGTACCTCGTCCCCGACGAAGCCGTGATCTCCGCGCTGAAGCTCGCCGTCATGCGCGGCGTCGACGTGCGCATCCTGATTCCGAGCCGGCGCGATCACTACGTGGTATTCGAGGCGTCGAAGCTGTACGCGCGCGACCTGGTCGATGCGGGCGTGAAGGTATTCCGCTACCGGCCCGGCTTCCTGCACCAGAAGGTCGTGCTGATCGACCGCATCGCGGCGGCGATCGGCAGCGCGAATCTCGACAACCGTTCGTTCCGCCTCAATTTCGAGATCATGGTGCTGACCGTCGACCGCGCATTCGCCGACGAGGTCGAGACGATGCTCGCTGCCGACTTCGCACAGGCGTACGAGGTCGACGCGAACGAATACCGCCGATCGCCTGCCTGGCGACGCATCGCGATGCACGTCGCGCGGCTGTTCGCACCGATCCTCTGACGGCCGGGACCGCGGCGGGCAGGCGACCCGCACCGGCGCCGCGAATGCCGCCGGCAGCCGTCACAGCAGCTTGTCGATATCCGCGGCGATTTCGTCCGGCTTGGTGGACGGCGCATAGCGCTTGACGATGCGCCCTTCGCGATCGATCAGGAATTTCGTGAAGTTCCACTTGATCGCCTTGAGGCCGAGAATGCCGGGCGCCTCGTCGGTCAGGTAGCGGTACAGCGGATGCGCATGGTCGCCCTTCACGTCGATCTTCGCGAACATCGGGAACGTGACGCCGTAATTGCGCTCGCAGAACGCGCCGATCTGCGCGGCGTCGCCGGGCTCCTGCTTGCCGAACTGGTTGCACGGGAAGCCGAGCACATAGAAGCCGCGCGCCGCGTACTGGTCGTACAGCTTCTGCAGGCCGGCGTACTGCGGCGTGAAACCACACTCGCTCGCGGTGTTGACGATCAGCAGCACCTTGCCGCGATACGCGTCGAGCGAGGCCGGCGCGCCGGCAAGCGTCTCTGCACTGAACGAATACAGGGTGGACATCGGGCACTCCTTTTACGAAACCGGATCGACGTGGAGTCTAGGCGAAATTGCACCATTGCGGCATCCGCCGAACGGCCAATGCCCGGCGCAAGCGGCGCGCAGTCTAGAATAGCGGTTTTGGCCAGTCATTTCCGCCGTGATCCGTTTCAATCAGTTCAGCCTTGCGCGCGGCACCAAGCCGCTGTTCGAGTCGACCTCCTTCGTGCTCAATCCCGGCGAGAAAGCCGGCCTGATCGGCGCGAACGGCGCCGGCAAGTCGACGCTGTTCTCGGTCCTGCGCGGCGAGCTGCACTCCGACGGCGGCGATTTCTCGATGCCGCCGTCGTGGCGGATCGCCCACGTGTCGCAGGAAACGCCCGCCGTCGACCGCTCGGCACTCGACTACACGCTCGACGGCGACGCCGCGCTGCGCGAGATCGAGGCGCGCATCGCCGCCGCGTCCGCCGCGCATGACGGCGCCGCCGAAGCCGACGCGCACGCGGCATTCGCCGACGCCGACGGCTACACCGCGCCGGCCCGTGCCGAGGCGCTGCTGCTCGGTCTCGGCTTCACGCTCGCGCAGACGCGCGAATCCGTCGCCAGCTTCTCCGGCGGCTGGCGCATGCGCCTGAATCTCGCGCAGGCGCTGATGTGCCGCTCCGACCTGCTGCTGCTCGACGAACCGACGAACCACCTCGACCTCGACGCGATCGTCTGGCTCGAAGACTGGCTGCACCGCTACCCCGGCACGCTCGTCGTGATTTCGCACGACCGCGAATTCCTCGATTCGATCTGCAATGTCACGCTGCACCTGGAAAACCGCCAGGTGAAGCGCTACGGCGGCAACTACTCGCAGTTCGAAGTGCTGCGCGCGCAGCAACTGGCGCTGCAGCAAAGCGCCTACGAAAAGCAGCAGAAGACGATCGAGCACCTGCAGAGCTTCGTCGACCGCTTCAAGGCCAAGGCGACCAAGGCCAAGCAGGCGCAGAGCCGGATGAAGGCGCTCGAGAAGATGGAGCTGATCGCGCCCGCGCACATCGCATCGCCGTTCACGTTCGAATTCCGCACGCCCGACGCCGCGCCGAACCCGATGATGGTGATGGAAGACGTCCGCTGCGGCTACCACGCCGACGGCGGAGCGGAGATCCCGATCGTCGAGCGCGTCGCGCTGTCGATCCAGAACGGCCAGCGCATCGGCCTGCTCGGCGCGAACGGCCAGGGCAAGTCGACGCTGATCAAGACGCTGGCCGGCACGCTCGCGCCGCTGTCGGGGCACGTCCGCGACGGCAAGGGGCTGACGATCGGCTATTTCGCGCAGCACCAGCTCGAAACGCTGCGTGAGGACGATTCACCGCTGGCGCATCTGGCGCGGCTCGCGCCCGACACGCGCGAGCAGGAACTGCGCGACTTCCTCGGCGGCTTCAACTTCTCGGGCGACATGGCAACCAGCCCGGTCGGGCCGTTTTCGGGCGGCGAAAAGGCACGCCTCGCGCTCGCGCTGATCATCTGGCAAAAGCCGAACCTGCTGCTGCTCGACGAACCGACCAACCACCTCGACCTCGAAACGCGCCATGCGCTGACGATGGCGCTCGCGCAGTTCGAGGGCACGCTGATCCTCGTCTCGCACGACCGCCACCTGCTGCGCGCGACGACCGACCAGTTCATGCTGGTCGCGAAGCACCGGCTGCAGCCGTTCGACGGCGACCTCGACGACTACCGCGACTGGCTGCTGCAGCACGCGGCCGAGCAGCGCGCCGCCGCGAAGGCGGACAGCGCAGCTTCGTCGGGCGCGGGTGCCGCGGCCAACCGCAAGGACCAGAAACGTCAGGCCGCCGAGGAACGGCAGCGCCTGTCGGTGCTGAAGAAGCCGCTGCAGACGCGCATCACCAAGCTCGAAAAGGAAATGGAGACGCTGCACGCGGAGAAGGCCCGCCTCGACGCATTCGTCGCCGATCCGGCGAGCTACGAAGCCGAGCGCAAGACGGAGCTGACCGATGCGATCCGCAAGCTCGGGGACGTCAACACGCGTCTCGAGACGGTCGAGGCCGACTGGCTTGCCGCGCAGGAAGAGCTCGAGCAGATCGGCTGACCGCTGTCGCGGCGCACCCGGCCGGTATGCCAGCCCGGCGTGCCGGCTGCCTCGGCACCTTGATATCGCGGCATCTCTACAGGCACATCCGTCCTTCTTCGGGCCCGGATACGACAAGGCCGGGCGCACGGTCCCGGCCTGTTCATTCACTACCGTCGTCACCCGGTGGTTCGCCGGCCATCCGCCAGGCTGCCGGCTCAGCGGCGCGGCAGCGTATCGCGCGGCATCTGCTCGTCGTCGCCCATCAGGTACCGGCGCCCTTCGGTCGGCCGCCGGATCGCGGCAGCGACTTCCGCTTCCGTCACGTCCTCGGACACGACCTTGCGCGCGAGTCGCCCCTCTTCGTCGATCCACTCGACGATCCGGCATCCCCCACCCCAGGGCTGGCGAATCGGCTCCGACACGCGGCAGCCGCGCAGGTTGTAAAGGCGTCCGCCCGGCGCTTCCCCATAGGATTTCAACATAGGTTCCCTTCGCATTGCGCGGTTCGACAATCCGGCCAAGGATAGGGAAAAGCGATGTCCGGCGGGTTACAGAAGCCTACATATTCTTTACAACGAATTACGCGCCAGATCGCCGACAGGCCCGGCCCGCGTGCCGGTGCAGCCGGTCACTCGAGATCGCGCACGCGGTCGATCGCCTGCTCGAGCCGATCGACGGCCATCACGTTCAGCCCTTCGATCGGCTGCTTCGGCGCGTTCGCCTTCGGGATCAGCGCGGACGTGAAACCGAGCTTCGCGGCCTCGCGCAGCCGCTCCTGCCCGCGCGGCGACGGCCGGATCTCGCCCGCCAGCCCCACTTCGCCGAACACGATCAGCCCCTTCGGGAGCGCCTTGTTGCGCATCGACGAATGGATCGCGAGCAGCACCGCGAGGTCGGCGGCCGGCTCGGTGATCTTCACACCGCCCACCGCATTGAGGAACACGTCCTGGTCGAAGCACGCGATGCCCGCATGACGGTGCAGCACCGCGAGCAGCATCGCGAGCCGGTTCTGTTCGAGGCCGACCGCGAGCCGGCGCGGGTTCGGCACGTGCGCGGTGTCGACGAGCGCCTGGACTTCGACGAGCAGCGGGCGCGTGCCCTCCTGTGTAACGAGCACGCACGAGCCGGGCACGACCTGCTCGTGCTGCGACAGGAACAGTGCGGACGGATTCGCGACGCCGCGCAGCCCGCGCTCAGTCATCGCGAACACGCCGAGTTCGTTGACCGCGCCGAAGCGGTTCTTGAACGCGCGCACGAGCCGGAACGACGAGTGCGTGTCGCCTTCGAAGTACAGCACCGTGTCGACGATGTGCTCGAGCACGCGCGGGCCGGCCAGGTTGCCTTCCTTCGTCACGTGCCCGACCATGATGATCGCGGTGCCCGACTGCTTCGCGATGCGCGTGAGCTGCGCCGCGCATTCGCGCACCTGCGCGACGGAGCCGGGGGCCGACGTGAGCGCTTCCGAATAGACGGTCTGGATCGAGTCGATCACGGCCACGTCCGGCCGTTCCGTGTCGATCGCGGCCTGGATCTTCTCGAGCTGGATCTCGGCGAGCAGCTTCAGTTCGTCCGCCGGCGCACCGCCGTCGAGCAGCGCAAGCCGTTGCGCGCGCAACGCGATCTGCGCGGCCGATTCCTCGCCGCTGATATAGAGCGCGCGCCGCTCGCTCGCGATGTCCGCAAGCGACTGCAGCAGCAGCGTCGATTTGCCGATACCCGGGTCGCCGCCGATCAGTACGACGCCGCCCGGCACGAGCCCGCCGCCGAGCACGCGGTCGAATTCGCCGATGCCGGTGGAGAAGCGCGGCACGTCGGCTGCTTCGATGTCGACGAGACGCTGCACGGGCGCACGCTTGGCGAGCGACTGGAAACGATGGGCCGACGGCGCCTCAGGAACCGATTCGACGAGCGTATTCCAGGCCTGGCACGACGGGCATTGCCCTTGCCACTTCGGGGTCTGTCCGCCGCACTCGCTGCAGACGTATACGGTTTTCTGTTTGGCCACGCGCGACGCCCTTATTCTGCGCGCACGGGCACGCGGCCGGCGACTGCACACATCAGCTCGTAACCGATCGTGCCGCAATGGCGGGCGACGTCGTCGATCGGCAATGCATTGCCCCACAGCTCGACCCGCGCGCCGACGCCGGCTTGCGGGCACGGGGTCAGGTCGACGGTAATCATGTCCATCGACACGCGGCCGACGATCCGCGTGCGGATGCCGTCGACGATCACGGGCGTGCCTTCGGGCGCGACCCGCGGATAACCGTCCGCATAACCGCATGCGACCACGCCGATCCGCATCGGCGCCTGCGCGGAAAACGTCGAGCCGTAGCCGATCGCCTGGCCCTTCGCGATCGTCTGCACCGCGATCAGTTCGGACGCGAGCGTCATCGCCGGCTTCAGCCCCGTGTCGGCGATGTCGGACGACAGGCCCGACGGCGACGCGCCGTACAGCACGATCCCCGGGCGCACCCAGTCGAAATGCGTGTCCGGATGCCACAGCACGGCGGCCGAGTTCGCGAGACTGCGCGCGCCGGCGATGTTTTCCGCGCCGCGCTCGAACGTCGCGAGCTGCTCGGCGACGCCGCGCTCGTTGTCCGCATCCGAAAAATGGGTCATCAACGTGATCTGGCCGATGCCGGGGCACGCGCGGGCGCGCTCCCACGCGGCGCGGTATTTCTCCGGCAGGTAGCCGAGCCGGTTCATCCCGCTGTTCATCTTCAGCTGCACGTTGACGGGTTTCGACAGCCGCGCCGTTTCCAGCATCCGCATCTGCTCGTCGTTGTGGACGGTCGTCGTCAGGCTGTAGCGGTCGATCACGTCGATGTCGGTCGAGCGGAAGAACCCCTCCAGCAGCAGGATCGGGCCGGCCCAGCCGAGCTCGCGCAGCTTGACTGCCTCGTCGAGGTCGAGCAGGCCGAAGCCGTCGGTGCCGCGCAGGCCCGGAAACGCGCGGGCGAGACCGTGCCCGTACGCGTTCGCCTTGACGACCGCCCAGACCTTGGACGGGCCGGCAAAGCGGCGGACGACGGAGAGATTGTTCGCGAGAGCGGCGGTGTGGATGGTGGCGGAGATCGGGCGCGGCATGGGAAATTTACGTAAAGACGCTTGCGAATCATCAGCTTACCGCGCCTTTTGAGCACTGAAGCCGACAACTTGCGGAACGATCGGGGAATCTTGCTAGTCCGAACTGGCGTATTTTCATGTTATAAAGCCGTGCGCACAACCCATTTCGAACGGAATAAGCCGATCGCATACCAGGCGGCCTACGCGGCCCTGCCGCAGCGACGAAAGCATCGCATCAGATGAAAAAAGGTTTTTACACCATCATGGCCGCGCAGTTTTTCTCGTCGCTGGCCGACAATGCGCTCCTCATCGCCGCCATCGCCCTGCTGAAAGACCTCCATGCCCCCAACTGGATGACACCGCTGCTGAAGCTGTTCTTCGTGTTGTCCTATGTGGTGCTGGCGGCGTATGTCGGTGCGTTCGCGGATTCGCGACCGAAGGGCCGCGTGATGTTCATCACCAACTCGATCAAGGTGATCGGCTGCATGATCATGCTGCTCGGCGCCCACCCGCTGATCGCGTACGGGATCGTCGGCTTCGGCGCGGCAGCCTACTCGCCCGCGAAATACGGCATTCTCACCGAGCTGCTGCCGGCCGACCGGCTGGTTGCCGCCAACGGCTGGATCGAAGGCACGACCGTCAGCTCGATCATCCTCGGCACCGTGCTCGGCGGTGCGCTGATCAGCCCGCACATCGCGTCGCACGTGATCGCGCATACCCCCGCCTGGATCGGCACGCCCGCCGAAGCGGCGATGGCGATCATCATGGCGATCTACGTGGTCGCCGCGCTGTTCAACCTGCGCATTCCCGATACCGGCGCCCGCTACCCGAAGCAGGAACGCGGCCCGGTCAAGCTCCTCACCGATTTCGCCGACTGTTTCATGGTGCTGTGGCGCGACAAGCTCGGCCAGATCTCGCTGGCGGTCACGACGCTGTTCTGGGGTGCGGGCGCGACGCTGCAGTTCATCGTGCTGAAGTGGGCTGAAGTCTCGCTCGGCATGTCGCTGTCGGAAGGCGCAATCCTCCAGGCCGTGGTCGCGGTCGGCGTCGCGGCCGGCGCAATCGCCGCCGCGGCCCGGATCCCGTTGAAGAAGTCGCTGACCGTGCTGCCCGTCGGCATCGTCATGGGCATCGCGGTGATGCTGATGGCGTTCTACACGCGCGACCTGTTCCCGCCGCACTGGGCCGTGCATTTCGGCCACCTGCGCATGCCCGTGTACCTGATCATCGCGTACATCTTCCTGATGTGCGTGGGCGCGCTGTCCGGTTACTTCGTCGTTCCGATGAATGCGCTGCTGCAGCATCGCGGCCACGTGCTCCTGTCGGCCGGCCACTCGATCGCGGTGCAGAACTTCAACGAGAACCTGTCGGTGCTCGTGATGCTGTGCCTGTATGCGGTGCTCGTGTGGCTCGACGTGCCGGTCGGCGTCGTGATCGTCCTGTTCGGCACGTTCGTCTGCCTGACGATGTGGCTCGTGATGCGCCGCCACCAGGCGAACCAGCGCCAGTTCGACTCGGTCGCGCTGATCGGCGAATCGCGGCACTGACGCTACACTCCTCGTTTCCGTCCGCCGGCGCCGGTCTTTGAACCGGCGCATTGCCCCGATGACGCACCCGATACCCAACATTCTGACGATCGCCGGCTCCGATTCGGGCGGCGGCGCAGGCATCCAGGCCGACCTGAAGACGTTCTCCGCACTCGGCGCCTACGGCGCCAGCGCGATCACCGCGTTGACCGCCCAGAACACCCGCGGCGTAACGGGCGTGCATGCGCCGGACGCGGCGTTCGTGACCGCACAGCTCGACGCGGTGTTCAGCGACATCCGTATCGATGCGGTCAAGATCGGGATGCTCGCGAATGCGGCGATCGTGCACGCGGTCGCCGACGCGCTGCGGCGTTATGCGCCACGCTTCGTCGTACTCGACACGGTGATGATCTCGAAGAGCTCGCACGCGCTGCTGGCGCCCGATGCCGTCGACGCGTTGCGCGATGCGCTGCTGCCGCTCGCGACGGTCGTGACGCCGAACCTGCCCGAAGCGGCCGCGCTGCTGAACGACGTGCCCGCCACCACGGAAGACGACATGGTCCGGCAAGGCCGGGCCCTGCTACGGACGGGCGCGCGTGCCGTGCTGATGAAAGGCGGTCACCTGCCGGACGCGTCTGCGAGCCCCGACTGGCTCGTCGAAGCGGCGCGCACCGTGCGGCTCGACGGTGCACGCGTGCCGGTCAGCAACACGCACGGCACCGGCTGCACGCTGTCGTCGGCGATCGCCGCGCTGCTGCCGCAACAGCCCGACCTCGAAAGCGCGGTGCGCGAAGCCAAGACCTACCTGACCGGCGCGATCGCCGCGAGCGGCCACCTCGACGTCGGCCACGGCGTCGGCCCCGTCCATCACTTCCATCGCTGGTGGTGAGCGCCGGCTGACGCGGCGTCAGTGATCCTGCGCCGCGAACGCCTGCGCGCGCACCGGCCAGTCGTCCGGCACGACGAACCCACGCGCCCGTTCGCGCCAGGTGCCGTCACCGTCCTGTTCATGTATGCCGATCAGCGCGGGGGCCTCGCGCGTCGTCAACACGGGCGGCAGCTCCAGAGCGGCCGCCAGCGGTTCCGGCTCGAATCCGGTATCGGCGGCGGCACGTCGCGGCGCGAGCCACGCGAGCCTCGGCAACACACTCCATGCGGCGCCGGCGGGCTGCGCGGCCGCCCACGCCGGCCACTGGGCGTGCGTCAGCCAGAATCCGCGCGGGTGATCCGGCGCGATTTCGGCGGACACCGGCGGCAACGGCGCGCCGTGCGGATAGAACAACCAGCCCTTGATGAACATCTGTGCGTCGGACGGTGCGCCATAGCCGAGCCGCGCGAACCCGTCGTGTTCGCCGAGGCGCAACTGGTGCTCGAGCAGCCGGCTGCGCTTGCGGTCGAACCGGTCGACGAGATTGGGGCCGACGAAGTCGGCAAGCGATGCACCGTCGCGTACCGGCGCGCACAAATAGCACTTCACCGCGAGCTCCCAATGCAGGCGCTGACCGCCCGGCGCGTCGACGAGAAAATCGACTTCGCCGAGCGTCTTGCCGTTGCTGCGCAGCGGCAGATTGGCCGCGACGAGCCGCAGCGACGGGCCGTGCGTCAGGAAATACTCGAGCAGGCATTCCGCGTAGCGGCCGAGCCGGGTGGGCCGGAACCCGTCGAGCGCGCGATGCAGCGGCCCGGGCTGCGCATCGAGCGCGGCGAGCCATGCGTGGACGGCCGACTGCCCGGCCGCATCCGGCCACGGGCGCGCAAGCGGCGCTCCCGGTACCGCGGTGAGGAGGCTCGGGCTGGCAAGCAACCAGCCCAGATCGCGAACCGCGGCGTCATGCAGCGTGTCGACGAGTGCGCACGCCGCGCCCGTCGTCATTGCCCGGCCGGCCCGTTCACGTCGGCGCCTTCCGCGCGCCGGAACGTGTCGCGTGCGAGGCACAGGTCGGCCCATGCCTTCGACTTGTCCTGCAGGCTGCGCAACAGGTATGCCGGGTGGTAGGTCACGATCACCGGCACGCCCTCGTACGCATGCACGCGGCCGCGCAGCGACGCGATGCTCGCATCCGTCTTCAGCAGGGTTTGCGCGGCGAAACGGCCGAGCGCGACGATCAGCTTCGGCTTCACGAGCGCGACCTGACGCTGCAGATAAGGCTCGCAGCGCGCGACCTCGTCCGGCTCCGGGTTGCGGTTGCCGGGCGGCCGGCACTTGATCACGTTCGCGATGTACACGTTGTCGCCGCGCTGGAGCGACAGCGACTGCAGCATGTTGTCGAGCAGCTTGCCGGCCTGGCCGACGAACGGCTCGCCCTGCTTGTCCTCGTTCTCACCCGGCGCTTCGCCGATCAGCATCCAGTCCGCTTCGCGGTCGCCGACACCGAACACGGTGTTGGTCCGCTTCTCGCACAACCGGCAGAGCGTGCAGTCGGCCACGCGCGCGGCCAGCGCGTCCCAGTCGAGTGTCGCAACCGGGGTTTCGGCGCGTCGCAATGGGGCCGTCGGCGCGGGATCGCCCGGCGGCGCCGCATCGAACCACGCAAAATCGTCGGCTCCGGCAGGCGGCGCATCATCCATCGGCAGCATCGTGTCGGTCGATGCGACCGGCGCGGCGCGTGCGGGCACGCGATCGTCGTCGACGCGGTGCGCCGGGGCGGCAGGCTCGCGAACCGGCGGAACATCGACGCTCCGCGCCACTGCCGGCGTCGCCTCGTCTTGCGCCGGCGTGCGCGCGGTGCGCGCAGGTCGCTCGGCCGCAACGACGGCAGGTGCGGCGTTCGCCGCCCCCGTTTGCGCCGCGGCGGGCGCTTCGACTGCCGCGCCCGCGTCCGCGCCTTCATTCGCGCCCTGCCCGCGCCGCACCCAGATCTGCGCGAGACCCATTTCCTCGAGCGCCGCTTCAGCCCATGCCATGCGCGTCCCCCTCATCCTTGTTCAGCGTCAGACGCATCACGATCGCGTCTTCCCGGCTGTGGTGCTTCGCCGGGTAGTAATTCTTGCGCCGGCCGATCGTTACGAAGCCGAAGCGCTCGTACAGATGGATCGCGCGCGGATTGGACGGCCGCACCTCGAGCAGCACGCCGTCGAGCCGCTCCGCACGCGAAATGCGCACGGCCTCGCGCAGCAGCGCAAGGCCCGCACCCGCGCGCTGCGCGGCCGGCGCGACGCACAGGTTCAGCAGGTGCATCTCGTCGACCACCGGCATCAGCACGCAATAGCCGACGAGCGAACCCGTCACGTGCCGCAGGCACACGCCCAGGTAGCCGTTGCGCAACGAATCCTCGAAGTTGCCGCGGCTCCACGGGAACTCGTACGCGACGTGCTCGATCGCGACGACCTCGTCGAGATCGGCATCCGTCATCGGCGCCAGGTAGCGGTCGCTCAGCAGTACGCCCGTCATCCCTTCGCTCCGCCTGCCTGAGCGGCGCGTGCCGCGACGCGCTCGGCGGTCGTCTGTGCCACCTTGTCGCGCACGTACTCCGGTGCAGCCTGGTCGGCCGGCACCGCACGGCCGGCACGGAACGCGCGCAGCGCGGCATGGGCGACCGCCAGCGCGTGCGGCATCGCGTCGCCGTCGATCACGGCCGCGTGCGCCGCGGCCGGCAACTGCGCGCCGAATGCGGCGGCCGCGTTGCCCGCGAGCGTGAAGGGCGTATCGGGCACGCCGACCGCACCCGGCGCATCGAGCGAAGCCGGATGCAGCGTGAGCCAGTCGCCGGCGCTTTCGTCCCACGCGAAGTCCGCCCAGTAGGCTTCGTCCATCCGCGCATCCAGCGCGGCGAGGACGCGGGTCGTACCGGGGGCGCGCAGCCGCGCGTGCTCGGCACACGCGAGCAGTGTGCCGATCGGCACGACCGGCAGCCCGCGCCCGAACGCGAGCCCCTGGGTGATGCCCGTCGCGGTGCGCAGGCCCGTGAACGACCCGGGGCCCGCGCCGAACGCGATCGCGTCGCAATCGGCGAGCGTCAGCCCCGATTCGGCGAAGAGTTCCTGGATTGCCGGCAGCACGCGCGTGCTCGACACGGCGCCCGTCAGTTCGTGGCGGACCCAGGTTTGCGGGATGGAAACGGCGTCATCGGCGTGGGCCGAGCGCAGCAGCGCGACCGAGCAGTATTCGGTCGACGTATCGATGGCGAGGAGCACTGTTTGCGTCATGGGCGACATTGTAATGCGGCACCCCGCTCCCACGGGCGATCGGGCCCGATCCGTGCGCACGCGCACGCCCGGCGGCGGTTTGGAAGGATCGCTCGACCCCGCGCGGCGGTCCGCTTGTTAAGATCGCCCGACCTGAAACCCTTACGGAGACACCCGATGAGCGAACTCACCGCCCAATTCGACCAGGCCCAGATCGACGTCAAGCAACTGACCGAACGGCCGGGCAACCTGACCCTGCTGCGCCTGTACGCGCTCTTCAAGCAGGCGACCGACGGCGACGCCCATGGCGACAAGCCCGGCTTCACCGACATCGTCGGCAAATACAAGTACGACGCATGGGATGCGCTGAAGGGCACGTCGCAGGATGCGGCAAAGCAGCAGTACATCGAACTCGTCGAATCGCTGAAGAACGGCACGGCATCCTGACCGAATAGCCTCCGGCCGTCCCCGGCCGCCCCCCGGTTGCAATAGGCAATCAAATCAGTGGCGCAGCGCAGCAAATCTCTTTATAATGCTGGCTGCGTCATCTCCGCGCTCGGCTCGCAAGCCGTTCCGGCCCGACGCCTCGTAGCGTTAAGCTCCAATCCGGTTTAGAACCTGTCCCCTCCTGCTTCGACCTTCGCGGTCGTCACTTATCAGGCTGGCGGCCCCGCTCCTGAAGCGCGCCGCACCCAAAACAGCTTCTAATGCCTCATCCGCCGACGGTTCGGCGGATTGCACCCGTTTCCCGATTTGCTCGCTGAATCCGACGACTTGGGTATGCGCGATTGGCGCCGACGTTTCACCCACTGTGTTTCAAGGATTGTTATGACTTCGAGCATCAACTCCAGCCCGCTCAACGCGATCGCCGACCAGGCGCTCGGTCTCGACGACGCCGCCGCACCGGCCGCGGTCGAACCGGCGTCGGACGAGCCGAGCTTCGCGTCGCTCGGGTTGTCGCCGGAGATCGTCTCCGCGCTGCAGGCCGCCGGCTATGTGAAGCCGACGCCGGTCCAGCAGCGCGCGATTCCGGCCGGCATCGCCGGCCGTGACCTGCTGGTCTCGAGCCCGACCGGTTCGGGCAAGACCGCTGCATTCATGCTGCCCGCGATCGAACGTTTCGCGCAGCTCCAGAAGGCACAGGCGCAGCAACCGCGCGCGCCGCGTGAACCGAACCAGGGCGACCGCCGTGCGCGCCGCCCGCAACCCGTCGCGCGCCCGGGCCTGCTCGTGCTGACGCCGACCCGCGAACTCGCGATGCAGGTCACCACCGCCGCGTCGACCTACGGCAAGCACCTGAAGCGCCTGCGCACGGTCAGCATCCTCGGCGGCGTCGCCTACGGCCAGCAGCTGATGCTGCTCGCGAAGAACCCCGAAATCCTGGTCGCCACGCCGGGCCGTCTGCTCGATCACCTCGAACGCGGCCGTATCGACCTGTCCGAGCTGAAGATGCTCGTGCTCGACGAAGCCGACCGCATGCTCGACATGGGCTTCATCGACGACATCGAAACGATCGTCGCCGCGACGCCCGCGACGCGCCAGACGATGCTGTTCTCGGCCACGCTCGACGGCAAGATCGGTTCGCTGACGAGCCGCCTGCTGAAGGATCCCGAGCGTATCGAGATCCAGCAGCGCCTCGAGTCGCGCGCAAACATCGCGCAGACCGTGCATTACGTCGACGACCGCGACCACAAGGATCGCCTGCTCGATCACCTGCTGCGCGACGACGCGCTCGACCAGGCGATCATCTTCACGGCGACCAAGATCGATGCCGACCAGCTCGCCGGCCGTCTCGCCGACGCAGGCTTCGAATCGGCCGCGCTGCACGGCGACCTGCCGCAGGGCGCGCGTAACCGCACGATCCGTGCGCTGCGCGAGCGCCGTGTGCGCGTGCTGGTCGCGACCGACGTCGCGGCGCGCGGCATCGACATCCCGGGCATCACGCACGTGTTCAACTACGACCTGCCGAAGTTCGCGGAAGACTACGTGCACCGTATCGGCCGTACGGGCCGTGCGGGCCGTTCGGGCACCGCGGTGAGCCTCGTGCACCACGCCGAACAGGGCGCGCTCAAGCGCATCGAACGCTTCGTGCGCTCGCCGCTGCCGGTCAACGTGATCGAAGGTTTCGAGCCGCGCAAGGCACCCCCGCGCAACGGCGGCACCGGCGGCCGCGGCCGTCCGGGCGGCGGTAACGGCGGCGGTCGGCGTTTCGGCGGCAAGCCGGGCGGCGGTCATGGCGGCAACGGCCGCAGCTACGGCGGCGGCAATGGCGGCGGCTGGAGCGGCAAGCCGGGCGGCAGCCGTGACGGCGGCCCGCGCCGCGACGGTCAACGCAGCGGCGGCCCGCGTCGCAGCAACTCCGCGTCGTAAGCACGCACGGGCGGCCACTGGCCGCCCAACGGATGGCACTGCCCATTCAGCCAACCGGCGCATCTGCGCCGGTTTTTTTTCGCCCCGCCCCACATTTCACGATGCGGAAAATTTTTTTGTGTCGTAAAAAATCATGCTGCGTGGCACAACCCGAGCGATTGCAGGATGGGAAAGAGCGTTTCTTATCTCGAAATCACAACTTCAAGCCATTGATTAAAAACAACTAAAAAATTGACTGCCGCCCCACAAAGCCCCCTGTCCCGCCCCGGTCGATTTGCCTAGACTCTTATACAAGACCTCACGAACCGGAACACAACGCTCCCGGCTTCGAGAACAGCCTCACCATCGTCAGATTCAACCCATCAGGCATCGCACCGCATCAAGGAGCTCATCATGTCGCGTCAGCAACAGGCACAGGAACTGCAAAAGCAATGGGAAACCGATCCGCGCTGGAAAGGCATCAAGCGCAGCTATTCGGCTGAGGACGTGGTCCGCCTGCGCGGTTCGGTGCCGATCGAGCACACGCTCGCCAGGCGCGGCGCGGAAAAGCTGTGGAGCCTCGTCAACAACGAGCCGTTCGTCAACGCACTCGGCGCGCTGACCGGCAACCAGGCGATGCAGCAGGTGAAGGCCGGCCTGAAGGCCATCTACCTGTCCGGCTGGCAAGTGGCCGGCGACGCGAACGTCGCGGGCGAAATGTACCCGGACCAGTCGCTGTACCCGGCGAACTCGGTGCCGCTCGTCGTGAAGCGCATCAACAACACGCTGACGCGCGCCGACCAGATCCAGTGGTCGGAAGGCAAGAATCCGGGCGACGAAGGTTATGTCGACTTCTTCGCACCGATCGTCGCCGACGCGGAAGCCGGTTTCGGCGGCGTGCTGAACGCGTTCGAGCTGATGAAGGCGATGATCGAAGCCGGCGCCTCGGGCGTCCACTTCGAGGATCAGCTCGCGTCGGTGAAGAAGTGCGGCCACATGGGCGGCAAGGTGCTCGTGCCGACCCGCGAAGCCGTCGCGAAGCTGTCGGCAGCGCGCCTCGCGGCCGACGTGATGGGCACGCCGACCGTGCTGGTCGCCCGCACCGACGCGGAAGCCGCCGACCTGATCACGTCCGACGTCGACGACAACGACAAGCCGTTCCTCACGGGCGAGCGCACGGTGGAAGGCTTCTTCCGCACGAAGCCGGGCATCGGGCAGGCGATCTCGCGCGGTCTTGCCTACGCACCGTACGCCGACCTGGTCTGGTGCGAAACCGGCAAGCCGGATCTCGAGTACGCGAAGAAGTTCGCGGAAGCGATCCACAAGCAGTTCCCGGGCAAGCTGCTGTCGTACAACTGCTCGCCGTCGTTCAACTGGAAGAAGAACCTCGACGACGCGACGATCGCGAAGTTCCAGAAGGAGCTCGGCGCGATGGGCTACAAGTTCCAGTTCATCACGCTGGCCGGCTTCCATGCGCTGAACTACTCGATGTTCAACCTCGCGCACGGCTATGCCCGCACGCAGATGAGCGCCTTCGTCGAACTGCAGCAGGCCGAGTTCGCGGCCGCGGACAAGGGCTTCACGGCCGTCAAGCACCAGCGCGAAGTCGGCACCGGCTACTTCGACGCCGTGACGCAGACGGTCGAACGCGAAGCGTCGACGACCGCACTGCACGGCTCGACCGAGGACGAGCAGTTCTTCGACGGCAAGAAGGTCGCGTAACACGCGCCAGGCGTGTCATGCCGATGCCCGCCTCCGTCTCGCGACGGCGCGGCATCGGCCACCGAACAAAAATCAGGGAGGAGACGGCAGGCGCGCGATACCGATCGCGCGACCGGCCGCGCGGCCTGCGTGCCGCCAGCAACGACGCGCGCCGGCTTCGTCCGGCGCGCCCTTTTTCCAGGGCACGGCCCTACCGATAGACGATCACCGGAATTTTCGTATGGGTCAGCACGCGCTGCGTCTCGCTGCCGATCAGCAAGCTGCCGAGCCCGCGGCGTCCGTGGGACGCCATGAAGATCACGTCGCAGCCGCCGCGTTCGGCCGCCTCGATGATGCCGAGATACGGCGACGGATGGACGCTCGTCCAGGTGTCGCAGTCGACGCCGGCCGCCTTCGCGGCCGATTCGACCTCGTCGAGATGCGCGCGCGCCTCGCGCTCGCTGCGAGCCCGGAAATCGGCGGGCGGCTCGATGATCACTTCGGAAAACGGCGAGTACGGATACTGCGGCAGGCACGCGTACGCCGTGACGCGCGCACCGACCGCCCGGGCCAGGTCGATCGCGCCGTCGATCGCCTTCTGCGACAGTTCGGAACCGTCGGTTGGAACGAGGATGTGCCGGAACATCGCGCCCTCCTTCGTCAAGTACACGCCGCAAGCCGCGATCCCATCCGTGCCGGCCGTGGCGCGTCGGACATGCCTCTTACGAGTGTAGTGCGCGAAACCGCCCAACCGGCCCCGGCAACGGGTTCGCCCTCATATCGGAAACACGCGGGCGAACGCGACCGGCTCCCGCTGCTACTCGCCCCAATATCCGGGCCGCTCGTAAGTGTGCTTCAGGTAGTCGAGAAACAGCCGCACGCGCAGCGGCAGGTGCCGGCGTTGCGGGAACACCGCGTGGATGCCGATCGGCGGGGCGGCAAATGCGTCGAGCACGCTGACGAGCCGGCCGGCCGCGATGTCCTCGCCGACCTCCCACCACGAGCGCCACGCCAGGCCATGTCCGGCGAGGCACCATTCGTGCAGCACCGCGCCGTCCGAGCATTCCATCGTGCCGTTCACGCGGATCGACACGACCTTGCCGTCCTCCTGGAACGCCCAGCCGCGCTGCTGGTTCGCGTTTGCCGCAAGCGCGAGGCAGTTGTGCCGCGCCAGTTCCGCGAGCGTCGCGGGCGTGCCGCGCCGTACGAGGTACGCGGGAGCCGCGACGCACACGCGGCGGTTCTCGCCGAGCTTCAGCGACACGAGCGACGAATCGGGCAGCTCGCCGAGCCGCACCGCGCAATCGAACCCCTCGTTGACGAGGTCGACCATGCGGTCGGACAGGTCGAGCGTGACCGAGACGTCGGGATGCCCGACGCTGAATTCGGGCACGAGCGGCGCGACGTGCCGCCGGCCGAAGCCGGCCGGCGCGGAAATACGCAGGTGGCCGCTCGCCTTGACGCCGCCGGCGGACACGCTCGCCTCGGCGTTCTGCATGTCGTTGATGATCCGCTGGCAATCCTCGAGAAACGCCGAGCCCTCGAACGTCAGCGTGAGCTTGCGCGTCGTGCGCACCAGCAGCTTGACGCCGAGCCGCTCCTCGAGCGCGTCGAGGCGTCGGCCGATGATCGCCGGGGCGACGCCTTCCGCATGCGCAGCCGCCGACAGGCTGCCCTTCGCCGCGACCGCAGCGAACGTTTCGATCTGCTTGAACCGGTCCATGACTCGCCGGGGCGGTGCCGCCGCCCTTCAAATAGCTTAAACGGCTCAAGATTAGGTATATGAAAGTAAAAGATCAAGTGATGAATAGCGTCTTTTTTAGCGCATACGATCACGAATAGAATTCACTCGACCTCTGAAACCGGAGCGCAAGGCTATGTCGGCCACAACGACACTCTCCTCTCCCGACGCAATCCTCTTCGACGCATTCGGCACGTTGTTCGACGTGCGCGCGGTGCTGGCCGCGGCAGAGCAGATGTTTCCGGGTCACGGGGAACGGTTGTCGCAGCTGTGGCGACGCAAGCAAATCGAATACTCGCAACTGCGCACGCTCGCCGATCCGGCCGGCGCCCGCTATCGCCCGTTCCGGGACATCACGCTCGATGCGCTGCGGTTCGCCGCGCGCCGGCTCGGGCTCGCGCTGAACAGCGCGGCCGAGAAGCGACTGATGGACGAATACGCGTGCCTGTCCACCTATCCCGATACGGTGCCCGCGCTGCGCAAGCTGCGCGCGCTCGACCCGCGCCCGCCGCTCGCGATCCTGTCGAACGGCACGCCGCAGATGCTCGACATCGCGATCAAGAGCGCCGGCATGTCCGGGCTGTTCGATCGCGTGCTGTCGGCCGACACCGTGCGCGCGTACAAGCCGAGTCCGGCGGCCTATGCGCTCGGCACCGCCGCGTTCGGACCGAACCGGCGCGGCATCGTGTTCGTGTCGTCGAACGCGTGGGACGTCGCCGGCGCCGTCTGGTTCGGCTACACCACGTTCTGGCTCAACCGCACGGGCGCGCCCGCCGAGGAACTCGGCGCGCCACCGGACGGTACGGGCACCGGCATGGCCGACCTGCTCGCATTCCTCGCCACCCCGGCTCCGTCCGGCAGACCCGCAAACCGCACGCGCCCCGGCCCGGGTGCATGACGATTGCAGCTGCCGCCTCCCCCCTTTACCGAAACCGCAACTGACCGACCAAGGAGATGAGACTCATGAGCACCCCGATCACGCTGCCGCAAGGCATGGCGATCACCGGCGAAATCAAGCCGGGTTACGAAGCAATCCTGACGCCCGACGCGCTCGCACTCGTCGCGGCGCTGCACCGCACGTTCGAACCGCGCCGCCAGGCGCTGCTGCAGGCGCGCGTGGAGCGCACGAAACGCCTCGACGCGGGCGAGCGCCCCGACTTCCTGGCCGAGACGAAGGCGATCCGCGAAGGCGACTGGAAGGTCGCGCCGCTGCCGGCCGACCTGCAATGCCGCCGCGTCGAGATCACGGGCCCCGTCGAGCGCAAGATGATCATCAACGCGCTGAACTCGGGCGCCGACTCGTACATGACGGACTTCGAGGATTCGAACGCACCGAGCTGGACGAACCAGATCGACGGCCAGATCAACCTGAAGGACGCAGTGCGCCGGACGATCTCGCTCGAGCAGAACGGCAAGTCCTACCAGTTGAACGACAAGGTCGCGACGCTGATCGTGCGTCCGCGCGGCTGGCACCTCGACGAGAAGCACGTGACCGTCGACGGCCAGCGCGTGTCCGGCGGCATCTTCGATTTCGCGCTGTTCCTGTTCCACAACGCGAAGGAACTGCTTGCGCGCGGCTCGGGCCCGTACTTCTACCTGCCGAAGATGGAAAGCCATCTCGAGGCACGGCTGTGGAACGACATCTTCGTCGCGGCGCAGGAAGCCGTCGGCGTGCCGCGCGGCACGATCCGCGCGACGGTGCTGATCGAGACGATCCTCGCCGCGTTCGAGATGGACGAGATCCTGTACGAACTGCGCGAACACAGCTCGGGCCTGAACGCGGGCCGCTGGGACTACATCTTCTCGGCGATCAAGAAGTTCAAGAACGACCGCGACTTCTGCCTGGCCGAGCGTTCGAAGATCACGATGACGGTGCCGTTCATGCGCGCGTACGCGCTGCTGCTGCTGAAGACCTGTCACAAGCGCAACGCGCCGGCGATCGGCGGGATGAGCGCGCTGATCCCGATCAAGAACGATCCGGAAGCGAACGACAAGGCGATGGGCGGCGTGCGTTCGGACAAGCAGCGCGACGCGACCGACGGCTACGACGGCGGCTGGGTCGCGCACCCGGGCCTCGTGCCGATCGCGATGGAAGAGTTCGTCAAGGTGCTCGGCGACAAGCCGAACCAGATCGCGAAGCAGCGCGACGACGTGCAGGTCGAAGGCAGGAACCTGCTCGACTTCCAGCCTGAAACGCCGATCACCGAAGCCGGCCTGCGCAACAATATCAACGTCGGCATCCATTACCTCGGCGCCTGGCTCGACGGCAACGGCTGCGTACCGATCCACAACCTGATGGAAGATGCGGCCACGGCCGAGATTTCCCGTTCGCAGGTGTGGCAATGGATCCGCTCGCCGAAGGGCGTGCTCGACGACGGCCGCAAGGTCACGGCCGAACTCGTGCGGGAATTCTCGAAGGCCGAGCTCGACAACGTGAAGCGCTCGGTCGGCGGCAACACGCAGCCGTACGAGCGCGCCGCCGCGATCTTCGAGCAGATGTCGACGTCGGAAGGCTTCACCGAATTCCTGACGCTGCCGCTGTACGAGGAAATCTGACGAAGCCGCCCGTCCCGATCGGGGCCGCCCCTGCGTCGGCGCCGGTCGCACGCGAATGACGGCACGAACGAAAGCGCCCCTCGGGGCGCTTTTTCCTTTGCGGTCGAAGCGGCTGCCGCGCGGCCGGTCAGACGGCTTCCCGCTCGCGCCGGTGCTGAACCCAGTCGCCCGACGCAATGCGCGGACGCCCGGCGGTCGCGTGCGCGGCGACCGGATAGTAAAGGCACGCGTACTGCCGACCGCCGAGTTCGACGGTCACGTCGTCCGGCTTGAACAGCGAGTCGACACCCGGATAGACGCGCTCGATCTCGTCGAGCACGGGAACGAGCCGGTCGTCGACTTCGTAGACGTCGCCCCAGACCAGCGACTTGCCGGCCGACCCGGCAACCATCCCCGGATACGTGCCGAAATCGTACAGTTCTCCCGGCAGCGCGGCGGCACCGAGCAGCGTCGGCGCGGCGATTCCGTGCCTGGCGGCCGCGTGGCCGATGTCGTTGGCCTCCCCGTTTCTCAAGGTGCCGTAGACGAAGACGTAACGCATCGTGGTTCTCCTCTTTGATTCGTGTGTTGCCCTGTTCACGGGCGATTCATGCGCGATCCGTGCGCAATTCTTGCGCAATCCCCCGCGCATCGATAGACCACGATACCGGCCCGATGGTTCGAACGCGCAAGCGCCTCTCGTCGCGGGCGGCCCTGAAATCGCCGGGCCACACACAACATTCATTTGAGCGCGGCATGATCGCCCGACAAACCGTCACATGCGCTTTCGCGGCGCCTTCTACAATAACGGCATCGCCGCAGCGTTGCCCGAATCGTTCATGAATCCGCCCGCCCAAGCCGACGTACCGAACCTGTACGTCATCGACATTCCGCCCGAATTCGCGCCGACCGCCGTCCATCCGATGCGCGTGCGCGCACGGCAGCTCGACGCCGGACGCCGCATCCCGCTGCATACGCATGCATGGGCACAGCTCGCGTACGCATCGCGCGGCGTGCTGCGCGTCGCGACGACCGGCACGACATGGATGGTGCCGCCGTCCCGTGCGATCTGGGTACCGCCGCACGTGACGCACGAGGTCGTGATCGTCGAAGAGGCGTTCTTGCGCACGCTGTACATCGACGAGTCGATCGTGCCGGAAGGGCTTGACGCGTGCCGTGTCGTCGAAGTGACGGGGCTCCTGCGCGAACTGATCGTCGCGCTCGACGCGCGCGACCTGAGCACCGCGCGCGAGCGCCTGCTGTGCGGGCTCGTGCTCGACGAGCTGAGTCGCGCCGAACCGCTGCCGCTCGCGGTACCGATGCCCGACGAAAAACGGCTGCGCATGCTGTGCGAGTCGGTACTCGCGCATCCGGCGCATGCGGAATCGCTCGAGCACTGGGCAAGCGAGGTCGGCGCGAGCACGCGCACGATTTCCCGGCTCTTCAAGCAGGAACTGGGCGTGAGTTTTTCGCAGTGGCGTCAGCAGGCACTGCTGGCACGGGCCATTCCGCTGCTGAACCAGGGGCGCCCGCTGTCGCATATCGCGCGCGAGCTCGGCTACCAGAGCCAGAGCGCCTTTTCGGCGATGTTCCGGCGCGCATTCGGCGAAAGCCCGCGCGCATTCATGCTGCGCGGCTACGAACACCGCGGCCCGGAAGGCAGCCTCGCGGACGACGAAACCCCGGACGACGACGCTGTCGGCGCTGTCCGCTGAACGCGTCGTTCGGGGCCATCAGCGCGTCAGACCGGCCGCACCATGTGACGGATCGAGCCAAGTTGCGCGAGCCGCGACCCGGCAACCCGATAGCCCATGCGCAAATAAAGACGCGCGGCAGGATTGTCGACGAACACGCGCAATTGCAGTTCGTGCAGCCCGCGCGCACGCGCCCAGCGGTGCGACATGTCGAGCATGTAGGTGCCGGCGCCCTGCCCGCGATGACCGGCCGCGATCTGTACGTCGCGGATGTGCAGCGAATCGCCCTCCTCGGTCACGCGCAGCACGCCGATGCGCTCGCCGTCGGCCTCGAGGATGAAGTTCTCGGATTCGCGCCAGCTCGCGTAGAACAGGTCGCTGCGCCAGACGAGCCCATGGCGCTTGTAATAGCCGCCCATGTTGCCGTGCGTCAGCGCTTCGGCAAACGGAAAATCGCCGGCCTCCGCGGGCCGGAGCTGATACAGGAGTCGCAGGTCGGTCGGATCGAGCATCGCGCAGGGGTCAAGAACGCATCCCGCCACGATAGCGCAGTCGCGTGCGGATGCAATCGCGGATTTCTCGTAGCGGCTCGACGCGTGATGACCGGTGGTTACGTGCCGCCTGCGGACGCAACGGGAAACGCGAAATGAAAAAGCCCGCACGAGGCGGGCTTCTTCATTTTTTGGCGGAGCGGACGGGACTCGCCTACATCCTGCAGGCCGCGGATGCGCGTGCACGCGCATCCCTTCGAGTCCCGCCGGAAGCCGCGCAGGCGGCTTCCTCCGCTCCGTGGTCACGCACCCGCCAGCGGGCGCAATCGACGATACAAATGAAAAAGCCCGCACGAGGCGGGCTTCTTCATTTTTTGGCGGAGCGGACGGGACTCGAACCCGCGACCCCCGGCGTGACAGGCCGGTATTCTAACCGACTGAACTACCGCTCCAGTCTTGCTGCTTGCCTAGCAGGCGTCGGTTGCTTCCTGCCGGCGCATCGTTTGTTCGAACGACGCCGAAATCTGGCGTCCCCTAGGGGATTCGAACCCCTGTACTCACCGTGAAAGGGTGATGTCCTAGGCCTCTAGACGAAGGGGACAACGTACTGCTTACATCCTTAATGCAAAAGCCCGTTCAAAAACGTTCTTTGAACGGGCTTCGTTCTGGCGGAGCGGACGGGGCTCGAACCCGCGACCCCCGGCGTGACAGGCCGGTATTCTAACCAACTGAACTACCGCTCCAGCTTTTCTTACCCTCGCCTGCAGGATCTTGTCACGCTCCTGCAAGCGATGCGGCACTTCTACGAAACGCCGCTGAATCCTGGCGTCCCCTAGGGGATTCGAACCCCTGTACTCACCGTGAAAGGGTGATGTCCTAGGCCTCTAGACGAAGGGGACAACGTACTGCTTACATCTTTAATACAAAAGCCCGCTCAAAAACGTCTTGAACGGGCTTCGTTCTGGCGGAGCGGACGGGACTCGAACCCGCGACCCCCGGCGTGACAGGCCGGTATTCTAACCGACTGAACTACCGCTCCAGCTTTCTTACCCAACCCGCAGGACGTCGGTTACGTTCCTGCGAGCCTTGCGACACTTCTACGAAACGCCGCTGAATCCTGGCGTCCCCTAGGGGATTCGAACCCCTGTACTCACCGTGAAAGGGTGATGTCCTAGGCCTCTAGACGAAGGGGACAAAATCTTTTCAGATCTGTCTGACTTTCGCTATTCACTTTTCAATCAACAGCGAAGGCCGAAATTCTAACTGCTTTGAATCATTTTGTGAAGCATTTATTACTACCCTACTTGCTTCGCAAATCAATTCAGCTTGTTCTGATGGTGGAGGTAAGCGGGATCGAACCGCTGACCTCTTGCATGCCATGCAAGCGCTCTCCCAGCTGAGCTATACCCCCTTGCAGAACAGAAATGAGATTATATGGAGCTACTTTGAACTTGTAAATACCCTTTTTGCGATTGGAGCGAAATTTTTTGCGAAGCCGCCGCGATGTCACGCACGGGCGGCTTCGCTCGCCCCCGAATCTCAGGCCAGCGCGGCCTCGATGCGCGACACCACGACATCGCGACCGAACAGGACGAGCACCGCGTCGATCGACGGCGTGTGCGTCGTCCCCGCCACCAGCAGGCGCACCGGCATCGCGAGTTGCGGCATCTTCAGCTTGTGCGTGCCGAGCGTCGCCTTCAGCGCGGCGGATACGGCCTCCTTCGTCCAGTCGGCCGCTTTCAGCGCAGCGACGAGATCGGCCAGCGCCGGACGCACCGCATCGGTCACGTGCTGCGCAAGCGCATCGGCCTCCGGTGCCGGCACGCGGTAGAACATCGCAGCGCCTTCCGCGATCTCCTTGACCGTCGTCGCGCGATCCTTCATCAGCCCGACCACGGCATCGAGCGCCGGGCCCGTGGCGATCGCCGCATCGTCGACGCCGAGTGCGGCGAGGAACGGCTTGGCCAGCTCGGCGAGGCGCGCGTTGTCGGCTTCCTTGATGTAATGCGCGTTCAGCCAGCTCAGCTTGCTGTGGTCGTATTGCGCGGGCGACTTGCCGAGATGCTCGAGATCGAACCATTCGACGAACTGCTCACGCGAGAAGATCTCGGCATCGCCGTGCGACCAGCCGAGGCGCGCGAGATAGTTGACGACCGCTTCGGGCAGGAAGCCCGCGTCGCGATACGCCATTACGCTCATCGCGCCATGCCGCTTGCTCATCTTCTCGCCCTGCTCGTTCAGCACGGTCGGCAGGTGCGCGTAGACCGGCGCCTCGCCGCCGAGCGCATTCAGGATGTTGATCTGGCGCGGCGTGTTGTTCACGTGGTCGTCGCCACGGATCACGTGCGTGATGCCCATGTCCATGTCGTCCACCACCACGCAGAAGTTGTAGATCGGCGTGCCGTCCGGGCGCGCGATCACGAGGTCGTCGAGCTCCTCGTTCGAAATCTCGACACGCCCCTTCACCGCGTCATCCCACACGACCGTGCCCGTCAGCGGATTGCGGAAACGCAGCACCGGCTTCACGCCGGCCGGCGGCTCCGGCAGCACCTTGCCGGGCTCCGGACGCCACGTGCCGTCGTAGCGCGGCTTCAGGCCTGCCTCGCGCTGGCGTTCGCGCAGCGCGTCGAGCTCCTCGGCCGACATGTAGCACGGGTAGGCAAGCCCCTTCTCCAGCATCTGCGCGAGCACCTCGCGATAGCGGTCCATCCGCTGCATCTGGTAGATCGGGCCTTCGTCGAAATCCAGGCCGAGCCATTGCATCCCTTCGAGGATCGCGTCGACCGCTTCCTGCGACGAGCGCTCGACGTCGGTGTCCTCGATGCGCAGCACGAACGTGCCCTTCATCTTGCGGGCGAACGCCCACGGATAGAGCGCGGAGCGGATGTTGCCGAGGTGGATGAAGCCGGTGGGACTCGGCGCGAAGCGGGTACGGACAGGACGGGTCATAAACGGTAACTCGAACGCCTGGGGCGCATGAATGATTCGACGCGGGATCGACGGCGGCAGCCCGGACAGCAACGGGGCCGGCCGCGCCCGGAACGGGAAAGAAGCCGGAATTATACTCGCGCCGGACATCGCGCCAAGCGCGCCGCTTGCTTTATGATGTGCGCGCCGCGGCCGCCAGCCGGCGCGGCGCCGGCCGCACGGAACCTGCCGCGCGGCCGCTCGGAACCTATCGCCGCCGCGGGCCGTGTGACCCGCCGCCAAGCCGCCGGAGAACCATTCGATGTCGTCCCCTCGCCTGTCGCGCCGCCACTTCACGATCGCCGCCGCGTCCGCCAGCCTCGCCGCCTGCACGTCGTTCGGCGACAAATCCCGTTCGGACAATACTTCCGGCGCCACGCAGCCGCGCGAGAAGCCGGTGAAGATCGGCATCGCGCTCGGCGGCGGCGCCGCGCGCGGCTTCTCGCACATCGGCGTGCTGAAGGCGCTCGAGGCGCGCGGCATCCCGGTCGAAATCGTCGCGGGCACGAGCGCGGGCTCGGTGGTCGGCGCACTGTATGCGTCGGGCATGAGCGCACTGCAGATCAACAAGATCGCGCTCGACATGGATCAGGCGGCGATCAGCGACTGGGCGCTGCCGTTCCGTTCGCGCGGGCTGCTGCAGGGCGTGGCGCTGCAGAACTTCCTGAACAAGACGCTCAACAACCGGCCGATCGAGAAGATGGCGAAGCCGCTCGGTATTGTCGCGACCGATCTGCAGAGCGGTCAGCCGATCCTGTTCCAGCAGGGCAACACGGGGCTCGCGGTGCGTGCGTCGTGCAGCGTGCCGTCGGTGTTCGAACCGGTGAAGATCGGCAACCGCGAATATGTCGACGGCGGCCTCGTGAGCCCCGTGCCGGCGTCGTACGCGCGCAAGATGGGCGCGAGCTTCGTGATCGCGGTCGACATCTCGGCCCGGCCGGACGGCGCGGCAACCAACAACCCGATCGAGATGCTGCTGCAGACCTTCACGATCATGGGCCAGACGATCAAGACCTACGAGCTCGAAAAGTACGCCGACGTCGTGATCCGCCCGAACCTCGCGGCCATGGGCGGCAGCGACTTCAACCAGCGCAACGCGGCCATTCTTGCAGGCGAGGAAGCCGTCGCGCGCATCATGCCGGAACTGCAGCGCAAGCTCGCGGCAGCGCGCGGCGTGGCCGCCGCGTAAGCACACGACGCGCAGGCCGGCGCGCGCCGCCGGCCCGCAAACGACGGCGCGACCGTCATTCACCGTTTGCATCGCCCCAAAACAAAAAACCCTGCCGCCTTTCGGTGACAGGGTTTTTTCGATCCGGCCGGACCGGCCGTCGAACGTCAGTTGTTGCCGTTCGCCGAATCGTCGCCAATCGTCGCGCGCACGCGCTGACGCAGATCTTCCGGCTTCATCGGGAACTCCGACTCAAGCCGGCGCGCGCCGGTGAAACGCTTTTCCCAGTAGCCGCTATCGAGATCGTCGACGCGGATGGTGCTGCCCGTCGACGGCGAGTGCACGAACTTGTTGTCGCCGATGTAGATGCCGACGTGCGAGAACGTGCGGCGCATCGTGTTGAAGAACACGAGATCGCCCGGCTTGAGGTTGCTCATGCTCACCTTCTCGCCGACGCGGCTCATCTCTTCCGCTCGACGCGGCAGCGACATGCCGAGGGTGTCCTGGAACACGTAGCGCACGAAGCCGCTGCAGTCGAGGCCCGAATCCGGCGAGTTGCCGCCCCAGCGATAACGCACGCCGATCATGTTCAGCGCGCCGACGACCACGTCGCCCGCCTTGCCGGCCATGCCGGCGAGGAACGACTTCGCGCCGCCGCTCGACGGCTGCGCGCTGGTCTGCTGGAGGGAGGAATTCGACGCGTTCTGCGTCGAATTGGTGACATTCTGGTTAAAACTGCTGACTTCGTCGGCGAACGCGCCGGGTGCTGCTGCGAACAGGGCGCCGATGAACAGCCCGGCGATGGTGCGCGCGCATGCCTGGGTCAGGGATCGATGCTGCATTGGTCGATGGAATGTGCTTAAAAATCAGCTGATTGGCGGAAAATTTCGGTCGATACTAGCCAGCGCGTAATCGTTTGTCAAAACAAATTAATAAATACAATCGAGATGGTCAGACCATTGGCGGCCTATCACGCTTTCCAGACCGCTTTCAACAGCTTTTGTGTGTAAGGATGTGACGGTCTGCTGAAGATGTCGGCCACCTCTCCCGACTCGACGACGGCCCCGCCCTGCATCACCGCGACGCGGTGCGCCATCGCCCCGATCACCTCCAGGTCGTGGCTGATGAATACATAGCCAAGGTTGTATTTCTGTTGCAAATTCGCGAGCAGCTTGAGCACCTGCTGCTGGATCGACACGTCGAGCGCGGACGTCGGCTCGTCGAGGATCAGGATGCGCGGTTCCAGCACCAGCGCGCGCGCGATTGCGATCCGCTGGCGCTGCCCGCCCGAGAATTCGTGCGGATAACGGTGCAGCACCGTGCGGTCGAGGCCGACTTCGCGCAGCACCGCGAGCGACTTCGCGCGACGCGCATCGGGCGTCATGTCCGGGCGATGCAGTTCGAGCCCCTCGCCGACGATCCGCTCGATCGTGTGACGCGGAGAAAGCGAACTGAACGGGTCCTGAAAGACCACCTGCATGTTCGAGCGCAGGGCGGTCTGTTCGCGGCCGCGATAGGTCGACAGCGCGCGCCCCTGGAATTCGATCGTGCCGCCGGCCGTCTTTTGCAGGCCGAGCAGCGCCATCGCGAGCGTCGACTTCCCGGATCCCGATTCACCGACGATGCCGAGCGTCTCGCCCTGCCGCACCGACACCGACACATCCGCGACGGCCGTCACGGGTACCGAGCCGAACCAGCCCGCGATGCCCGGCCGCTTGCGCGCGAACTGCACGCTCACGTGGCGGGCATCGAGCACGACGGGCGCGATCGGCATCACCGGCGCGACCGCGCGTTGCGGCCGGCTGTTCAGCAGCCGCTGCGTATACGGATGCTCGGGTTCCGCGAAGATCCGCTCGACCGGCCCGCTCTCGACGAGCCGGCCGTGCTCCATCACCGCGACGCGATCCGCGAAGTGCCGCACGAGATTCAGGTCGTGCGTGATCAGCAGGATCGCCATCCCGCGCTTTTCCGCTTCCTCGCGCTGCAGCTCCAGCAGCAGGTCGACGATCTGCGCGCGGATCGTCACGTCGAGCGCGGTGGTCGGCTCGTCGGCCAGCAGCAGGCGCGGCCGGCAGGCGAGCGCCATCGCGATCATCGCGCGCTGCCGCTGGCCGCCCGACAACTGGTGCGGATAGCTGTCGACACGCTTCTCCGGCTCCGCGATGCCCGTGCGCGCAAGCAGAGCGATCGCACGCTTGCGCGCCTCGACCGCCGATACGCCGTCGTGCAGCACGATCGTCTCGCCGATCTGCACGCCGATCGTATACAGCGGGTTGAGCGCCGTCATCGGTTCCTGGAAGATCATCGCGATGTCCGAGCCGCGCAGCCCGCGCATCTCGCGCTCGCTCTTGTCAGCCAGGTCCTGCCCCGCGAAGCGGATCGCCCCGCTCACGTCGGCGTCGCGCAGCAGCCGCAGGATCGACAGCGCGGTCACGCTCTTGCCGGAACCCGATTCGCCGACCAGCGCGACGCGCTCGCCGCGACCGATCTCGAGCGTCACGTCATCCACCGCGACCGTGTCGCCGAAGCGCACATGCAGATGCTCGAGCGCCAGCAGCGGCTCATGCTGCGTCGATACGACCGCCTCGCTCATCGCTGGCCTCCCGCCGCGCGCACCGAATCGGCGATCCGCGTATCGAGTGCGTTGCGCAGCGCATCGCCCATGAAGGTCAGCAGCAGCAGCGTCGTGACCAGCACGCCGAAGGTCGACAACGAGATCCACCATGCGTCGAGGTTGCCCTTGCCCTGCGCGAGCAGTTCGCCGAGGCTCGGGGTCGGCGGCGGCACGCCGAGCCCGAGGAAATCGAGGCTCGTGAGCGCGAGGATCGAGCCGCTCATCCGGAACGGCAGGAACGTGATCACCGGCGTGAGGCTGTTCGGCAGCACATGGCGCCAGATGATCTGCCAGTTCGTGAGCCCCATCGCGCGCGCCGCGCGCACGTAGTCCTGCGTGCGGTTGCGCAGGAATTCGGCGCGCACGTAGTCGGCGAGCCCGATCCAGCCGAACAGCGACAGCAGCACGATCAGCAGCAGGAAACTCGGCTCGAAGATCGACGCGAAGATGATCAGCAGGTACAGCTCGGGCAGCGAACTCCAGATCTCGATCAGGCGCTGCCCGACGATGTCGATACGCCCGCCGAAGAAGCCCTGCACGGCGCCCGCGGCGATCCCGAGCAGCGTGCCGATCACGGTCAGGATCAGCCCGAACTCGACCGACACGCGGAACCCGTACACGAGCCGGGCGAGCAGGTCGCGGCCCTGCGCGTCGGTGCCGAGCCAGTTCGCGCGCGACGGCGGCGCGGGGTTCGGCACGTTCGAGAAGTAGTTCAGCGTGTCGTAGTAATAATGGTTCGGCGGGTAGACGACGAAGTTGCCGGGCGCCTCAAGCCGCTTGCGCACATACGGATCGAGATAGTCGGCCGGCGTCGGGAAATCGCCGCCGAAGGTCGTCTCCGGATACGCATGGAACATCGGGAAATAGGTCTGGCCGTCGTAACGCACGACGAGCGGCTTGTCGTTCGACCACAGCGGCGCCGCGAGGCTCGCGGCGAACGCGACGACGAAGATCACGAAGCTCCAGTAGCCGAGGCGCTGCTGCCTGAAGCGCTGCCATACGCGGCGCGCGGGAGACGGCGACACGCGGGCGCGCGCCGCGTCGATGCGGGACGACACGACGGCCCGGTTCATCGCACACCTCGCCCGGTGACGCCGGGCATGCAGACGGACGGTTTCATGTCAGCGCTCCAGGGTGTCGAATTGAATGCGCGGATCGACCCACACATAGCAGAGATCGGAGATCAGCTTGGTCGCAAGGCCGATCAGCGTGAACAGGTACAGCGTGCCGAGCACGACCGGATAGTCGCGCCGCACGACCGATTCGTACGACAGCAGCCCGAGGCCGTCGAGCGAGAACAGCGTCTCGATCAGCAGGCTGCCCGTGAAGAACGCACCGATGAACGCGGCCGGAAAACCGACGATCAGCGGCAGCATCGCGTTGCGGAACACGTGCTTCCACAGCACGCTGCGCTCGGAGAGCCCCTTCGCGCGCGCGGTCAGCACGTATTGCCGGCGGATCTGGTCGAGGAACGCATTCTTCGTGAGCATCGTGACGACCGCGAAGCTGCCGACGACCGACGCCGTGATCGGCAGCGCGATGTGCCACAGGTAGTCGAGCACCTTGCCGACGAGCGACAGCTGGGCGAAGTTGTCCGACGTGAGCCCGCGCAGCGGGAAAAGCTGCCAGAACGAGCCGCCGCCGAACAGCACGAGCAGCAGCACGCCGAGCACGAAGCCCGGAATCGCATAACCGACGAGCACGACGAGGCTCGTCGCGACGTCGAACGGCGAACCGTTGCGCACGGCCTTCGCGATGCCCAGCGGCACCGAGATCAGGTACGTGAGGAAGAACGTCCACAGCCCGATGCTGATCGACACGGGCAGCTTCTGCACGACCAGCGACCACACGCTCTGGTGGCGGAAGTAACTTTCGCCGAGATCGAAGCGCGCGAAGCGCTTCAGCATCAGCCAGTAGCGTTCGAGCGGCGGTTTGTCGAAACCGTACAGCGCCTTCAGCTGCGCGAGCTGCTGTGCGTCCACGCCGGTGTGCGCGCGCATCCCGAACGGCACCGCACCCTGCTCCGTCGCGCCCTTGCGCAATTCCTGCACGGCCTGTTCGACGGGGCCGCCCGGTACGAACTGGATCACCGCGAACGTGAGCGTCAGCACGCCGACGAGCGTCGGGATCATCAGCAGCAGGCGTTTGAGGATGTAGCTCCACATGGGCGTCGACTCGCGATCGGTAGGCAGGGTTGGACGTAGGGCGGCGTGGCTCAGTGATCGGGCTTCGCCCACCAGGTCGACACGACCCAGCCCTCGGCCGAATAGTACAGCGGCAGCGTCTGCGGGTAGCCGAGCGTGCGCTTGTACGCGATCCGGTGCGTCGTGCTGTACCACTGCGGGACCGCGTAGTAGCCATGCATCAGCACGCGGTCGAGCGCGTGTGTCGCATCGAGCAATTCGTCGCGCGACTGCGCGGTGCCGAGTGCGTGCAGCAGCGCGTCGACGGCCGGTGACTTCAGCCCGATGAAGTTGTCGGAGCCCGGCTCGTCGGCGAACTTGCTGGCGTAACGCGAGTATTGCTCGGCCCCCGGCACCTGCACGCCCGGCAGGCGGATCGTCGTCATGTCGTAGTCGAACGCGTCGAGGCGCTTTTGCAGCAGCGCGAAATCGGCCGTGCGAAAGCGTGCATCGATGCCGAGCTTCGCCAGATTGCGCTGATAGGCCGTCACGACACCTTCCATCGCGGCGCCCGAATCGTCGAGGATCTCGAACGTGAACGGCTCGCCTTTCGCATTGCGCAGCGCGCCGTCGCGATAGGTCCAGCCGGCCTGCGCGAGCAGCGTGCGCGCCTTCAGCAGGTTCGCGCGCAGCGAGCCCGGCGGATTCGTATCCGGCTGAGTGACCATCGGCCCGAACACGGCCGGGTCGAGCTGCGCGCGCAGCGGCTCCAGCAACTTCAGCTCGCCGGGGCCGGGCGTGCCGGTCGCCTGCAGGTCGGTGTCGGCGAAGTAGCTGTCCAGACGCGTGTAGGCGCTGTAGAACAGCTGGCGGTTCAGCCATTCGAAGTCGAACGCAAGGTCGAGCGCCTGGCGCACGCGCACGTCGCGAAACAGCGGCCGGCGCAGGTTCATGAAGAAGCCCTGCATGCCGGCGCCGTTGTGCTGGCGGAATTCGCGCTTGACGAGCTCGCCGCTGTCGAAACGCTTGCCGACATCGCGGCGTGTCCAGTTGCGCGCGATGTACTCGACGAGCACATCGTATTCGCCCGCCTTGAACGCTTCGAGCCGCGCAACGCCATCGCCGTACAGCTTGTAGACGATCCGTTCGAAGTTGTTGGTGCCCACCCGCACCGGCAGGTCGGTACCCCAGTACGCCGGGTTGCGCCGGTAAGTGATCGTCCGGCCGTTGTCGTAGCGCTCGATCAGGTACGGGCCGCTGCCGATCGGTTGCTCGAACGCGAGCTGGTCGAACGGGATGCGCGAGCCGTCCGCGCGCAATCCCCACTTGCGCGAAAACACCGGCACGCCGCCGGCGATCAGCGGCAGTTCACGATTCGCGCTGCGGAACTCGAAACGCACGGTGGCAGGATCAACCACCACGGCCTTCGTGATTTCCGCGAAATACGCGCCGAACTGCGGCGCGGCCAGCTTGCTCTTCAGTGTGTCGAACGAGAACTTGACGTCGTCGGCCGTGACCGGGTCGCCATTGGAAAAGCGCGCGCGCGGATTCAGGTGGAACGTGACCGAACGGCGATCCGGTGCGATGTCGATGTCGTCGGCGAGCAGCCCGTACGCCGACGCCGGCTCGTCCGAGCTGCCGGTCGCGAGGCTCTCGAACAGCATGTCGATGCCCGGCGCGGGATTGCCGCGCATCGTAAACGGGTTGAACTTGTCGAACGAGGTCAGCCGGTTGGGGTTCGCGAGCACGAGCGTGCCGCCCTTCGGCGCGTCGGGGTTGACGTAGTCGAAATGCCTGAAGCCCGGCGGATACTTCGGCTCGCCGTACTGCGCAATGGCGTAGGCCGCGTGCGCGGCGGTCGCGGCCAGCGCCGCCTGCAACACGAATACCGCGGCCGTGCGGCCGGCAACCCGTACGGCACGGCGGACACGCCCGGCGGCCCGGGGCGAACCCTTCGTCATAGAGGCCCTGTCGGTCGAATGAGGGTAGTAACGAGGGACGATTCTACCCATTCAATCCGTCGGGCCAAAAGAAAACCGCCATGCAGGCGGTTTCTTCATCGGCGGACGTTGCGCGCACATCACGCGTGCGCCCTGTCGATCAACGCCAGCCGTTGTGGCGACCGTTGTCCCAATGGCCGTGACCGCGATCCCAGCCGGGGCGGCCGCCATGACGGCGGTACCACTCGTCGCGGCCCCAGTAGCGACGGCCGTCCCAGTAGCGGTCGCCATGCCAGCCGATCACGATAGTCGGCGCCGGTGCATAGACGGGTGCCGGCGCATAGACCGGCGCAGGCTGATAGACGACCGGCGGCGGAGGCGGCGGCGCATACACAGGTGCGGGCGCGACGTAGACCGGTGCCGGAACGCCGAGATTGATCCCGACATTGACTCCCGCCATTGCTGCGCCCGACACGAGCAAGGCCGTCATACCGGTCAAGAGCGAGGCAATACGCAAGGTCTTCATGGATTCCTCTTTGGGGGTTGTTGGATGTGTGATTCGACTATAACGGCAAGCGTTGCCCCCGCATATTTCAAGTTTGTAAGAACTGATGCGCGGCATCGCAACGGCAAGCTTGCGCTAACGTCTTGTAACAATCGACGGCCCGACGGAGGCGTCCAGGCTCCCTTCCGCCTTCGCCGATCGGCGTTCGCACCGGCCATGCGCGCGCCGAATCACACAGTCGACGCCCCCCCGATACCGCCCTGGCGGGCCGCGGCGCCCTTCTCGCGGACGAAAAAAAAGCGGCACCTTCGTGCCGCTTCTCCGGTCGACGCATCGCGCCGCGATGCCGCTCAGCGCGACATCATGTTCATGCTGACGTTGTGCATCACCCACAGCGTGCCGACGATCAGGATCGCCGCGGTCAGCACCGTGTAGCTGAACGCCATCACGTTCCAGCGCTGGCCCGACGAGCCGTTCATGTGCAGGAAGTACACGAGGTGCACGACGATCTGCACGAACGCGAGCACGGCAAGCGCGATCAGCGACGCGTGCGGCGACAGCACGCCGCCCATCACGAGGCCGAACGACGCGGCCGTGAGCAGCACCGACAGGATGAAGCCGGCGACATAACCGCCGACACTGCCGTGCCCTTCTTCGAGTTGAGACGAATGCGAATGGGCCATTTAGATCACGCTCGCGAGATAGACAAAGGAAAACACGCAGATCCACACGATGTCGAGGAAGTGCCAGAAGAGGCTCAGGCACGTCAGGCGTCGCAGGTCGCGATCGGTCAGGTCGCCGCCGCGAAACACGATCTGCCCGGCGAGCACGATCATCCACAGCAGCCCGGCCGTCACGTGCAGCCCGTGCGTGCCGACCAGCGTGAAGAACGCCGACAGGAACGCGCTGCGTTGCGGGCCCGCGCCTTCCGCGATCAGGTGCGAGAACTCGCGCAGTTCCATCACGAGAAACGCCGCGCCGAGCACGAACGTCACCGCGAGCCACGCGAGCAGCGCGCCACGCCGCTGCTTGTACGCGGCGAGCATCGCGAAACCGTACGTGATGCTCGACAGCAGCAGCGCGGCGGTTTCCACCGCGACGCCCGGAATGTCGAACAGGTCTTTCGCGGTCGGGCCGCCCGCATACTGCTGGCCAAGCACCGCGAACGTCGCGAACAGCGCGGCAAAGATCACGCAGTCGGTCATCAGGTACAGCCAGAACCCGAACACTGAATGCGACGGCGGATGGTCGTCGTGCTCGAGCAGGGTCGCGCTCAAGGTTTTCTGCAACATCAGTTGGCCTCCAGTTCCACGTCGTCGACGCGCGCGGCCACGCGCTGCGTCGGCTGCTTGTCTTCGGTCTTGCGCACCGTCGACGCAGGGATGTAATAACCGTCGTTATCGCGCGAGCTGTAGATCACGAGTGTCGCGACGATCCCGACGAGCCCGCCGATCGCCATCCACCAGATGTGCCACACCAGCGCGAAGCCGAGCACAAGGCTGAAGATCGCGACCACGAGGCCCGCGCAGGTATTCGACGGCATGTGGATGTCGCGGAACGACGCCGGGTTCGGCCGACCTTCGCCGCGCGCCTTCATGTCCGCATACGCGTCGAGCGTGCGCACCTGCGGGATCACCGCGAAGTTGTAGTCGGCTGGCGGCGACGAAGTCGCCCACTCCAGCGTGCGGCCGCCCCACGGATCGCCCGTCGTGTCTCGGTATGCCGGCAGGTTGCGGTTGCGGATGCTGACCACCAGTTGCAGCAACTGGCACGCAATGCCGACCGCGATCAGCACGGCGCCGAATGCGGCGACCAGCAGCCACGGATGCCAGGCCGGGTTGTCGTAGTGGTTGAGCCGGCGCGTCATGCCCATGAAGCCGAGCACGTAGAGCGGCACGAACGCGACGTAGAAGCCGACCTGCCAGAACCAGAACGCAGCCTTGCCCAGCTTCTCGTTCAGCTTGAAGCCGAACGCCTTCGGGAACCAGTAGTTGAAGCCCGCGAGATAACCGAACAGCACGCCGCCGATGATCACGTTGTGGAAGTGCGCGATCAGGAACAGGCTGTTGTGCAGCACGAAGTCCGCACCCGGAATCGCCATCATCACGCCGGTCATGCCGCCGATCGTGAACGTGACCATGAAGCCGATCGTCCACAGCACAGGCGTCGTGAATTCGATCCGGCCGCGATACATCGTGAACAGCCAGTTGAACACCTTCACGCCGGTCGGAATCGCGATGATCATCGTCATGATGCCGAAGAACGCGTTCACGTTCGCACCCGAGCCCATCGTGAAGAAGTGGTGCAGCCACACGAGGAACGACAGCACCATGATCGCGCAGGTCGCGTACACCATCGTCTTGTAGCCGAACAGCGGCTTCTTCGCGAACGTCGCGATGACTTCCGAGAAGATCCCGAACGCCGGCAGGATCAGGATGTACACCTCCGGATGGCCCCACGCCCAGATCAGGTTCAGGTACAGCATCGCGTTGCCGCCGGCTTCGTTCGTGAAGAAGTGCATGCCGAGGTAACGGTCGAGGCCGAGCAGCGCGAGCGTCGCGGTCAGGATCGGGAACGACGCCATGATCAGCACGTTCGTGCAGAGCGCGGTCCACGTGAACACCGGCATCTTCATCAGCGTCATGCCCGGCGCGCGCATCTTGATGATCGTCACGAAGAAGTTCACGCCGGTCAGCAGCGTGCCGACGCCCGATATCTGCAGCGCCCACAGGTAGTAGTCGACCCCTACCCCCGGACTGAACTGCAGCTCCGACAGCGGCGGATACGCGAGCCAGCCCGTCTGCGCGAATTCGCCGATCACGAGCGACACGTTGATCAGGATCGCACTGACGGCCGTCATCCAGAAGGAGAGCGAGTTGATGAACGGGAATGCGACGTCGCGCGCGCCGATCTGCAGCGGCACGACCAGGTTCATCAGGCCGACCATGAACACCATCGCCATGAAGAAGATCATGATCACGCCGTGTGCCGTGAAGACCTGGTCATAGTGGTGCGGCGGCAGGTAGCCGGGCCCGTTGTACGAGAGCGCGAGCTGCATGCGCATCATGATCGCGTCGGCGAAACCGCGCAGCAGCATGATCAGCGCGACGATGATGTACATCACGCCGAGTCTCTTGTGGTCGACCGTGGTCAGCCATTCCGTCCACAGCCATTTCCACCGGCCGGTGATCGTCAGCGCGGCGAGAATGCCCAGCACGACCAGCCCCATGAAGGCGCCTGCCCCCATGATGATGGGCTGATCGAACGGGATCGCCGAGAGTGTGAGTTTGCCGAACATGCGTTACCCCTTCGTGCCGCAGGCGGCGTCCTTCAGGTCGAGGACGTGGCCATCGTTGTATTTCGCGATGATGTTGTGGAAGAGCCGCGGATCGACCGACGAGAAGTAGCGCACCGGCGCCTTCTCGCTCGGCTGGGCGACGGTACCGTAGACGGTCGCGTCGAGACGGTCGGGCGAGGCCTTCACCTTCTGCACCCATGCATCGAACTGTTCGCGCGGCTCGGCGAGCGTGCGGAACTTCATGTCGGAGAAGCCGCGGCCGCTGAAGTTGGCGGACGTGCCCGCGTAGTTGCCGGGCTCGTCGGCGATCAGGTGCAGGCGCGTCTGCATGCCGGCCATCGCATAGACCTGGCCGCCGAGCTGCGGGATAAAGAACGAGTTCATCACCGAATCCGACGTGATGCGGAAGTTCACCGGCGTGCCGACCGGAATCGCGAGCTGGTTCACCGACGCGATGCCGAGTTCCGGATAGATGAACAGCCACTTCCAGTCGAGCGCGACGACCTCGACGTCGATCGGCTTCACCGACGACTCGAGCGGCTTGTACGGGTCGAGCTCGTGCGTGGTCTTCCACGTGAGCACGCCGAGGAACAGGATGATCAGCGTCGGCACCGTCCAGATCACGACCTCGATCGCGGTCGAGTGCGACCAGTTCGGCGCGTAGGTGGCGCTGCGGTTCGATGCGCGGTAACGCCACGCGAACCACAGCGTGAGCAGGATCACCGGCACGACGACGACCAGCATCGCCCAGGTGGACGTCGCGATCAGCGCCTTTTCGGCAGCACCCACGCTTCCTTTCGGATTTAGTACATCTAAATTACATCCTGACAGGCTCAGGGCCGCGCCGATCGACATCAGCGCCACCCCGCCTTTTGAAGCTCTTCTTTTCATCACACCGCCCGAGGGTCATTGAATCCGTTTGCGTATGCCCGATGCGCATTCGATCCACGAAAGTGGCCGAATCATACGTCGCGCGAGTGCGATGAAGAACCAGCTAATGCGGAAAATCATCATTGCAGAATCTGTTGTGAGACACATTGTCGCGGGGCAATTTCACGCAGCCGCAAGCGGGCCCGGCGCTACCTGCGCCGGACCGAGATCGATGTGTACGCAACGGCTGTACCGCCGTGCGATGAGCCCCGCTCGCGCGACGTGCCGCGATCAGCCGCGCGTCGATGCCATGTACGACGGCTGCGGCTGCGCAGGGCTGTCCCCTGCCGGCAGCTTCGAATGGCTCGCGTCTTGGATCAGCCTTCCGACAGTCGGATCGATCGCGTCGGTGAACGGCTTCGGATCGACGCCGACCGCCAGCACGACCAGTGCGAGCGACGCGAACATCACGATCTCGCGACGGTTCAGGTCGGCGAGCTTCGCGATCCGCTGGCTCGCGACCTTGCCGAACACGACGCGCTTGAGCATCCACAGCGTGTACGACGCACTGAGGATCAGCGTCAGAGCCGCGATCGCGCCGATCCAGAAGTTGAAGCGGATCGCGCCCATGATGACCATGAACTCGCCGACGAAGCCCGACGTGCCCGGCAAGCCGACGTTGGCCATCGCGAACAGCACCGTGAAGGTCGCGAAACGCGGCATCACGCCCGCGACGCCGCCGTACGCGGCAATCTCGCGCTGCTTCGTGCGGTCGACGAGCACGTTCACGCACAACAACATCGCGCCCGCGACGAAGCCGTACGACACGAGCTGCACGATCGCGCCTTCGACGCCGATCCGGTTGAACAGGAACAGCCCGAGCGTGACGATCCCCATGTGCGCGACCGTCGAATACGCGAGCAGCTTGCCGAGATCGGTCTGGGCGAGCGCGATCAGGCTCGCATAGACGATCGCGAACAGCGACAGCGCGATCACGGCCGGCGCGAAGAAGTGGCTCGCGTCGGGTGTCACCGGCAGCGCGAAGCGCAGGAACCCGTAGCCGCCGAGCTTGAGCATCGCGAGCATCAGCGCCGCGCCGGTCGGGCCGTCGGTATAGACGTCGCTCAGCCACGTGTGGACCGGCCACATCGGCACCTTGACCGCGAAGGCGGCGAAGAAGCCGAGGAACACCAGCAACTGCGGCGCGAAGCCGAGCTGCAGCGTGCGCCACACGGCCATGTCGAACGTGTGCGACTGCGCGTACAGGTACAGCATCGCCATCAGCAGCAACAGCGAGCCGGCGAACGAGATGAAGAAGAACTTCACGGCCGCGTACACGCGGCGCTCGCGTCCCCATGTGCCGATCAGCAGGTAAAGCGGGATCAGCGTCGCCTCGAAGAAGATGAAGAACAGCAGGCCGTCCTGTGCGACGAACACGCCGACCATCAGCCCCGACAGGATCAGGAACGATGCGTAGTACTGCGCGACGCGCACCGTGACCGACTCCCACGACGCCACGACCACCACGAGCGTCGTGAACGCGGTCAGCACGACGAGCCACAGCGACGCGCCGTCGATGCCGACCCGCCATCCGGAATTGAATGCCGCCAGCCAGTTGCGGCTCTCGACGAACTGCATCGCGGCCGAGTGCGCATCGAAACCGGCGACCAGCGGAACGACGGCCGCAAGCCCCACCAGCGCGCCGACGAGCGCGATCAGCCTCGTTCGACGTGGATGATGGTCGGAACCGGCACGCAGCAGGCACGCGCCGAACAGGATCGGAGCCCAGATGGCCAGGCTCAGGAAGGGAAAATCATGCATGTCAACAGGGCCTTGATGAAGTCGCGCACTGCATCGGGGACAGGCGAGACGAAAGGAACGAAATCAAATCGACAGAAAGATTTCGTGAATCGCCAATGTTGGCAAAATGTAAAGCGGCATCACCGGAAAGCTTGATGCCGCTCAAACGCGATCGGGTTAACCAGCATAAGGTGATTGATTATTTTCTGCAGCGCAGCAGAGCATTGATTTCCACAACCCACTTTATCTTTATGATTTTTATGAGTAATTTTTTGTATTACTTGATCAGGAAGATTGCAGAAATCGACGCAGCGCCGCATTTTTGATATCCGCCTGCCATTTCGGAGGGTCGGAACGAGCTGATTGGCACCGGACAAGACGGGGAAAACGCAGCCCTGATTTCTTACAAGACGCCTTTCATTTTTATTTCACACCGTCTTGCTCGACGCGGATCGAGCGAAGGGTCGCGCCGCCCCCTCTCCACACTCTCGCGGCCATGCACGACATCCCGCAACGCGGGCGGGTCACGCGCTACGGAGAACGGATCGATCACGAGCAGCAATGCCGCCCTGCTTCATCGCGACGAGAGGCGCGACGATCGCGTGGACTCCTCCGCGGAGGATCTGCGGGCACTCGCAATACACGCGTATGCCGTCGGCCATCGCGTGCCGGTAGTCGCGTGCCGCCGTGCGGAACGCGCGCGGTCGCCGACAAAACGATGAATCGATGAGAGAAGACAGCCGGAACGGCACGCAGGCTCGCCAGGAGCATCACCTCGAGTCGCGCCGGACGATACGCGCCCTATCGCGCACGATCACCGCTCGACCCGAGCACTCATTGGACATTGAGCACCACGCCCACATCGGCCGGCGGACGAGATCCAGCCGCATCGCGCGTCGGGCGCCCGACGGACTGGAAAAGAAAAAGCCCCGCAAGTCCGAGAACTTGCGGGGCTTTGTCACCGCTTTTGGCGGAGACGGAGGGATTCGAACCCTCGATCCAGGTTTTGGCCCAGATGCTCCCTTAGCAGGGGAGTGCCTTCGACCTCTCGGCCACGTCTCCCAAACTTTCGCTCGCACCAGGGAGGCAGTGCGACGAGAACGAAATAATATAGGGTTTCGAACCGCTCGTCAATTTCCGTGATGCATTTTCTTCAATGCATCACGAAAAATTCACGATGCCTGGTCGAGTTCGAATGCCTTGTGCAGCGCGCGGACGGCCAGCTCCATGTATTTCTCGTCGATCAGCACCGAAATCTTGATTTCGGACGTCGAGATCATCTGGATGTTGATGCCCTCTTCCGACAGCGTGCGGAACATCTTGCTCGCGACGCCCACGTGCGAACGCATGCCGACGCCGACCACCGACACCTTCGACACCTTCGGATCGCCCTGCACCTGCTCGGCGTTCACGTGGCCCTTCACCTGGTTGGTGAGGATGTCCATCGCCTTCTGGTAGTCGCCGCGGCCGACCGTGAACGTGAAGTCGGTCTTGCCCTGGACGCTCTGGTTCTGGATGATCATGTCGACGTCGACGTTCGCATCCGCGACCGGGCCGAGGATCTGATACGCGATGCCCGGCTTGTCGGGCACGCCCATCACCGCAATGCGTGCTTCGTCGCGCTGGAACGCGATGCCGGAAATGACTGCCTTTTCCATGGTCTCGTCTTCTTCAAAAGTAATCAGGGTGCCCGAGCGCATTTCTTCGTCGAGCGCAATCAGCGGATCGGTCAGGCTCGACAGCACACGCGTCTTCACCTGGTATTTGCCGGCGAATTCGACCGAGCGGATCTGCAGGACCTTCGAGCCGAGGCTGGCCATTTCCAGCATTTCCTCGAACGTCACGCGATCGAGGCGTCGCGCCTCTTCGACGACGCGCGGGTCGGTCGTGTAGACGCCGTCGACGTCCGTGTAAATCAGGCACTCTTCGGCACCCAGCGCAGCCGCGACCGCCACCGCCGACGTATCCGAGCCGCCACGGCCCAGCGTCGTGATGTGGCCGTCCGGATCGACGCCCTGGAAGCCCGTGATGATCACGACCTTGCCTGCATTCAGGTCGGCCTTCACGCGCTCGTCATCGATCGAGTGAATGCGCGCTTTCGTGAACGCGCTGTCCGTCTTGATCGGCACTTGCCAACCCGCGTAGCTCACGGCCTCGACGCCGATTTCCTGCAGCGCGATCGACAGCAGGCCGACGCTGACCTGCTCGCCGGTCGACGCGATCATGTCGAGCTCGCGCGGGCTCGGCTGGCTCGAAATCTCTTTCGCAAGACCGAGCAGACGGTTGGTTTCGCCGGACATCGCCGAAGGCACGACCACCATCTGGTGCCCGGCCTGATGCCATTTTGCGACGCGTTTCGCGACGTTCTTGATGCGCTCGACCGAGCCCATCGAAGTGCCGCCGTATTTGTGTACGATGAGTGCCATTGTCGTTCTGAACTGGAGGAGAAACCGCACGGGCGCGCTGGGCAGGCCGCGTAGCCGTTCGGTCACGCGGCTTGTGGCTGTGGACGGACGACGAGGGGGACGGCTGGGACGCAACACGCAAGCGTGACGGATTTTGCCCGGAAGGCCGATCAGGCCGCGCAAACCGGGTACGTCACGCGGAAAACCTGCACAAATCGCTCAAAAATCGAGCCGAGCAAACGACCGAGCGTACCCGATAGAGGCCCGCTTGACAAGCCGCTCGCCGCGTCCGGAGCCGTTCCGGCGCTGTTTACCAAATGGTGAAAATGCGCGCGCCATCGCGCCGCCGGAAGCCTGCCCGCCGTTACGCGATCAGCAGGTCGGGACGCCATTCGATCCGGCGCCAGGCGCCGTCGCCGGCCGCCTCGCTGCCGGACGCGCCGACATCGCGATTGACGCCGAGCCGCGGCACGTAGATCAGTCGCTCGCCCACGAACAAGAGCGGCACGTCGCGCTGCCAGGCCGGCACGCCGCGCTCCTGGAACAGGTTCTTCAGCGTGCGGCCCGGCCCGCCCGGCGACGTGCGCATCCGCTCGCCGCCCGCTCGGGCGCGCGCCACGAGCCGCGCGCCGCGCAGCAGCGCCTCCGGCACCGCATCGGGGCTTGCCGCGTCGGCCGGCGCGAACACGAACGTGCCGCGCCATCCCGGCAGGTGCCAGACCTCCTGCCCGTCCCACGCGAGCGATGCGTCCGGATGGGGCGTGCCGGTGCCGTCGTCGGCCGGCTCGCTGCTGTCGCCCGCTTCCCAGTAGACGACATCGCGATAAAGCCGCAAGCATTGCCCCGCGTGATCGACGCGCAATGCATGGGCATCGTGTGCGGCACGCAACTGCCGCATCATGTTGGCGAGCCGCGCGGCCGACGCGCCCGGCAAACCGAGCCGGCGCATCCAGAAGCGCAGCAGGTTCGCGCCACGCGTATCGTCGAACGCAACCAGTGCATCGCGTGACAGCGCCTGCCCGTCATCGCGCGCGGCAACGGCGAAGTCGAGTTCAGCCAGATCGTCGAGCAACCGCTGGGCGGCGGCCGCGTGCTGGGCCGCGCGGCCCAGCGCGTCGCGAAAGCCCGGAAAATGCGCGGCCAGCGCCGGCAGCACGTCGATGCGCAGCGCATTGCGCGCGTAACGCGTGTCGTTGTTCGATTCGTCGTCGATCCATTCGAGCGCGCGCTGCGCCGCATAACGCTCGAGTTGCGCGCGCAGCAATCGCAGCAGCGGGCGCACGCGCTCGACGCTCACGCCGTCGGGGCGGTAACGCGGCGCCATCGCGGCAAGCCCCGCGATCCCCGCGCCGCGCAACAACTGCAGCAACACGGTCTCGGCCTGGTCGTCCGCATGCTGCGCGAGCCACAGCGCGGCCGCGCCGTGGCGTTCGCACATCTCGTCGAGCGCCGCATAGCGCCGCTCGCGCGCCGTCGCCTCGACACCGAGGCCGCTGTCGCGCGGCACGTCGACGCACATCGATTCGAACGCGACGCCGAGCCCGGCCGCGCTCGCCTCGGCATGCGCAACCCAGGCGTCGGCGTTCGCACTCAGCCCGTGATGCACGTGCAGCGCGACGCAGCGCGACGCGCCCGCGACGCGCACGGCCGCATCGAGCAACACCGTCGAGTCGAGGCCGCCGCTGTACGCGATCGCGATGCGCGCATCGGGCGGCATGCCGGAAAGCGCAACGCCGACCGCGTCGAGGACGACGCGGTCGGCGGAGAATTCGGTCGGTGGGATCACGAGAGGAACGCGCGCGCAGCGGCGCGCGTATTGAACACGCGGGCGGTCATGCGCCCGGCGTGGTTTCCTTGAACTTGCCGTAGGCCATCAGGCGCTCGAAGCGGCGCTCGCGCAGCGCATCGATGCTCATGCCCTGGAACTGGCGCAGCGAATCGGCGAGCGCGCGGCGCAGCAGCGCAGCCATGCCCTTCGGATCGCGATGCGCGCCGCCGAGCGGCTCGTTGATGATCTTGTCGATCAGGCCGAGCGCCTTCAGGCGGTGCGCGGTCAGGCCGAGCGCTTCCGCGGCTTCCGGCGCCTTCGCTGCGCTCTTCCACAGGATCGACGCGCAGCCTTCCGGCGAGATCACCGAGTAGGTCGAGAACTGCAGCATCATCACGGTGTCGGCCACGGCGATCGCGAGCGCGCCGCCCGAACCGCCCTCGCCGATCACGGTCGTGATGATCGGCGTCTTCAGCTCGGCCATCACGTACAGGTTGCGGCCGATTGCCTCCGACTGGCCGCGCTCTTCCGCGCCGATGCCCGGGTACGCGCCCGGCGTGTCGACGAACGTGAAGATCGGCAGCCCGAACTTCTCGGCGAGACGCATCAGGCGCTCGGCCTTGCGATAACCTTCCGGACGCGGCATCCCGAAGTTGCGCGCGGCGCGCTCCTTCGTGTCGCGGCCCTTCTGGTGACCGATCACCATGCACGGATGGCCGCCGAAGCGCGCGAGACCACCGACGATCGACAGGTCGTCCGCGAATGCGCGGTCGCCGTGCAGCTCGTGAAAATCGGTAAACAGTTCCGCAACGTAATCGAGCGTGTACGGGCGCTGCGGATGCCGCGCGATCTGCGAAACCTGCCACGGCGACAGGTTCGCGTAGAGGTCTTTCGTCAGTTGCTGGCTTTTCTTCGACAGCCGCTCGATTTCTTCCGAAATGTCGACAGCCGAGTCGTCCTGCACGAATCGCAGCTCTTCGATCTTGGCCTCGAGTTCGGCGATCGGCTGTTCGAAATCCAGAAACGTGGTCTTCATGTGTTCGAATCCTTGGGTCTTGCGGCAGCGCGTATTCTACCCGCGCGGGCGACGCTCAAAACCGGCTCTCAACTATTGATGTTTAAAACCCGATAGCCGCCGCTCAGGCGTCGGCGTCGGGCGCATCGAGGCTGCGCCACATGTACCAGGTCGCGACGGTGCGCCACGGTTCCCAGTTGGCCGCGACTTCACGCGCCTCGCTGCGCGTGACGGGTTCCCCGCTGAAGTAATTGACGCTGATCGCGCGGATCAGGCCCGGGTCGTCGAGCGGCAGGACATCCGGCCGCGACAGGTTGAAGATCAGGAACATCTCGGCCGTCCAGCGGCTGATGCCGCGGATCTGCGTGAGTTCCGCGATCACGTCCTCGTCGTCCATCGACGTCCATTTGTCGACGTGCAGCGCGCCCGACACGAAATGCTGCGCGAGATCGAGGATGTATTCCGTCTTGCGCTTCGACAGCCCGCACGCGATCAGCTTGTCCGCGCCGAGCCGGATCACCGGTTGCGGCGCGAGTTTCGGACAGGCGTCCCCGATGCGCGCCCACAGCGACTGCGCCGACGGCACCGAAATCTGCTGGCCGACGACCGAGCGCGCAAGCGTGACGAACGGATCGCCGCGCTTCACGAGATGCGCGGGACCGAACTTCGGAATCAGTTTCTTCAGGATCCGGTCGCGCTTGACGAGGTCGGCGCATGCCTTGTCCCAGTAAGCAGGACGCACGACGACCTCCTCGCCGTCCGCTTCGGACGCACGGGCCTTGCGGGCCGCGTCGGCGGCCGGCTGCGCGGCCGCGGGCTGCGCATGACCGTTGAGCGCACCGTTCGGCACGGCGCGCGTTGCGTCCGTCTTCACCGGCGGCACGCGCTTGGCTGCCGGACGCGCGGCGACCGGGGTCGCGCGCCTGACCGGCGCTTTTCTGGCCGTTGCCATCTTGCCTCCTACCTGACGGATCGGTCAGTGGAACGCACCGCGCTCATACGCGACGCCATTCGGTCGATCCGCCCGGTTTGTCTTCAAGTGCGATACCGGTCTCGAGCAGTTCCGCCCGGATCCGGTCCGCTTCGGCATAGTCCTTCGCTTGCTTCGCCGCGACGCGCGCGGCGATCTTCGCTTCGATCTCGTCGGCGGCGAGCCCGCCCGCCTGCGCGGCACCCGACGCCTGCTGCAGGAACGCGCGCGGTTCGCGGCCCAGCAGGCCGAGCAGCCCCGCCAGCTGTTTCAGTTGCCGCGCGAGCGATGCGTCGCGCGTGCGATTCACCTCGCCCGCCAGCTCGAACAACGTCGCCACCGCGACCGGCGTGTTGAAGTCGTCGTTCATCGCGGCCGCGAAACGCTGCGCGTGCGGCTCGTTCCAGTCGAGCGCGAGCGTGTCGGCATCGACGTCCTTCAGCGCGGTGTAGAGGCGCGTGAGCGACGCGCGCGCATCGTCGAGATGCACGTCGCTGTAATTGAGAGGCGAACGGTAGTGGGTCCGCACGATGAAGAAGCGCATGACTTCCGCGTCGTAGCGCTCGAGCACTTCGCGGATCGTGAAGAAGTTGCCGAGCGATTTCGACATCTTCTCGTTGTCGACCTGCACGAAGCCGTTGTGCATCCAGTAATTGACGAACGTCTGGCCGGTCGCGCCTTCGCTCTGCGCGATCTCGTTCTCGTGGTGCGGGAATTGCAGGTCCTGCCCGCCGCCATGGATGTCGAAATGTTCGCCGAGCAGCGTGCAACCCATCGCCGAGCACTCGATGTGCCAGCCCGGGCGGCCCATCCCGTACTTCGACGCCCACGACGCGCCTTCCGGATCTTCCGGCTTCGCCCGCTTCCACAGCACGAAGTCGAGCGGATCTTCCTTCGCGTCGTTCGCGGCGACGCGCTCGCCCGCGCGGAGATCGTCGAGCGACTTGCCCGACAGCTTTCCGTAGTTCGCGAACTTGCGCACAGAGTAATTGACGTCGCCGTCGGTCGCCTGATACGCGTAACCGTTCGTCTCGAGCGTCTCGATCATGCCGAGCATCTGCGGAATGAAAGCCGTCGCACGCGGCTCGATGTCGGGCCGCTGGATGCCGAGCGCGCTTTCGTCGTCGTGCATCGCGCCGATGAACCGGTCGGTCAGCGACTTGATCGTCTCGCCGTTCTCGACCGCGCGGCGGATGATCTTGTCGTCGATGTCGGTGATGTTGCGCACATACGTGACCCGGTAACCGATCGCACGCAACCAGCGCTGGACGAGGTCGAACACGACCAGCATGCGCGCGTGGCCCACGTGACAATAGTCGTATACGGTGATTCCGCATACGTACATCCGCACCTCGCCGGGCTGGCGCGGCACGAAAACTTGCTTGTCACGCGCGAGCGTGTTGTAGATGCGCAGTGATTCCATAGAGATGAACCGTGAGCCGAAGGAAACCGCCCTGGCGAAGCTCGCCCAGCGTGTGAAACGGACGGACCATCTGCTGCGGCACCGGGCCGAGCGTCCTCGTATCACACGGGGCGGTCAGGCTGCAAGCACAGCGGTGACGGCCACGAGAGGCTAAGAAAGACTGTCTGCCGCTCGCCGGAACGCGCAGACGTTTTGTTAGAATGGCTCGGAGTATAACATTCCGATTTACGCCTATGAAACCTCATCGCGGCCGCGCGCAGAGCGCTGCGACCCTCGTTGCGACCACCGTCATGGGCGTCGCGCTGACGCTTTTCGCGGCCCCGGCGGCGCATGCGCAGAAGGCCCCGGCCACCGCCGACGGCACGCCCGAAATCGACGCGTCGATCGCCGGCAAGCAGTGGAAGCAGGCGCTCGCGCAGCTCGACGCGCGCATCGCTTCGAACCCGCACGACCTGCAGGCACAGTTCAAGCGCGGCACCGTGCTGGCCCGCCTGAACCGCGACGACGACGCGATCCAGCAGTTCGTCGCGATCACGCAGGCGTACCCCGAACTGCCCGAGCCGTACAACAACCTTGCGGCGCTTTACGCGAAGCATGGCCGATACGACGAAGCGCGCACCGCGCTCGTCACGGCAACGCAAGCGAATCCGAGCTACTCGCTCGCATACGAAAACCTCGGCGATCTTTACCTGCGCCTCGCGGCCGAGTCGTACAAGCGCGCGCAATCGCTCGGCCGCACGAGCGGCGCGACCGCGCAGCGCCTCGCCGATCTCCAGAAGATCGTGTCGCCGCCGAAGGCCGCGCCGAACGCCCGCGCGGCCTCACCGAGCACGCGCGACTACTCCGACCGCGCCGCCGCGAACGTGAGCACCACCACGCTGCCGATGTCGCCGACGTTCCAGTTCAGCGGTCCGTCGGGCGCACTGGCGGCGCCGTACGTCGCGCCGTCGCAATAAGCGGCGCGGCCTTCTTTCCCTCCCAACCTGAGGATCGCAATGAAACGTCTGTTGCTGGCGCTTGGCGGCGCCGCCCTTCTCGCGACCGCGACCGCACCTGCGTTCGCGCAATCGGCTACCGCGCACCCCGTCGTGCAGCTGAAGACCTCGCAGGGCGACATCCGCGTCGAGCTCTACCCGGAGAAGGCGCCGAAATCGGTCGCCAACTTCCTCGATTACGTGAAGGCCGGCCAGTACAACGGCACGATCTTCCATCGCGTGATCAAGGGCTTCATGATCCAGGGCGGCGGCTACAAGACCAACTTCGAGGAGAAGCCGACCCGCGCGCCGATCCCGCTGGAAAGCCGCAATGGTCTGAAGAACCTGACGGGCACGATCGCGATGGCGCGCACGAGCGATCCGAACTCGGCCACCGCGCAGTTCTTCATCAACACGGTCGACAACAGCGGCCTCGACTACCCGAACCCGGACGGCAACGGTTATGCGGTGTTCGGCAAGGTCGTGTCGGGTCTCGACGTCGTGAAGAAGATCGAAGGCGTCGCGACGACCTCGCGCGGCCCGATGCAGGACGTGCCCGCACAACCGATCGTGATCGAATCGGCGAGCGTCGTCTCGAAGTAAGAACCTGCCGGCACGTCCGGCGCCTCACGCGGCCGCGTCGCACGACCGGCCGCGTGCCATTTAAACCGCCTCACCGAAGGAATTCATCATGGTTGAACTGCATACGAACCACGGCGTGATCAAGCTCGAGCTCGACGCCGCGAAGGCACCGAAGACGGTCGAAAACTTCCTGAACTACGTGAAGAAGGGCCACTACGACGGCACCGTGTTCCATCGCGTGATCAACGGCTTCATGATCCAGGGCGGCGGCTTCGAGCCGGGCCTGAAGCAGAAGCCGACCGATGCGCCGATCGACAACGAAGCGAACAACGGCCTGAAGAACGACAACTACACGATCGCGATGGCGCGCACGAACGATCCGCACTCGGCGACCGCCCAGTTCTTCATCAACGTGAACGACAACGACTTCCTGAACCACTCGTCGCCGACGCCGCAAGGCTGGGGCTACGCCGTGTTCGGCAAGGTTGTCGAAGGCCAGGACGTGGTCGACAAGATCAAGGGCGTCAAGACGGGCAACGCCGGTTTCCATCAGGACGTGCCGGCCGACGACGTCGTGATCGAAAAGGCCGTCGTGGTCTGACGCACAGCACGTAACGGAGGCACTTCGATGTTGCAGGAGAGTCCGCCACGAAGCGTCTCCGCGGGCGTGCCGGGCGAGCGCGAATACGCGCAAGCCGCACGCCCGTTCCTGTTTCTCTCCGATCTGCACCTGAGCGAAGCGATTCCGAAGACGGTCGCCGCGTTCGAGCATTTCGTGAAATACACCGCCGACAGTGCCGACTCGGTGTTCATCCTCGGTGATCTGTTCGAATACTGGATCGGCGACGACATCCTCGACGACGATCCGTTCGCGGCCCGCATGGCCGCGCTGATGCACACGTTCTCGGAACGCGGAATTGCGCTCTACGTGATGCACGGCAACCGCGATTTCCTGCTCGGACGTCGCTTCATGAAGGCAGCCGGTGCGATGCTGCTGCCCGACCCGTCGCTGATCATGGCGTTCGGCCAGCGCATCGTGCTCGCGCACGGCGACGCGCAATGCACGGCCGATCGCGGCTACCAGCTGTTCCGCCGCTTCGCACGCAACCGCGTCGCGCAATGGCTGTTTCTCGCGTGGCCGTTCCGCTGGCGCCGCGCGCTCGCGCAGCGCATGCGCTCGAACAGCGAAGCGGGCCGGATCCGCCCTGCTTCGGCGATTTACGATGTCACGCGTGAAGGGGTAGCCGCCCTGTTCCGGAAAAGCCGCGCGAGCGTGATCATTCACGGCCACACGCACCGCCCCGCGCGCCACAGTGAGCCGGGCGGCATTCGCTGGGTGTTGCCCGACTGGGATCTCGACCACGGCAAGCCGCGCGGCGGTTACCTGCGTGTCGACGCGGAAGGTATCCACGCGATGCCGCTCGACTGACGCGGCGGCCGCCGTCGAACCGACCCGCTGCGACCGGCAGCGACCCGCATCGATCACATTACGCCTGGCGCTCGACCGTCTTGCCTTCCAGCACCGCCGACAGCCGGCGCAGGTCGAGGCGCGCTGCGTCGGCGCCCTGCAGCGTTTCCAGATGCGTGCCGAGCCGCTCGAGCGCCGCGACGATCTCGTCGACACGGCGACTTTCCTTCGCAGCGTGATCGATCAGCCCGTGAATGGCGAGCGACATCGGATCGTCGGCATTCGGCGTGATCCCGTACGCGGAGAACGCCGCGCGTTCGGGCTGCGGCTTCGGCTGTGCCGGCATCACGACGCGCGCCGGATTGCCGACTGCCGTGCCGCCTGCCGGCACCGGCTTCACGACGACCGCGTTCGAACCGATCTTCGCGCCCGCACCGACCGTGAAACCGCCGAGCACCTTCGCACCCGCGCCGACGATCACGCCGGCCTCGAGCGTCGGGTGGCGCTTCGCGCCGCGCGTGAGCGACGTGCCGCCCAGCGTCACGCCCTGATAGATCGTGCAGTCGTCGCCGATGATCGCCGTCTCGCCGATCACGACACCCATGCCGTGATCGATGAACACGCGCCGGCCGATCGTCGCGCCTGGGTGGATTTCAATGCCGGTCAGGAACCGGCCGGCCTGTGACGCGAAACGCGCGAGCCAGTAGCGCTTCGCGCGCCAGCATGCGTGCGCGAAGCGATGCAGTACGAGCGCATGCAGCCCCGGATAACAGGTCAGCACTTCCCATGCACTGCGAGCGGCGGGATCCCGCTCGCGAATCGTTGCAACGTCTTCGCGCAGTCTCGTGAACATGATGTGGTCTGGGAAAAGGCCGGCGCGCATCGCCGGCAATGACCGGCCGTTATCGCGCCGGGTAATTTAGTTATGACGTTCGGCGATTGTAGGGCGAGTCGCGCACGGCCGCACGAGCCCGCGCGTTCACCCCGCCGACGGCGCGGGTATTCGGCCGGAACGCTTGCTGGCGTTGAGTTTGCGGGATGGCCGAACGGGCCGGACGATTCGGCCCGGCGCTTCCGGCGGCCGACGCAGCACCTGCCCGACAGGGAAACGGCCCCGCGCGCCGAGCCGTCCAGCGGCCCCTGCACTGCGCACCGGCCGCTTACGCGTCGCCGCCCGGTTTGCCCGATTTCAGCAGGACGTGCTTCGCGATACCGCGCAGGATATTGACCTCCTCACGCTCGAGGCCCGTGCGCGCGAACAGGCGCCGCAGCCGCGGCATCAGCTTCTTCGGGTTGCGCGGATCGAGGAAATCGAGTGCGATCAGCGCGTTCTCGAGGTGCACGTACATCCGCTCGATCTCGTCGCTCTGCGCGAGCGTGCCGGCTTCGGCCGGCGCTTGCGCCGACGGCTCGCTCGCCTGCTCGAGAAACGCGACGCGCAACTCGTACGCGAGCACCTGCACGGCCTGTGCGAGATTCAGCGAACTGTAGGCCGGGTTCGCCGGGATGTGCGCGAGCGCGCTGCACTGCTCGACGTGCTCGTTCGCGAGGCCCGTGCGCTCGTTGCCGAACACGAGCGCGATGTCGCCCGTACCGACCTGTGCGCACGCCTGCGTGGCGGCCGCGCGCGGCGCGAGACGCGGCGGCCCGTATTCGCGCGTACGCGCGGTGAGTGCGATCGACCAGTGCACGCCGGACAGCGCGTCGCCAAGCGTCGGCACGACATGCGCGGAGGCGAGGACGTCGTCCGCGCCGCTGGCCATCGCGATCGCCTCGGGATCGCTCTGCACGTGCGGCACACGCGGCGCGACCAGCACCAGACGCGAGAAACCCATCGTCTTCAGCGCGCGGGCGGCCGCCCCGACGTTGCCGGGATGGCTCGGCTCGACGAGCACGAAACGGGTGGACGTGAAGCCGCCGGACGGCGGCCGGGACGAGGCCGCGCCCGGCTCGGACGGCGCGGCGGTGATCTGCGGGGTTTCCACTACGATACGACTCGGTTCATCAGAATGGCAGTATGGTATCGCCATCGCCGCGGCAAACCCACTCGTCCGGACGGATAGTGGGGGTTTCCCCGTATTCCGGTCGCCTGAAACCGCCAAAAATCGGGTAAAATCATGCCTTTACGCGTCGCGCTCCGTGCGGCGCGGGTCGTACCCCGTTCTTTGTCAATTCGCGTCTCACCTCGCCTGCCACGCTTGCGCCGTGCCGGGCGGTTGTTCCACTTCGTGGCGGCCCGTGCCGCCGGCTACAGGATCCAGGCTCATGCATCCCATGCTCAACATTGCTGTCAAGGCTGCGCGCCGCGCCGGACAGATCATCAACCGCGCGTCCCTCGATCTCGACCTGATCGAGATCCGCAAGAAGCAGCAGAACGACTTCGTCACCGAAGTGGACAAGGCCGCCGAAGACGCGATCATCGAGACGCTGAAGACCGCCTATCCCGACCACGCGATCCTCGCCGAGGAATCGGGCGAATCGGAGAACGAATCCGAATTCAAGTGGATCATCGATCCGCTCGACGGCACGACCAACTTCATCCACGGCTTCCCGTACTACTGCGTGTCGATTGCGCTCGAGCACAAGGGCGTCGTCACGCAGGCCGTCGTCTACGACCCGAACAAGAACGACCTGTTCACGGCCACGCGCGGCCGCGGTGCGTACCTGAACGACCGCCGCATCCGCGTCGGCCGCCGCGACCGCCTGTCGGACGCACTGGTCGGCACGGGCTTCCCGTTCCGCGAAAAGGACGGCCTCGATGCATACGCACGCCTCTTCACCGAAATGACGCAAGCCTGTACCGGCCTGCGTCGTCCGGGCGCCGCAGCACTCGATCTCGCGAACGTCGCGGCCGGCCGCCTCGACGCGTTCTTCGAGCAAGGCATCAACGTGTGGGACATGGCAGCGGGCAGCCTGCTGATCACCGAGGCCGGCGGCCTCGTCGGCAACTACACGGGCGACGCCGATTTCCTGCATCGCCATGAAATCGTCGCGGCGAACCCGAAGATCTACGCGCAGATGATCCCGATCCTGAACCGTTACACGCGCGTGCATCCGGCGGCGGAGTAAGCCCCGGCCGCGCCCGCGCGGCGCGGCTTTCGCGCACACCGCTCGCGGGCATCGTCACGACGGCGCACCGTTCGCCTCCCGGTTGCCGGGAGGCGGGAACATCTTCCCGCACAAGGGTCGCTTCGTGCGCCTATCCTGAAGTTGCTTGAGTTTGTCGGGGCCGGTCAGCGTACTGCCGCCCACACCGCCGTTCCCGCAAGACAATAAATGGCTTGCGTGCGGGTTTGCATGCGGCACGCCCGCGCGGCGGACAACCCCGCCGGCCTGCCGGCCCCCGACCGTATCAACACCGCCACGACGCCGTGGCAATCGCATCCGAGTCCCCATGTTACGGCTAAGCGAAATTAAACTCCCCCTCGACCACCCCGAAAGCGCGCTCGAGACCGCGATTCGCGCGCGCCTCGCGGAGCTTGGCGTGGCAGCGGACGAGCTCCTCCGTTACACCGTGTTCCGTCGTGCGCACGATGCGCGCAAGCGCGCCGACATCAAGCTCACGTATATCGTCGATGTCGAAGTCGCGGACGAAGCGGCCGCGATCAAGCGCCTCGCCGGGAAACCGCATTGCGGCGTGACGCCCGACATGGCGTACCACTTCGTCACGAAGGCGCCCGAGCACGGCAATTTCCTGCGCCCGGTCGTGATCGGCATGGGGCCGTGCGGCCTGTTCGCTGGGCTGATCCTCGCGCAGATGGGTTTCCGTCCCATCATCCTCGAACGCGGCAAGGCAGTGCGCGAGCGCACCAAGGACACCTTCGGCCTGTGGCGCAAGAGCGTGCTCAACCCCGAATCCAACGTGCAGTTCGGCGAAGGCGGGGCCGGCACGTTTTCCGACGGCAAGCTGTACAGCCAGATCAAGGATCCCAACCACTATGGCCGCAAGGTGCTGGACGAATTCGTCAAGGCAGGCGCACCGGAAGACATCCTGTATCTGAGCCGGCCGCATATCGGCACGTTCCGCCTCGTCAGCATGGTGGAAAAAATGCGTGCGTCCATCCACGAACTGGGTGGTGAAGTGCGTTTCGAAACGCGGGTCGACGACATCGAGATCGATCAAGGCAAGGTGCGCTCGCTGAAGCTCTCGAACGGAGAAACGCTGCGGTGCGACCACGTGGTGCTGGCCGTGGGCCACAGCGCGCGCGACACCTTCCAGATGCTGCACGATCGCGGCGTCTACATCGAAGCCAAGCCGTTCTCGCTGGGTTTTCGCATCGAGCATCCGCAGGGGCTGATCGATCGCAGCCGCTTCGGCAAGTTCGCGGGCCACAAGCAGCTCGGCGCGGCCGACTACAAGGTGGTCCACCACTGCAGCAACGGCCGCGCCGTCTACAGCTTCTGCATGTGCCCTGGCGGCACCGTGGTCGCGGCGACCTCCGAGCCGGGCCGCGTGGTCACCAACGGCATGAGCCAGTATTCGCGAGCCGAGCGCAACGCGAATGCGGGCATCGTTGTCGGCATCACGCCGGACGATTATCCCGGCGGCCCGCTGGCGGGCATCGCGTTCCAGCGCAAATGGGAAGAGCGCGCGTTCGAACTCGGCGGCGGCGATTACCGCGCGCCGGGTCAACTGGTCGGCGATTTCATCGCTGGCCGGCCGTCGACGTCGCTGGGCTCCGTGGAGCCGTCGTACAAGCCGGGCGTGAACCCGACCGATCTCAGCACCGCGCTGCCGGACTATGTGATCGAAGCGATCCGTGAAGCCCTGCCCCAGATCGACAAGAAGATCGCCGGCTTTGCGATGCACGATGCCGTGCTCACCGGTGTAGAGACGCGCACGTCGTCACCGATCCGGATTCGACGCAAGGACGATTACCAGAGCATGAACGTCGAAGGCCTGTATCCGGCCGGCGAAGGCGCCGGGTATGCGGGCGGCATTTATTCGGCGGCGATCGACGGCATCGAAGTTGCGCAGGCGGTGGCCCTCAGCCTGACGTCGGGACACACGTCCTGACACGCAGGACAGAGTCGGCGTGCGAAGGTCCGTGACCCGAGTACGCCGACTTTTGCGCGTTCGCCGCGCCAATCTGTTTCACCGGCTCACCACCACGGCGCGCTTTGGGCACGCCCGTCAAAACACACCGGGAATCAGCCGGTACCGAACCTTCGTCTTGTACGCACGATAATCGGCGTCTTCCGACAACACCCGCTCTTCCAAACTGATTCGCCCGATCTGCAACAGCATCCAGATGCCGATCGCGAGCAGGTTTCGCGTACTGAAGTTTGCAAGCAGGAAACCGATTTCGGACAACAGATAACCGGCATAGATCGGGTGGCGCATGAACCGGTACGCTCCGGTCGAAACGACGCCGCGATTCGCCGGCAGCAAGCCGAACGAGCGCCCGAGCGACAGTTTCGCGAACAGTTGCCACGCAATCCCGCATATTTGCCAGGCGCCCCCTGCCCACTCCGGGATCAGTTGGGTACTGGCAGTCAGCTGATAGGTCAGGCAGTAGAACGAACCACCCAGGGACAAGCACACTGCAACGGGATGCCAGTCGCGCCGTTTCGGCAATTTGGCAAACGCCGACATGCCGACGGTCAGTACCGCGGATACCAGCAGCAGGATCAGCGTGATCCGGCTCGGGTCCAATCGCCACGGCATATAAATCAGATAGGCAAATACGCCCAGCACGGTCACTGACGACACGCGAGCACCAAGCTCGATCAGATTGATCCGCTCCGACTCGTCCGCGACCGTTGTAACGTGCGGCACCAGCGTACTTTGCGCGCACGCGCCCCCCGCATCCTGTATGGCCTGCTTCATGTTTGTGCCCCGAACTTACTGCGTTTTTATATATTGCCGTTTCAGACTAGCACGCTCCATTCATTGAAACTTGCCTAAGTTTCAGTTTTACGAGGTTGATTGGTGTAAGTCCCGAGAGCATGGGCAAATATAAAGACCGAGTAACTGGATTACGCGGTCTGCCAAACGTTTCACAGTTCGTAGCGTTGCCCGGACGGACGAAATCGTCTGCAGCCGATGGTAATGAGTGGCTAGTCTTCCAGGCGAAAAAGGGGCCGAATGAGAGCCGCGGATCGGGTCGCCATGCTCGAAACCGACCGGCGACGCCACGTAGCCGGGTTCGAAGCCGCCGCACGCCGCCTGACGTCCAACCACACGCTGATATGCGGGGCGGCGTCAGCACGCAAGGGTTCGCGCGATCGTCCGCACCTGGCCAAACGGCGAACTTCGCGCGTGCACATGGAAGCGACTGGTAAACTCGGGCAACCCAAGCAACAACTTCATGCCTGACCTATGACCACGCTGTCGCCCGAAGCCTTCGCCGGCCATACTCCAATGATGCAGCAGTACCTGCGCATCAAGGCCGACCATCCCGACACGCTTGTCTTCTACCGGATGGGCGACTTCTACGAGCTGTTCTTCGAAGACGCGGAAAAGGCCGCACGCCTGCTCGACCTGACCCTCACGCAACGCGGCGCATCCGCCGGCACGCCGATCAAGATGGCCGGCGTGCCGCATCATGCGGTCGAACAGTATCTCGCCAAGCTCGTGAAGATGGGCGAATCGGTCGCGATCTGCGAACAGATCGGCGATCCCGCCACGTCGAAGGGCCCCGTCGAGCGCAAGGTCGTGCGCGTCGTCACGCCCGGCACGCTGACCGATGCGGCACTGCTGTCCGACAAGAACGATGTCTACCTGCTCGCGATGTGCACGGGCCACAACAAGCGTGGCGTCGCGGTCAATGTCGGCCTCGCGTGGCTGAACCTCGCAAGCGGCGCGCTGCGGCTCGCAGAAATCGAACCCGAGCAGCTCGCTGCCGCGCTCGAACGCATCCGGCCGGCCGAGATCCTGACGCCGGACGGCGCAACCGACACCGTGCCGGCAGGCGCAGGCGCAAGCAAGCGCGTGCCGGCGTGGCATTTCGACATCGCGTCGGGCACGCAGCGCCTGTGCGACCAGCTCGATGTCGCGAGCCTCGACGGCTTCGGTGCACATTCGCTGACGAGCGCGTGCGGCGCGGCCGGCGCGCTGCTGCTCTACGCAGCGGCCACCCAGGGCCAGCAGTTGCGGCACGTGCGCAGCCTCAAGGTCGAAAACGAAACCGAGTACATCGGGCTCGATCCGGCCACGCGCCGCAACCTCGAACTGACCGAGACGCTGCGCGGCACCGAGTCGCCGACGCTGTATTCGCTGCTCGACACCTGCTGCACGACGATGGGCAGCCGCCTGCTGCGTCACTGGCTGCATCACCCGCCGCGCGCGTCGGTCGCCGCACAGTCGCGCCAGCAGGCGATCGGCGCGCTGCTCGATGCACCGCCAAACGCAAGCCTCGATGCGCTGCGCAGCGCGCTGCGCCAGATCGCCGACGTCGAACGGATCACCGGGCGCCTCGCACTGCTGTCCGCGCGCCCGCGTGATTTGTCGAGCCTGCGCGACACGTTCGCCGCCCTCCCGGCGCTGCGTGAGCGCATCAGCGCGATCGTCGCGAACGCGGACGCCCTCGCCCGCGTCGACGCAGCACTCGCACCGCCCGCCGAATGCCTCGACCTGCTGACGAGCGCGATCGCGCCCGAACCGGCCGCGATGGTGCGCGACGGCGGCGTGATCGCGCGCGGTTACGACGCCGAGCTCGACGAGCTGCGCGACATCTCGGAGAACTGCGGGCAGTTCCTGATCGATCTCGAAGCGCGCGAGCGCACGCGCACCGGCATCGCGAACCTGCGCGTCGAATACAACAAGGTGCACGGCTTCTACATCGAGGTCACGCGTGGCCAGACCGACAAGGTGCCCGACGACTATCGCCGGCGCCAGACGTTGAAGAATGCCGAGCGCTACATCACGCCCGAACTGAAGACTTTCGAGGACAAGGCGCTGTCCGCGCAGGAACGCGCCCTGGCGCGCGAGCGCGCGCTGTACGACGCAGTGCTGCAGGCACTGCTGCCGTTCATCCCCGAGTGCCAGCGCGTCGCATCGGCGCTCGCCGAACTCGACCTGCTCGCCGCATTCGCCGAACGCGCCCGTGCGCTCGACTGGGTCGCGCCGACCTTCACCGACGAGATCGGCATCGAAATCGAACAGGGCCGCCACCCGGTCGTCGAGGCGCAGGTCGAACAGTTCATCGCAAACGACTGCCGGTTCGGCACCGAGCGCAAGCTGCTGCTGATCACCGGCCCGAACATGGGCGGCAAGTCGACGTTCATGCGGCAGACCGCGTTGATCGCGCTGATGGCTTACGTCGGCAGCTACGTGCCGGCCAGGTCGGCATGCTTCGGCCCGATCGACCGGATCTTCACGCGCATCGGCGCGGCAGACGATCTCGCAGGCGGCCGCTCGACGTTCATGGTCGAGATGACCGAAGCCGCGGCGATCCTCAACGACGCGACACCGCAAAGCCTCGTGCTGATGGACGAGATCGGCCGCGGCACGTCGACGTTCGACGGCCTCGCGCTCGCGTGGGCCATCGCGCGCCACCTGCTGGCGCACAACGCGTGCTACACGCTGTTCGCGACGCACTACTTCGAGCTGACGCAACTGCCGGCGGAATTTCCGCAAGCGGCCAACGTCCACCTGTCGGCCGTCGAGCACGGCCACGGCATCGTGTTCCTGCACGCGGTCAACGAAGGGCCGGCCAACCAGAGCTACGGCCTGCAGGTCGCACAGCTCGCAGGCGTTCCGGCGCCCGTGATCCGCGCCGCGCGCAAGCACCTCGCGTACCTCGAACAGCAATCGGCTTCGCAGCACACGCCGCAGCTCGACCTGTTCAGCGCGCCGCCGGTGGCCGCCGACGATCTCGAATGCGCGGACGCGCCGGCGCTGCCCGACACAGCGCATCCGGCGCTCGAAAAGCTGCGCGACATCGATCCCGACGATCTCAAGCCGCGCGAGGCGCTCGACCTGCTGTACGAACTGCGCACGCTGGTCCGGTCGCACGATGCAGACGGACACGCGTAAGCGCGTCTCGCCGGGCCTGCCGGCCCGCGCGGCCGCCGCGCTCGTCGCGGCGTTGATCGCGTTCGCGCCGGCCGGTGCGCAGGCGGCACCGCCGAAGCGCAGCACCGCGCCTTACTCGTTCGCGGTCGTGTCGGGCGTGATCAACACCCCTGCGGACGAACCGGCCGCCCAGCGGCTGCTCGACGCGATCGCGCGCGAGCGCAATCTCGCGTTCGTGGTGTATGCGGGCGATCTCAAGGGTTCGAAGGAAGCGTGCCGCGATGCACTGTATTCGCAGCGCGGCGCGATCCTGGATGCGGCACGCGTGCCGCTCATATTCATTCCCGGTCACGACGACTGGGCAACGTGCAACACCGTGGCCGGCGGTAGCTACGATCCGGTCGAGCGGCTCGACTTCCTGCGGCAGACACTGCTCGCCGATTCGGCACTGCCCGACCCCGGCGCGCTGCCGATCACGCGGGAAAGCGAAGTCGCACGGTTCCGGCCGTATCGCGAGAATGCCCGCTGGATGCGCGACGACATCGTCTACGTCGCGCTCAACGCGCCGGCGCCGAACAACCATTACCTGACGGCCGGCGGCCGCAATGGCGAATTCGAGGACCGCATCATCGCGAACGGCTTCTGGATCGACCACGCGGCCGAATACGCGAAGCGGCGCGAGGCGCGTGCGATGGTGGTGATATTCGAAGGCGATCCGCAGTTCGAACGCTATGAACGCGCGGAACGCTTCGCATGGCTGCGTTTCAACCGGCCGCGCGTTCGCGACGGCTTCCGTGAGTTGAAACGAACGCTGGTGAAGGCGGCGGCGACGTTCCGCGGCCCGATCCTGGTGATGCACGCGAGCGGCGAACCGCTGGCGAACGGCTTCCTGATCGACCGGCCGCTGCGTGCCGACGATGGTGAGCTGATAGGAAACGTGACGCGCGTCGCGATCGGACCGCGCCATCCGGCGAATCAGTGGGTCAAGGTGAGCGTGTCGCCGTCACGGCAGACAATCTTCAACGTCAGCCTGCAGGAGGTGCCGAAGAACCTGCCGGTGCCGCCCGCGCTGCCGCTCGTGCCGCACGACGACGTGCCGCTGCCACAGATGCCGGAAATCCCCGCGTTGCCGGCGCTGCCCGACTCGTCGTCGGTCGCGCCGCCGCTGCAGGGTGACGGCGCCGCCCCGGGCGGCGCGTCGTGGCCTGCGCCGCCCCCTGCATCGGGGCCGGCGCCCGGCGTGCCTGCAAGCTCAGTGCAGAGTACGCCCTGACGGCGCTTCGCCGTCTTCGTCTTCGTCATCGTCCTCGTCGACGATCTCGAGCCCTTCCGCGCCATGTGCGTGCTCATGCTCGATTTCGTCTTCGGTGGCTTCGCGAACGTCCTTCACGGTCAGCGCGAAACGCAGCGCCATGCCTGCCAGCGGGTGATTGCCGTCGAGCACGACCTTGTCTTCGGCGACGTCGGTGACCGTGTAGATCAGCGAATCGACTTCCTCGTCGCCGTCTTCCGGCGTGCCCTCGAACTGCATGCCCACTTCGAGCGGCTCGGGAAAACGATCGCGCGGCTCGATCTTCACGAGTTCGGGATCGTAGTCGCCGAACGCGTCCTGCGGCTCGAGCTGGACCTGCGCCTCGTAGCCGGGCTCGTGGCCGTCGAGCTGTTCCTCGATCTTGGGGAACGTGCCATCATAGCCGCCGTGCAGATAAACCATCGGCTCGTCGCTTTCCTCGATCAGATTGCCCTGTGCATCCGACAGCTTGTAAGTGACCGACACGACGGTGTTTTTTGCGATTTTCATCCAATTCTCCCAAATACAAGTCTCATTATACGATGCGCAACCGGTCTCAAGCCGAACCGCGGGATGCCGCTGCCGCCCCGTTCGGCGCGCCGCCCTCCGATCTTCCCACACCGCTGCTCGGCGGTCTTACGCCGACGCAATTCATGCGCGGCTACTGGCAGAAGAAGCCGCTCCTGATCCGCCAGGCGATCCCCGGCGTCGCGTCGCCGGTCTCGCGCGACGCGCTGTTCGAGCTCGCCACCGACTATGACGCGGAATCGCGACTGATCACCCATTTTCGTAACAAGTGGCAACTGGCTCACGGCCCGTTCGAACCGGGCTCGCTGCCGGCCGTCACGCGCAAGGCCTGGACCCTGCTCGTACAAGGGCTCGACCTGCACGTCGACGCGGCGCGTGCGCTGCTCGACCGCTTCCGCTTCATCCCCGACGCGCGGCTGGACGACCTGATGATCTCGTACGCGACGGACGGCGGCGGCGTCGGCCCGCATTTCGATTCATACGACGTCTTCCTGCTGCAGGTCGAGGGCCGGCGCCGCTGGCGCGTCGGCGCGCAGAAGGACCTGTCGCTGCAGCCGGACGTGCCGCTGAAGATCCTCGAAAACTTCGAGCCCAGCGACGAATGGGTGCTGGAACCCGGCGACATGCTGTACCTGCCGCCGCACATCGCGCACGACGGCGTGGCCGAAGGCGAATGCATGACCTGCTCGATCGGCTTCCGGGCGCCGTCCGCAGGCGAACTGGGCGCCCAGTTCCTGTACTATCTCGCGGAGCGTGGCGGCCTGCGGGACGGGTGCGGCGACGACCTCTACCGCGACCCGAAGCAGCCGGCCGTCGACACGCCCGCGCAACTGCCTCCGGCGATGGTGGAGCGCGTCGCGGAGATCGTCGACGCGATTCGCTGGCGCAAGCGCGACGTCGCGGAGTTTCTCGGCTGCTACCTGAGCGAGCCCAAACCGAACGTCGTTTTCGACCCGCCCGCGCGCCCGCTGTCCGAGGCCGCGTTCGTCACGCAAGCGTCACGTCGTGGCGTGTGTCTCGACAGAAGGGCCGCATTGATGTATAACGCGCGCTCGTACTTCATTAATGGCGAGGAAGGACCGCTCGAGCAGGCCAGCGAATGGCTGCCCGAACTGGCCAATCAACGCCAGATGGAGGCGAAACGGTTTGTAACACTATCCCGGGCTCCCTCAATGACAGCTTTATTGCACGAGTGGTATCGTGCGGGCTGGATACGGGTCGGAAACCGGAATTAGTGTGAGTCGCCCCGTATGCCCGTACAGATCAAATTCTGTATGGGAAAGACAACGTATTGACCCCGCATTTGTCGACGGTCGATAGGAAAGTGCATATAATTTCCGCCCAAGCCGTAGGGAAGATTCACGCTCTAGAAGTGCATCTCCACCAGCGGCCCAGGTCGGTGTTGGAGCACATTACCGGTATTGTTTCGCGCTGTTGCTTACCTTTAACCATAAAAGGACGTGATCATGAAGAAATCCCTCCTCGTAGCTTCCCTGTTGGCTGCTGTTGCACTGGCTGCTTGCAACAAGAGCGCTGATCAAGCTGCTTCGTCGGCTGCAAGCGACGCGGCTGCTGCTGCTTCGTCGGCTGCTTCGGCAGTTGCTGGTGCTGCGAGCGACGCTTCGGCTGCTGCTTCGTCGGCAACGGCTGCTGCGAGCGACGCTGCTGCTGCAGTGGCGTCGGCTGCTTCGGCAGCGACGGCTGCTCCGGCTTCGGGCGCAAGCCAGTAAGCCTCAGCGTCAGCTGAAAAAAAAACCGGCCCGAGGGCCGGTTTTTTTACGTCTGCCGTTTTCGCGCCTGTCGCCCGGCAGTCATACGGGGCCGCCGCAGCGGCCCTGCCCCGCTCACCCGAGCGCCAGCCAGTCGAAGCCCGCGTCCTGCGTGGCCACGATCACGTCCTCCCCGTTCGTCCCCAGTACGCCGCCAAACGCCTGGCGGACCAGTTCCGGCAGGTTGTTCTGCTGGCTCAGGTGCGCCCCGACCAGGTGCCGAAGGCGGCTGCGCTCAAGCGATGCGAGGATGGCCGCCGCTGCGTCGTTGCTCAGGTGGCCGTGGTTGCCGCCGATACGCGCCTTCAGCGACTGCGGATAGCGGCTCGCGGCCAGCATTGCGGTGTCGTGGTTGGATTCGAGCACCAGCGCGTCACAGCCGCTCAGTACCGTCGTGATGTGCGGCGTGGCCATGCCGACGTCCGTCAGCACGCCGAGCCGGCTGCAGCCATCCATAAAGACGAACTGGAGCGGCTCGCGCGCGTCGTGAGGGACCGTATAGGGCATCACGGCCAGATCGCGTATCGCGGCCGTCTCGTCGCCCCACAGCACGTGGAGGTCGACATCGGCCTCGTCCGCGCCGACCGCGCGCGCGGTACCCCAGCTCATGTAGAGCGGCAGCGACGCCCGGCGAGCGAGCGTCAGCGCACTGCCGACGTGGTCGCTGTGTTCGTGGGTAATCAGGATCGCATCGAGATCGCCGATGCAGAGATTCAGACGGCCGAGCCGACGCTCGACCTCCTTGGCGGAAAAGCCGCAGTCGAGCAGCACGCGGGTGGTCGTCGTGCCGCTCGAGGCCTCGACGACCAGCGCGTTGCCTTCGCTGCCGCTTCCGAGGCTGGCGAATCGCACGCGCTCAGTTCAGCTGCGCGTGGAGCAGCGAAATGATCCGCTGCGCGTCCGACGAGTTGTCGACCTGGCCGTTTGCGCCGATCACTGCGACCTGCGTGCCGCCGTTGCCTTGCGCGCGTACGTTGACGAGGAATTCCTTGCCCGGCTTCGCGGCGGCCGGGCCGCCGTAGAACAGCTTGCCGAACAGGCCATCACGCTTCAGCTCTTCCATCGAATTCGCATAGCGCACGGTGTACACGCCCTTCTCGCGGTCGCGATTGTCGACCGTGAAGTTGGTCCGGTCGAGCGCCAGGCCCACTCGCAGCCATGCGCGGTCGAACGACTCGGCCAGCTGCAGCGTTGCCGCGCCGTTGCTCGTGTCGCTGACCTGCGCCGGCGCCGTCGCGGGGCGTGCATCGGTCAGCAGCTGCTTCGCCTGCGCATCGGTCAGGCCGAACTTCTGCATCAACTTCGACAGGAACACTGCTTCCAGCACCGGGTTGCGCGGACGCTCCTCCCAGCGCGACGACGTGCCGCCCTGCGGGCCGACCATCATTTCCTCCATCGCGCTGTGCGTGATCGAGATGTCGGTGTTGCCGTCCGACGTGCGGTTCACGAGCGTACGGAAGCGGTCGCGCGTACCGGACGAGTACGCGAAATCGATGACCTTGCCGATCGTGCGGCGGAACCAGTCGTCGGGAATGTTCGCGCGGTTTTCGGCCCAGTCGGTGGCCATGATGCCCGTCGACGGCGCGTCGGTCTTCAGCGAGAAACCGTTCTCCTGCCAGAACTCCTTCAGGATCGGCCACAGCTGCTCGGGCGTCCGGCCGTCGACGACGAGCCAGCGGCGGTCGCCGTCGCGCTCGATGTGCATGCCGAACGGATCCTGCGCGCTCGGGATGCCGTCGGTCGCGTTGCCGGCCTGGGTCGTGGCCCGCGGCGGCAGCGTGCCGAGGCCGGCGTTGCTCGGCGGCGCGACGAACTGCTGCGTCGTCGGTACCGGCTTCAGGTCGCTCGGCACCGCGAGCGGCGGCGCCGAACCGGTGTTCTTGTAGTTGACCCGGTCGGGGGCCAGATAGTCGTTCAGCGTATCGCAGCCGGCGAGCGCGCCCAGCGCCAGCGCCACCACCGACATCTGGATGGCGCGAGAGGAAAAGGCGAAACGTTTCATGAAATCCTTCGTCTTGCTAGAACGCTCGTCAGGAGCGGCGCCGGACGGAGCCGGCCGGTGCGGGTTGATCAGGGTACGAGCCGGCGGCCGCAGGACGCGGCCGCCTCGGCATCAGGCGAGGACGCCGGCCTCGACGAGGGCCGAACGCACGGCATCGTGGCAGCGCTCGTCGAGCGCCGTGAGCGGCAGCCGGATGCCGCCCTGCATCTTGCCCATCGCCTGCAGCGCCCACTTCACCGGAATCGGGTTCGCCTCGATGAACAGGTTCTTGTGCAGCGACAACAGCTTCATGTGCAGTTCGCGGGCCGTCTGGACGTCGCCGGCCAGCGCTGCACGGCACAGTTCGCTCATCGCGCGCGGTGCAACGTTCGCCGTGACCGAGATGTTGCCGTGGCCGCCAAGCAGCATCAGCGCGATAGCCGTCGGATCGTCGCCGCTATAGATCGCGAAATGCTTCGGTGCAGCCTTGATCAGGTGCGCGGCGCGATCGATGTTGCCGGTCGCTTCCTTCACGCCGATGATGCCCGGGACTTCCGCGAGGCGCAGCATCGTCTCGTTCGCCATGTCCGCGACCGTGCGACCCGGCACGTTGTACAGGATCACCGGCAGGTCGACCGCTTCGGCGATCGTCTTGAAGTGACGGTACATGCCTTCCTGCGTCGGCTTGTTGTAGTACGGCACGACCTGCAGCGTCGCGTCCGCGCCGACGGCTTTCGCGTGCTTCGTCAGCTCGATCGCCTCGGCGGTCGAGTTGCCGCCCGCGCCCGCGATGATCGGGATGCGTTTCGCCGCATGCTCGACCGCCGTGCGGATCATCAGGATGTGCTCTTCGACGTTGAGCGTTGCCGACTCGCCGCTCGTACCGACCACGACGAGCGCATCGGTGCCTTCCGCGATATGCCAGTCGATCAGTTTGCGAAACGCCGGCAGGTCGAGACTGCCGTCTTCGAGCATCGGGGTGACGATCGCGGGGATGCTGCCGCGGATTTGAATGCCGTCTTGGGTGCCGTTAGCCATGAAACGCGATTGAGATTATGTACCGGTAAACGTTGAGATTGTAGCGGATTAGCCGGGCAGTTCGTAACGTGGAATTCCCGCCCCCGCCTTCGGGGTCGCGCCCTCGCGCACTGCGCAGAGACGCTGGACGAACGCCTCGCGCGGCGCGGCAACGAACCCGTCCTCGTACGCAACCACCCGCAGGCGGCCGTGCACGGCGTCCAGCAGCTCGCCCGGGGCGAGCAGGAACGCGGGGTTGGACGGTTTACCGACCGATTCGTTTCCTTGCGCGAAGGTTTCGTAGATGAGCACTCCGCCCGGCGCCACCGCATCGAGCAGATGGGGCCAGAGCGGACGATGCAGATAATGGGTGACGATCACTGCCGAAAACTGCTCGCCGGCCGGCAATGGCCACGGCGCGCCTTCGAGATCGGCGTCACGGGCGTCGACGCCCGGAATCGCACGCAACGCGGCCAGCGCGACCGGGTCGCGGTCGAGTGCGACGACCGGATGCCCGCGCGACGCGAACCAGCGCGCATGGCGGCCGCCGCCGGCGGCGACATCCAGCACCGCGCCGCCTGCCGGCACGAGCCGCGACCATTGCGCGACCCAGCGCGACGGCTCGGCCTGGGCGACGTGGCCGCCCGCGGCGGCGATGACGGATGCGCTCATGCGGTCGATCAGTTGTACGACAGGCCCATCGCGTCGCGCACGTCGCGCATCGTTTCCGTCGCGTACTTGCGTGCCTTGTCGCAACCGTCCGCGACGATCGCGCGCAGCAGCGACGGATCGTCCATGTACTTCTGCGCACGCTCGAGCATCGGCTGCTGCTCGCGCAGGATGCCTTCGACGACCGGCTGCTTGCAATCGAGGCAGCCGATGCCCGCCGAACGACAGCCCTTCTGCACCCAGTCGTGCGTCGCTTCGTCCGTATAGACCTGGTGCAGTTGCCACACCGGGCACTTGTCGGGATCGCCCGGATCGGTGCGGCGCACGCGCGCGGGATCGGTCGGCATCGTGCGGACCTTCTTCGTGATCGTCTCGGCGTCTTCACGCAGCCCGATCGTGTTGCCGTACGACTTGGACATCTTCTGCCCGTCGAGACCCGGCATCCGCGATGCTTCGGTGAGGAGCGCCTGCGGCTCGACGAGGATGATCTTGCGCGCGCCTTCGAGATAGCCGAACAGGCGCTCGCGGTCGCTCATCGACAGACTCTGCGATTCCTGCAGCATCGCGCGCGCCTGTTCGAGCGCCTCGTCGTCGCCCTCCTGCTGGTATGCATTGCGCAGCTCGTGATAGAGCTTCGCGCGCTTGCCGCCGAGTTTCTTCGCGGCATCGAGCGCCTTCTCCTCGAAGCCCGGCTCGCGGCCGTACAGGTAGTTGAAGCGGCGCGCGATCTCGCGCGTCATCTCGACGTGCGGCACCTGGTCTTCACCGACCGGCACGAGCGAGCCGCGATACAGCAGGATGTCGGCTGCCATCAGCACCGGGTAGCCGAGGAAACCGTAGGTCGACAGGTCCTTGTCCTTCAGCTTCTCCATCTGCTCCTTGTAGGTCGGCACGCGTTCGAGCCAGCCGAGCGGCGTGCTCATGCCGAGCAGCAGCGCGAGTTCGGCATGTTCGGGCACCTTGCTCTGGATGAACAGCGTCGCCTGGGCCGGATCGATGCCGGACGCCAGCCAGTCGATCAGCACGTCCCACACGTTCTTCTCGATGACCTCGGGAGTCTCGTAGTGCGTCGTCAGCGCATGCCAGTCGACGACGCAGAAGAAGCACGGGTACTCGGACTGCAGCTTCACCCAGTTTTTCAGCACGCCGTGGTAATGACCGAGGTGCAGCGACCCGGTGGGTCGCATGCCGGAGAAAATACGTTCAGGGAACATGGTTGTCGTTAGAAAAGCGAGGCGAATGGAGACAGGATGGCGCTCAGGACGGCGTAGCCGACGTTGACGAGCGGGCGCAGCCAGAAGTTCGTCAGCACGCCCGTCGCGACCAGCACGAGGACGATGATGAAACCGTACGGCTCGATGCGCGACAGCGCGATCGATTGTTTCGTGGGCAGCAGCGCCGCCAGGATGCGGCCGCCGTCGAGCGGCGGCAGCGGAAACAGGTTCAGCACGCCCAGCACGAGGTTCGCGCTGACGCCGGCAAACGCCATCCGCGTGAAGAACGGCTCGTCGATGCCGACGGCCGGCAGCACGAGCGTCAGCACGCCCCAGATCAGCGCCTGCACGAAGTTGCAGGCCGGCCCCGCGAGCGATACCCACAGGCTGCCCCAGCGCGGATCGCGCAGGTTGCCGAACGATACCGGCACCGGCTTCGCATAGCCGAACAGGAACGCGCCGCCCGTCAGGAAATACATCGCGAGCGGGATCGCGATCGTGCCGAGCGGATCGATGTGGCGCATCGGGTTGAACGATACGCGCCCCATCATGTAGGCGGTGTTGTCGCCGAGCAGGCGGGCGGCGTAGCCGTGCGCGGCCTCGTGCAGCGTGATCGCGAAGATCACGGGCAGCGCGTAGACGGCGATGGTCTGTATCAGGGAAGCATCCATATCGCGTTATTGTAACAAGCGCACTCGCGCAAAAAATGGAACGGCGCGCTTACGGCGCCGAGAGGCCGAACGGCTCGAGCGCGCCGCGCCCCGCACGCACGAGCTCGGGCTCGTCGCCGGTGAGGTCGATCACCGTCGACGGCTCGCGCGGGCACGCGCCACCGTCGATCACGAGATCGACCTGTTTCTCGAGCCGCGCGCGAATGTCTTCGGGATCGTTGAGCGGCTCGTCGTCCGGCGGCAGGATCAGCGTCGTGCCGAGCAGCGGCTGGCCGAGCGACTCCAGCAACGCGAGCGTGATCGCGTGATCGGGCACGCGCAACCCGATCGTCTTGCGCGACGGATGCGACAGCCGGCGCGGCACTTCCTTGGTCGCCTGCAGGATGAACACGTACGGGCCGGGCGTCACCGACTTGATCTGGCGGTACTGGCGGTTGTCGACCATCGCGAAGTTGGCGAGCTCCGACAGGTCGCGCACGAGCAGCGACAGGTGCTGCTTCTCGTCGAGGCCGCGAATCCGGCGCACCCGCTCGACCGCGTCCTTGTCGTCGAGATGGCACGCGAGCGCATAGCTCGAATCGGTCGGCATCGCGATCACGCCGCCCTTGCTGACGATCTCCACGGCCTGCTTGATCAGGCGCGGCTGCGGATTATCCGGATGAATCCTGAAGAACTGGGACATGGGGGTACGTAAAGAGGGAAGAATCGGCAACGCATGATGGCGGCACGGGCGGCGGTCAGCCGCCCGGCGTCAGAGCCAGCGTTCCCAGACCGGCGTGAGATCGGACGGCAACGGCGGCAGGCTGCCGAGCTCGACGCGGCCCTCGCCCGGCGCGTGGAAATCCGAGCCACGCGACACTTCGAAGCCGAAGCGGCGCGCAACATCCGCGTATTCGCGGTACTGGTCGGGCGTATGACTGCCCGTGATGACTTCGATCGCACGGCCGCCCAGATCGATGAATTCACCGAAGAATGCGTCGAATTCGACCGGCGTGTAGCGGTAGCGGCCCGGGTGCGCGACCACGGCCTCGCCGCCCGCCGTACGGATCCAGCCGACCGCGTCGGACAGCGATGCCCAGCGATGCGGGACGAAACCGGGCTTGCCGTCGCCGAGCAGACGGTCGAACACGTCGGACGTCGATTCGGCGTGGCCGTTCTCGACGAGAAAGCGTGCGAAATGCGTGCGCGAGATCAGGTCCGGATTCGAGACGTACTTCAGCGCGCCTTCGTACGCGCCGGGAATGCCGAGCGTGGCGAGCTGCTCGCCGATCGCCACTGCGCGCGCCGCGCGGCCGTGGCGCGTGCGGTACAGGCCGTCGACCAGCGCCGGGTTCGCGGGATCGATGTTCAGGCCGACGATGTGCACGGTACGCGACGCCCACGTGACCGAAATCTCGACGCCACTCAGGTAGCGCATGCCGAGCGCTTCCGCCTCGCTGCGCGCCGCCGCCTGGCCGCCGATTTCATCGTGGTCGGTCAGCGCCCACAGGGTCACGCCGCCCGCATGGGCGCGGCGCGCGACGTCGGCAGGCGACAGCAACCCGTCGGAAACATTGGAATGGCAGTGGAGATCGGCGTTCATTGTCGGCATGGCAGGTAAGGCTTCATTCTACTGCAACGCGGCAATTGCGCCGCCCGCCTGCCCCGCCGCTGCCGCTGCACGGCTTACGCGCAGAACGCCTCGATCAGCGCCGCGATCTGCTCGGGCTGGTCGTGATGCACCATGTGGCCGGCATCCTCGACGAGCTTCTCGCGCCAGTCGGGAAACGCGTTGAAACGCGCCTTGAATTCCGGCAGCGGGATGTCGCCGGCGATGTGTGCGAGCGTCGGCGAGTTGACGGCCTCGACGTGCAGCACCTTCGCACGCACCTGCGCCCAGGTAGCCATCACTTCGTCGAGCCGGTACAGCAGCGGACCCGGCATCTTGTGAGCGGGGTCGGCCAGCAGGTGGTAGAGGCCGTCGTCGCCGCGCTTCGACCAGTGCTCGGCGACGAACGCGGCACGGCGCGGGGCGAGCCGCGGATTGGTCTTGATCAGGCGCGCCGCCACGTCGTCGAGTGATGCATAAGGGCGCAGCGCGGGCGGTTCGCGCAGCTCGTCGAGCCAGCCGCGCAGCCGGCGCGGCGCCTGCTCGGCCCGCGCGGGCGCGAGCCCGAAACCCTCGAGATCGACCACGCGCCGCACGCGCTCCGGCCGTGCGCCGGCATACAGGCACACGACGTTCGCGCCCATGCTGTGCCCGACCAGGTTGACTTCGCCGGCCGGCGCATAGTGGTCGACGAGCGCATCGAGGTCGCCCAGGTATTCGTGGAACCAGTAGTGGCCGCCACCCTGCCGCGCAACCGGCCAGTCTGACAGCCCGAAGCCGCGCGCATCGGGCGCGATCACCTGCCAGTCGCCCGCGAGCGCGTCGACGACGAACTGGAACGACGCCGCGACGTCCATCCAGCCATGCAGCATGAACAGCATCGGCGCATCGGGCCGGCCCCAGCGCCGGACATGCAGCTGGACGCCGCGCACCATGACGAAATCGGAAACAGAACTCGAGGCACTCATCGCAGCCGCTCAAAAAAAAAGAATGGTCGTTCGATTATAGCGGCGGCGCTTTCTTTCCGGCGTCCGGCAGTCGAGGCGCCGCTCTAGCGGTGCCGGCGTGCATGGGCCACCGGGGTGTGCCATCTGCCCGGTGTCCTGAACAGCCGGCGGTGGTCGAAACGCAGCCGAACCCGAGCGGGTCAGCGCGGCGCGCTTCCGTCCGCCCCGTCCTGCGCGGCCAGTTCGTCGAGTTCGGCCTGCTCGAATCCGGCATCGCGGCGTGCGTCGAAATTGAACGGGCCACGCAGCCGCGGGGCATGGTATTGCTCGGCGAGCTGCCGGTAGGTCGGCACGGGATCGCGGCCGGCTTCGTCGCACAGATGCCGGAACCAGCGGTTGCCGATCGCGACGTGGCCGATTTCGTCGCGCAGGATCACGTCGAGGATTGCGGCCGACGCCTCGTCGCCCGCCTGTACGAGCCGCGCGCGAATCGGCGGCGATGCGTCGAGCCCGCGGGCCTCGAGCGTACGCGGCACGAGCGCCATGCGCGCCAGCACGTCGCCCTTGGTTCGCTCGCACATCTCCCACAGGCCGTTGTGCGCGGGAAAATCGCCGTACGCATGCCCGAATGCCGCCAGGCGCTCGGACAGCAGCGTGAAGTGGTACGCCTCCTCGGCCGCCACCTTCAGCCAGTCCGAGTAGAACGCGTTCGGCAGGCCCGCGAAGCGCCAGACGGCGTCGAGCGCCAGGTTGATCGCGTTGAACTCGATATGGGCCAGCGCGTGCAGCAGCACGGCGCGCCCTTCGGGCGAACGCATGCTGCGTCGCTCGAGCTGGCGCGGCTCGACGAGCGGCGGGCGCGCCGGGCGCCCCGGCAGGTCGGCCGGCTCGGGCAATTCGAGCGATGGCGCGATCGTCGCCCGCCCGGCCAGCAGCGCATCGTGGAGCGAGCGCACCTGTGCGGCCTTGGCCGCGGGTTCTGCGTCACGCAGTGCGGCAAACGCGGCGCGGCGCACGCAGGCACGCGCCTCGCCGAAAGAAGAAGACTCCATGCTCATAAACGGGGACACCCTGCGCGCGCATCGCGGGAGCGCACGCACGCGACGGTTTACAATAGGCGATTGTTCCGCGGCGCAATGCGAACGCGCCGGGCAAACCGGACGCGCCATTCTACCGGCGCCCATCATCGAAGAGACAAGGAGACTCCGTGACGATCTACAAGCTGGGCGATACGGCCCCGACGATCCACGAAAGCGTATTCGTCGCCGATACGTCGGCCATCATCGGCAAGGTCGTGCTCGAGGAGAACGCGAGCGTCTGGTTCGGTGCGACGATTCGCGGCGACAACGAGACGATTACCGTCGGCGCGGGCAGCAACGTCCAGGAAGGCGCGGTACTGCATACGGACCCGGGCTTTCCGCTGACGATTGCCGAAAACGTGACGATCGGGCACCAGGCCATGCTGCACGGCTGCACGATCGGCGAAGGGTCGCTGGTCGGGATTCAGGCGGTGGTCTTGAATGGAGCGGTGATCGGCCGCAACTGTCTGGTTGGTGCCGGCGCGGTCGTGACGGAAGGCAAGACGTTCCCGGACAATTCGCTGATTCTCGGCGCACCGGCGAAAGTCGTGCGCGAGCTGACGGCGGAAGACATCGCGCGGCTGCGCACGAACGCGAAGACGTACGTCGAGCGGCGTGCGCATTTCAAGGAGCAACTCGTGCGAATCGGATGATTCGCACGGATTTCAAGGAAGAAGAGTGAGCGACCAGTTACAGAAATTCATGTTCAATGCGGCGCCCGTGCGCGGCGAGATCGTTTCGCTGCGCAATACGTGGCAGGAAGTGCTCTCCCGCCGCGACTACCCGGCCCCCGTGCGCACGGTGCTCGGCGAGATGATGGCCGCATGCGCGCTGCTGTCCGCGAACCTGAAATTCAACGGCACCCTGATCATGCAGATCTTCGGCGACGGGCCGGTCCAGATGCTGGTCGTCCAGTGCAGTTCGGATCTGTCGATGCGGGCCACCGCGAAGTTCGCCGGCGACGCCGCCCAGACGATCGGCGACGACACGAGCTTCGCATCGCTCGTCAATGCGAGCGGTCACGGCCGTTGCGTGATCACGCTCGACCCGGCCGACAAGCTGCCGGGCCAGCAGCCGTACCAGGGCATCGTGCCGCTGAACGGCGTCGACGGCCCGCTCGAATCCGTCTCGCAGGTGCTCGAGCACTACATGCATCACTCGGAGCAGCTCGACACGCGGATGTGGCTCGCGGCCGATCGCGACCGCGCGGTCGGCATGCTGCTGCAAAAGCTGCCGGGCGACGGCGGCATCGTGCCGCGCAACGCCGAAACCGATACCGATACGTGGGAACGCGTCTGCACGCTCGGCGGCACGCTGTCCGCCAAGGAACTGCTCGAGGTCGAACCGGAAGTCGTGTTCCGCCGGCTGTTCTGGCAGGAAAACGTGCAGCACTTCGAGCCGGCCGGCACGCGCTTCCAGTGCTCGTGCTCGCGCGAGAAGGTCGGTGCGATGCTGCGCATGCTCGGCCGCGAAGAAGTCGACAGCGTGATCGTCGAGCGTGGCCACGTCGAGATCCATTGCGAGTTCTGCAATCAGCGCTATGAATTCGATCCGGTCGACGTCGCGCAGCTGTTCGCGGCACCCGGCGTCGAGACGGGCATCGCACCCGCGACCGAACAGCGTCACTGAGCGGCGCCCCGATGCCCGCCGTCCGGGCACGGGCGCATAATGACGCACGAGCGTCGCACGCAAGGCTCGCGCGCCGAAGTCGCGCACTTCGGCGCAAGCCGCTTCCCGTCGTCGGCGCGCTGCAGGAGAAACACATGAATCGCCCGCTTCCTCTCCCGTTTCGTCTCCCGTTTCGTACCGTCGTCCTGACGAGCGTTGCCGCCTGCACGCTCGCGCTTGCCGGCTGCGCGATGCCGCCGCCGACCTCCACGATCCTGAGCCGCCTGCCCGAACCCGGCGCGTCGGGCGGCCAGCCGCCCGCGCTGTCGAGCGCCGAACGCAAGCGTTATGACGAGATCGACCAGCAGGTGCTGCGCGAACAGAACAGCGCGATGGCAGCCGAGGCAGCCGCGCGCGCGTGGGCCTATTACTCGCCGCCGCCCGTGACGGTCTACGGCGGGTATTACGGCGGATGGGGCAATCGCTGGGGTACGGGTGTCAGCTACGGCTACCCGGGATGGTGGTGGTGAGCATCCGTCGCCCAGCCGATTGACTACCGGCAGGAAATAAAAAAGCGCGGCATTTCCCGCGCTTTTCCAATGGGTTCGAACGATCGTGGTCAGTGATGCGCGGCCTTGCCCTTGTCGCCGCCATGATGCCGCGACGGCTTCGCGATCGACTGCGGATTCGGCACGACGCGCACCGGCGCCGCGGACACGGCGCCGCGGGTCGACGTATTCGACGGCGTGTTGTTCAGCGGCGCGGCCGGTGCATTCGGCGACACGAACTGCACGAAAACCTCGCCGTCCTTCACCATGCCCATCTCGTAGCGCGCGCGCTCCTCGATGGCCGCGGTGCCGCTCTGCAGATCCTGCACTTCGCCGGCAGTGCGCTCGTTGCGCAGCTTCTCGTCCGCATTCTTCTGGAGCTGGTCGTCGAGCTGCTGACGCAATTCATGCACCCGCAGCCAGCCGCCGTGTCCCCACCATAGGGGGTACTGAATGAGCGCCAGCAAGGCAATCAGGACGACAGTGACAAGCCGCATGTAAGAGACGCAGATATAAGAAGCGCCGCTCCGCGCACAGGCACAGAGCGGCGTCGAGATGACGAACCCGATAGTAGCGCGTTAGCGCAGGTTATAGAAAGCCGATTTACCCGGGTAGCTCGCGATGTCGCCGAGATCTTCCTCGATGCGCAGCAGCTGGTTGTACTTCGAGATACGGTCGCTGCGCGACAGCGAACCCGTCTTGATCTGACCGGCGTTCAGGCCGACCGCGATATCCGCGATCGTCGAATCTTCCGTTTCGCCCGAGCGGTGCGAGATCACGGCCGTGTAGCCTGCGCGCTTCGCCATTTCGATGGCCGCGAACGTTTCGGTCAGCGTACCGATCTGGTTGATCTTGATGAGGATCGAGTTCGCGATGCCCTTCTCGATGCCTTCCTTCAGGATGCGCGTGTTCGTGACGAACAGGTCGTCGCCGACCAGCTGCACCTTCTTGCCGAGGCGGTCGGTCAGCAGCTTCCAGCCTTCCCAGTCGCTTTCGTGCATGCCGTCCTCGATCGACACGATCGGGAACTTGTCGGCGAGCGTCGCGAGGTAGTCGGTGAATTCGGCCGACGACAGTTGCAGGCCTTCGCCCGCGAGCTGGTACTTGCCGTCGTGATAGAACTCGGATGCCGCGCAGTCGAGCGCGAGCAGCACGTCTTCGCCCGCGCGGTAGCCGGCCTTCTCGATCGCCTGCAGGATCGTCGACAGGCACTCGTCGTTGCTGCCGAAGTTCGGCGCGAAGCCGCCTTCGTCGCCGACTGCCGTGCTCATGCCGCGGTCGCTCAGGATCTTCTTCAGTGCGTGGAACACTTCCGCGCCGCAACGCAGGGCTTCACGGAACGTCGGCTGGCTCACCGGGACGATCATGAATTCCTGGATGTCGAGGCTGTTGTTCGCATGCGCGCCGCCGTTGACGATGTTCATCATCGGCACCGGCAGCTGCATCGCGCCCGAACCGCCGAAATAGCGGTACAGCGGCAGGCCGGCCTCTTCAGCCGCTGCCTTCGCGACGGCCATCGACACGGCCAGCATCGCGTTCGCGCCGAGGCGCGACTTGTTGTCGGTGCCGTCCAGCTCGAGCAGCGTCTTGTCGAGGAACGCCTGTTCCGACGCGTCGAGGCCCATGATGGCTTCGGAGATTTCGGTGTTGATGTGCTCGACCGCCTTCAGCACGCCCTTGCCGTTGTAGCGGCCGGCTTCGCCGTCGCGCAGTTCGATCGCTTCACGCGAGCCGGTGGACGCGCCCGACGGCACGGCCGCGCGGCCCATCGTGCCCGATTCGAGCAGCACGTCGCATTCGACGGTGGGGTTGCCGCGCGAATCCAGAATCTCGCGGCCGATGATATCTACGATTGCACTCATGGGTTTCCTCTGAGAATGACGATGGATTCTTCAAACTGCGACGGCGCACGCGCCTGAACCGCTTTCGCTACTGACGCGCGAAACCGTCGCAAGGTTCATTCGATCTTTAATTGAAATCGTTTTCCAGAAACGGATGGCGCTTCACCGCCTGGTCGAGCGTGACGAGGGTCTCCAGCAGCGCGCTCATCCGGTTCAGCGGTACCGCGTTCGGGCCGTCCGATTTTGCCTCGGCCGGATTCGGGTGCGTTTCCATGAAGAGGCCCGCGACGCCCGTCGCGACTGCCGCACGGGCAAGCACCGGCACGAATTCGCGCTGGCCGCCCGAGCTCGTGCCCTGCCCGCCCGGCAACTGCACCGAGTGGGTCGCGTCGAACACGACCGGGGCGCTCGTCTCGCGCATGATCGCGAGCGAACGCATGTCCGACACGAGATTGTTGTAGCCGAACGAGACACCGCGCTCGCACGCCATGAAGCGGTCTTCCGACAGCCCCGCTTCACGTGCGGCGTCGCGCGCCTTGTCGATCACGTTCTTCATGTCGTGCGGCGCGAGGAACTGGCCCTTCTTGATGTTGACGGGCTTGCCCGAGCGCGCGCACGCCTGGATGAAATCGGTCTGGCGGCACAGGAACGCGGGCGTCTGCAGCACGTCGACGACCGACGCGACCTGCTCGATCTCGTCGATCGAATGCACGTCGGTCAGCACCGGCAGGCCGAGCTGGCGCTTCACCTCGGACAGGATCCGCAGGCCCTCGTCCATTCCGAGGCCACGAAACGACTTGCCCGAGCTGCGGTTCGCCTTGTCGTAGGACGACTTGTAGATGAACGGAACGTTCAGCTTCGCGCAGATTTCCTTCAGGCGGCCTGCCGTGTCGATCGTCATTTGCTCCGATTCAACGACGCAGGTACCCGCGATCAGGAAGAAAGGCTTGTCGAGACCGACCTCGAAATCGCACAGCTTCATGCTTGCACTCCGCGCGCTTGCTTGTTGGCGAGCGCGGCTTCGACGAACGACTTGAAGAGGGGGTGACCGTCACGCGGCGTGGACGTGAATTCCGGGTGGAACTGGACGCCGACGAACCACGGGTGCATCGAACGCGGCAGCTCCATCATTTCCGGCAGATCCTCGCTCGGGGTACGGGCGCTGATGATAAGGCCGCCGGCTTCGAGCTGGGGCACGAAGCGGTTATTGACTTCATAACGGTGGCGATGGCGTTCGTTCACGTCCTTGCCATAGATTTCTTCGGCCATCGTGCCCGGCTTGATCGGGCAGCGCTGCGAACCGAGGCGCATCGTGCCGCCGAGGTCGGATTCCTCGGTGCGCGTCTCGACCTTGCCGTCGCGGTCATACCACTCGGTGATCAGCGCGACCACGCGCTCCGGCGTGTCCGGCTCGAATTCCGTGCTGTTCGCCTGCTTCAGGCCGACGACGTCGCGTGCGAATTCGATCACCGCGAGCTGCATGCCGAGGCAGATGCCGAGATACGGCACCTTGGCTTCACGCGCATAGCGGATCGCCGCGATCTTGCCTTCCGTGCCGCGACGGCCGAAACCGCCCGGCACCAGCACGGCGTCGAGGTGCTTCAGGCTGTCGACACCGTTCGACTCGATCTCTTCCGAGTCGATGTATTCGATGTTGACCTTGGTCGACGTATGCAGCGATGCGTGGCGCAGCGCCTCGATCAGCGACTTGTACGACTCGGTCAGGTCGACGTACTTGCCGACCATGCCGATCGTCACTTCGTGCTTCGGGTTCTCGAGCTTCTCGACGAGCTCCGACCACATGCTCAGGTCGGCGTCCTTCGGCGACAGCTTCAGTTCCTCGCAGATGATCCGGTCGAGGCCCTGGTCGTGCAGCATCTGCGGAATCTTGTAGATGCTGTCGGCGTCCCACACCGAGATCACGGCGTCTTCCGGCACGTTCGAGAACATCGAGATCTTCTTCGATTCGTCGTCCGGAATGCGGCGGTCCGCACGGCACAGCAGCACGTGCGGCAGGATGCCGATCTCACGCAGCTTCTGCACGCTGTGCTGGGTCGGCTTCGTCTTCAGCTCGCCGGCGGTCGCGACGTACGGCACCAGCGTCAGGTGCACGAAGCACGCGCTGTTGCGGCCGAGGCGCAGGCTCATCTGGCGCGCGGCTTCAAGGAACGGCAGCGATTCGATATCGCCGACCGTGCCGCCGATCTCGACGATCGCGACATCCGGCTCGCCGCAGGTGGCCGATGCCGCCCCGCGCTCGATGAACGCCTGGATTTCGTTCGTGATGTGCGGAATCACCTGCACGGTCTTGCCGAGATAGTCGCCGCGGCGCTCCTTGCGGATCACCGATTCGTAGATCTGGCCGGTCGTGAAGTTGTTGGCCTTGCGCATCTTCGTGCTGATGAAGCGCTCATAGTGGCCGAGGTCGAGGTCGGTCTCCGCTCCGTCTTCCGTCACGAACACTTCGCCGTGCTGGAACGGGCTCATCGTGCCGGGGTCGACGTTGATGTAGGGATCGAGTTTGAGGAGGGTGACTTTCAGACCGCGCGATTCTAGGATCGCGGCGAGGGAGGCGGCGGCAATACCCTTGCCGAGGGAAGAAACTACGCCGCCGGTGACGAAAACATATTTGGTCATCGCTGAATGCTCGCGGGAAAAACGGATTATACCGTAAAGCCCGCCCTTCTCTCAGCAATTGACTCGATGATCGCGCCCTTTCGCGCCGCCCCGCACCAGCCGTGGGCGCCGGGGCGAAGCCCCCACCGCCGGCCGGCGCAGCCGCACGCACTGGCGGCGCGGCCCGGTCACCCTGCCCGGGGTCAGGCGCGCTTCGCGAGCGGGGCGCCGCCCTGCGACATGTCGCCCTCGGCCGCCTTCAGCGAATTCAGCATCCGCTGCAATGCGCGGGCCGTCTCGAGCGGCCGCTCCATCGGGAACAGGTGGCTGCCTTCCAGCCATTCGACGCGGCCGCGCGCCGCGCGGCGCGTCGCATCGAGCCCGACCTGGCGCACCTCGCGCGAACGCGTGCCGGCGAGAAAACCGAGCGGCACCGGCGCGCCGTGCGCGAGCCTCGGGCCGAGCGTGTGCGGCAGCGTCCGGTAGATCAGGTATTCGACCTGCCGGTCGAACGCGAGCGCCCGCTCGCCGTCGGCCCCGGCCTGCGGGATCCCGTAGTCGATATAGTCGGCGAGCATCCGCTCGTCCCAGCGCGCGAACGCGGGCTTCTCGCGGAAGTGCCGCCACACTTCGTCGCGGCTCGTCCAGCGCGTGCGCCGGTTACGCGTCGCGGCGGCCGGCGACAGCCGCTCGTCGAGCCCCGCCCACTGGCTCGCACGCAATGCGCCGGCGCGCCAACCCGCGATGATCGGCGAATCGATCATCACGACGCCGCGCACCCATTGAGGCTTCTTCAGCGCAGCCATCAGCGACAGGTAGCCGCCGAGCGAATGGCCGACGAGCCAGACGGGACGCTCGTAGCGGCTGCCGATGTCGTCGAGCAGTTGCTCGACGAGATGCGGCCAGTCGCGCGTCACCGGGTAGCGTCGGTCGTGGCCGATCCGTTCGATGTAGCGCAGCTCGTAGTCGTCGGCCAGTTCGGCGAAGATCGTGCGGTACGTCGACGCCGGAAAGCCGTTCGCATGCGAGAAATGGAGGATGTCCTTCAAACGCCGATGTCTCCCTTGTCGACCGGAATTGACGCGGCCCTTGCCGCGATCACCGATCCATCCAGTATCGCCGCCGGACGTCGCGATGACGCTCGAAGGCAAACCCGCCGTCGGCCGGCGCGACGTCGAACCGCACGGCGCCGTCGCGATCGGTGCGCGGCAGCGGAATCCCGCGCGCCTCGTAACGTGCGAGAACCGCCCGGTGCGGATGCCCGAAACGATTGCGATAGCCTACAGGAAATACCGCGACGCGCGGCCCGACCGAATCGAGGAAAGGCTCGACCGACGACGTGCGGCTGCCGTGGTGCGGAACGACCAGGATCTGCGCGGCCAGCATGTCGCGCGCAGTGCCCACGAGTTGGCGTTCGACGGGCGCTTCGATGTCGCCCGTCAGCAGCGCGGACGTCCCGCCCGCGTCGATGCGCAGCACGCAGGACTGCCCGTTCGACGAACCCGCGCCCGGACCGCCCGATGGCCAGAGCATCGTGAACACCACGCCGTCCCAGGTCCAGCGCTGCCCGGCCGCGCACGGCAGCCGGTCGGCAACGCCGGCGGCCGTCGCATCGCGCCACAGCCCGCTCGTCGGCGGAATGCCCGCCAGCAGCTGGCGCACGTCGGCAGCCGCATAGACGGCCGGTGCGCCGCCCGCGTGATCGGCGTGCGCGTGACTGAGCACGAGCGAATCGACCACCGCGATGCCTCGCGAGCGCAATGCCGGCGCGACGATCCGCGCACCGGCATGCGTCGACTCCGCGCCCGGTCCCGCGTCGAACAGCAAGGTCCGTCGGGCGGTCTCCACCAGCACCGACGCGCCCTGCCCGACGTCGAGCACGGTCAGCCGGAAACCGCCCGGCGGCGGCGCATCGGCTGCCGGCGCGACGAGCGGCAGCCACGTGAGCGGCGCAGCCCAGCGCAGCGGCCAGCCGCGCGGCATCAGCGCCCATGCGACGCCCACGCAGGCCAGCGCCAGCACCGGCCAGTCGGGCATGCGCAACCAGAACACGCCGGCCGGCCAGTCGGCGAGGTATCCCAATAACGTCATCATCGGTTCGAGCGCCGCGTGCGCAAGCCGGAACGCATAGGCGTCGAACGGCGCCGGCAGCGCGATGCCGGCCAGCACGACCGGCGTCACGACCGAGCTGACCCAGGGAATCGCGAACGCATTGCCGAACGGGCCCGACAGCGATATCTGCGCAAACCAGGCGGCCGTCAGTGGCGCGAGGCCGATCGTCACCGCGTACTGCACGCGCGTGGCCTCGGCGATGCGACGCCCGGCGCGTGCACCCCACGCGCGCAACCGGCTGGACAAGCCGGCCGGGCCGTCGCCTTCGTCACCGTCATCGCCTTCCGCATCGGCCTCGCGCGCGGCGCGCCAGCCGGCAACCGCCAGCAGGATCACGGCAACCGCACCGAACGACAACCAGAACCCGGCCGACAGCACCGCCCACGGATCGGCGAGCAGGACACCGCCGAGCGCCGCGCACAGCACCGCCGACGTTGGGACGCTGCGTCCGGCCAGATACGCGATGCCGCCGCCCGCGATCATCCACCACGCGCGCTGCGCCGGCACGTTGAAGCCGGCGAGCGCCGCATAACCGGCCGCGGCCACCAAGGCGGCGAGCGCGGCCGCGTACGGCGCCGGCAACACGAGCGGCGCGGCCCGCGCGCGCCACCGCAGACGGCGCCAGACCATCGATACGAGCCCGCCCGCGATCGCGCCGACGAGCCCGACATGCAGGCCGGAGATCGCGACGAGGTGGCTGGTGCCCGTGTTGCGCAGCACGCGCCAGTCGTCGTCGCCGATGCCCGACTGGTCGCCGATCGCGAGCGCGGCGACGATGCCGCGATGGCCGGCGTCGCCGCCAAGCGTCTCGCCGATACGCGAGCGCAGCACGTCGCGCAGCCGATCGATCGATGCACGCCATCCCGACGCGCGCGCATCGAGTAATACCGCCCGCCGGGGCGCGCTGACGTAACCGACGGCGCGAATGCCCGCGGCAAGCCAGGCCGCCTCGCTGTCGCGCACGCCGGGATTGGATTCCGCATGCGGGCGCTTCAGGCGCACGACGAAACGCCAGCGCTGCGCGGCGCGCAGATCGGGCAGCGCGTCGCGCGTCGCGGCCGCGTCATACGCGCGCCACGACAGACGGATCAACGGCGGGAAACGGGCCAGCCCCGCATCGTTCGACTCGACCGCGAACAGCAGCCGCGCACCGGTGTCGTCGACTACGGGCAGCCCCCGGATCACACCGGTGACGACGATGTCGCGCCCTTCCCACTCGACGGGCAGGCTGTCGCCCAGCCGCCATTCGGCCCGTGCGGCCGCGTAGCCGAATCCGGCGACGCAGGCCGCGAGCACGCAAAGCATCCATCCGAGCGCGACGGTCATGCGCATACGCCGGCGGCGCAAGCACCATGCGCCCAGGATCACGCAGCCCGCGAGCACGGCCGCACCGATCGTCCATGCGAACGCACCCGGCAGCGTCGCCTGCCGCTGCAGTACGACCACGCCGAGCGCGAACGCGATCCACCACACGCGCATCGCCCCTCCTCGTCGATCCGGCGCCGCCATTGCGAATACGGCGCCTTCCGGCAACGATTATGCGGACGAAAGGGCGAGTCGCGGCAGCGCGGCGAGCGCGTTAGCCGAAGTGCATAGGGAGAGCGCGCCGGTGTCGATCCCGCGCAGTTCGGCGAGCACGTCGCCGATGCGCGGCACCTGGTCGGGCGTGTTGCGGGATTTGTATGCCCATTCGGGCGCGATGTCGGGCGCGTCCGTCTCGACGACGATCGCATCGAGCGGCAACTGCGCCGCGAGCCGGCGGATCTGCAGCGCCCGCGTGAACGTCACGTTGCCGCCGAAGCCGAGATGCAGCCCATGCGCGAGATACGCTTCGGCCTGCTGAAAACTGCCGTTGAACGCATGCGCGATGCCGCGCCGCACGCCGAAGCGGCGCAGCCCGGCCAGTACGCGGTCCTGCGATTTGCGCACGTGACACAGCACGGGCAGGTCGAATTCGCGCGCCAGCTTCAGCTGCCCCTGGTAGAAGAACTGCTGCCGCGCGTCGTCGAGCCCCGGCACGAAATAGTCGAGTCCGATCTCGCCGATCGCGACGAAGCGCGGATCGTCGAGGCTCGCCTCGATTTCCATGCGCAACAGGTCGAGATCCTCGTCGCGTGCGCGCGGCGTGTACATCGGATGGATGCCGAGCGCATAGACCGCGCCCGGCGTGCGTTGCGCAAGCTCGCGCACCGTCGTGAAGTTGTCGCGCCCGACGCTCGGGATCACGATGCGCGACACGCCGGCCGCGTGCGCCGCCTGTACGACCGCATCGCGGTCGGCGTCGAACTCGGCGGCATCGAGATGGCAGTGCGTATCGATCCACATGGCGATGTTCCAGCACGCTGGCGCCGCGCCGGGACGAACCCGGCACCGGCCAGCGGCGTTCACTTACACCGGCAACGCCGGCTCCTCGTGCAGCACGCCGTCGCGCAGCCGCATGATGCGGTCGCAGCGCGCGGCGAGATCGGGATCGTGCGTGACGATCACGAAGCTCGTTTCGAGCGTTTCCGACAATTCGAGCATCAGGTTGAACACCGTATCGGCCGTCGTGCCGTCGAGGTTGCCGGTCGGCTCGTCGGCAAGCACGCACGCGGGCTTCGTGACCAGCGCGCGCGCGATCGCGACGCGCTGCCGCTCACCACCCGACAGCTCGCCCGGCCGATGCTTCGCCCGCGGCCCGAGACCGACGCACTCGAGCATCGCCTGGGCCTCGGCACGCGCGGCCTCGGTCGTCATCCGGCGGATGCGCAGCGGCATCGCGACGTTGTCGAGCGCGGTGAACTCGGGCAGCAGGTGATGGAACTGGTAGACGAAACCGAGCGCACGGTTGCGCAATTCGTTGCGCTCGCGCTCGGCGAGTTGCGTGAACGGCTTGCCGAGCAGCGACACCTCGCCCGCGCTCGGCTCGTCGAGCCCGCCCAGCACGTGCAGCAGCGTGCTCTTGCCGGAGCCCGACGCGCCGACGACCGCAAGCTTCTCGCCGCGCCGCACCGTCAGCTCGGTATTGTCGAGCACCTGCACGTTGAAGCCGCCCTGCACGAACGCCTTCGTGATTCCGCGCGCCTGAAGCACGTATTCCTGCATACCTGCCGAATCCTGTCTGTTGTGTTGTCGTGAATCCGCGAATGCGGTCGCGCGATCATTCATAGCGAAGGGCCTCCGCCGGCTTCACCTTCGCGCCGCGCCAGCTCGGATAGAGCGTCGCGACAGCCGACAGCGCGAACGCGATCAGCCCGATCCGGATCACGTCGCTCGCGACGAGTTCGGACGGCAGCTCGCTGATGAAGTACACGGACGGCGGCAGGAACTGCACACCGAACAGGTGCTCGATCATCGGGATCAGCCACGGGATGCTCCATGCGATCAGGCAGCCGAGCGCGACGCCCGACGCCGTGCCGACGAAGCCGATCGTCACGCCCTGCACGACGAAGATCTTCATGATCGACCCCGGCTGCGCGCCGAGCGTGCGCAGGATCGCGATGTCGGCCTGCTTGTTGGTCACCGTCATCACGAGCGACGACACGAGGTTGAACGCGGCCACCGCGATGATCAGCGTGAGGATGATGAACATCATCCGCTTCTCGATCTGCACGGCCGAGAACCACGTCTTGTTCTGTTGGGTCCAGTCGCGGATGTACAGGCTGCCCGACAGCGTATGCGACAGCTCGACCGCCACGTCCGGCGCCTTCTGCATGTCCTTCAGCCGCAGCCGCACACCGGTCGGCGCGGCCATCCGGAACAGCGCCTCGGCATCGCGGATGTTGATCATCGCGAGCGTGCTGTCGTATTCGTAGTGCCCGGACTCGAACACGCCGACGACCGTGAACTGCTTCAGCCGCGGCATCATGCCGGCCGGCGTGATCGAACCCTCCGGCGCGACGAGCGTCACCTTGTCGCCGACCGTCACGCCGAGGTTGCCGGCAAGCGCATCGCCGAGCACGATGCCGAACTGGCCCGGCACGAGCGCGGCGAGCTGGCCGGCCTTCATGTCCTTGCCGATGTCCGACACCTGCGGCTCGAGCGTCGGCTCGACACCGCGCAGCATCACGCCGCTCACCGCGTCCTGGCGAGTGAGCAGCGCCTGCGCGTCGACGTATGGCGCCGCGCCGATCACCGACGGATTGCGGCGCGCTTCCTGCGCGGTCAGCTGCCAGTCGGGCATCGAGCCCGTCGGCGAGAACACCTCGACGTGCGCGAGCACCGACAGCATGCGGTCGCGCACTTCCTTCTGGAAGCCGTTCATCACCGACAGCACGACGATCAGCGCCGCGACACCGAGCGCGATCCCGAGCATCGACACGAGCGCGATGAAGGAAATGAAGCCGTTACCGGTCGTGCGTTTGCCGGCGCGCGTGTAGCGCCAGCCGATCTGCCATTCGTACGGAAGTTTCAAGCGAATCCTTTCTGCTGGTTACGGCGGGGAGGCGCCCCGCGGCCGGACCGCCGCCCGGTGGCGGACACCGGCCCGGGCACGGTCGAAAAACGGCCGCCGGACGCGAACGGGCCGTCAGCCGGCCCGATCACGCGCGCAGTTTGCCATACAATGCGCACCATCATGCACGACCGACGCCTCCATTTTCTCGTTCCGTTCGCGCTGCCGTCGGCGGCCGATGCGGCCTCGTCCCTGCACACGCTGGACAGCCCCGCGCTCGAAAAGTTGCTCGCCCGCGCGAGCCTCGTCGAGCGCGTGGCCGGCGAGGACTTCCAGCGCACGCTGCCGCACGAGCGCTGGCTGGCCCGCCAGTTCGGCGCGACCCAGGGCAACGCCGCCGACGAGGCACCGCTCGCGCCCTACATGCTGCTGGCGGACGGCGGCGATCCGGGCACCCGGGCCTGGGCCTGCGTCGAGCCCGTGCACGTCGAAATCGCGCACGATCACCTGGTGCTCGTCGATCCGGCGGCCCTTGCGCTCGACGACGGCGACGCGGCCGCGCTGCTCGCGGTCGCCCGGCCGCTGATCGAGGAGCTCGGCGTACGGCTCGAAGCGCCGAACCCGTCACGCTGGTACCTGTCGAGCGAGCAGCTCGCCCGGCTCGCCGGCGCCGCGCCGCTGCGCGCGAGCGGCCGCAACATCGAGATCTGGCTGCCGCACGAGGCGCATACGGGCGAACGCTCGCGGATGTGGATGAAGCTGCAGAACGAAGTGCAGATGGCCTGGTTCCAGCACCCGGTCAACGAAGCGCGCGAAGCGCGCGGGCTGCCGGCCGTCAACTCGATCTGGTTCCATGCGCAGGGCACGCTGAAACCGGTCGGCCAGCCGTTCGCGCGCGTGCTGTCCGCATCGCCCGCGGCGCTCGGCCTTGCGCGTGCCGCGCGGATCGACGCCTCGGGCGTGCCCGCCGCATTCGGCGCACTGCCCGCTGCCGACGGCGCGACGCTCGTCGAACTGCCGGCGCTGACCACCCCGTTCATCGAGCAGGACTGGGCGCGCTGGCACGACGGACTCGCCGCGCTCGAGCGCGACTGGTTCGCGCCGGCCCTCGCCGCGCTGCGGAACGGCGAACTGGCGGGCGTCGATTTCACGCTGTGCGGCGACACGAGTTCCGTGACGCTGCGTGCGACGCGCTCAGACCTGCGCAAGTTCTGGCGCCGCCGCGCGCTGGCCTCCCTGTTCGAATAACAACAAGCACACCCCGTATGACCCGGATCGTTACCCGCCCCGTCGCGCCCGCCGACGCCGAAGCGCTCGCGCGCCACGGCCTGCATCCCGTGCTCGCGCGCCTGTACGCGTCGCGCGGCGTGCAGTCCCCCGCCGACATCGAGACCGCGCTCGCGCGGCTCGTCCCGCCCACCGAGCTGAAAGGCTGCGCCGACGCGGCGTCGCTGCTCGCCGACGCGATCGCCGACAAGCGGCGCCTGCTCGTCGTCGCCGACTACGACTGCGACGGCGCGACCGCTTGCGCGGTCGCGGTGCGCGGCCTGCGGATGTTCGGCGCGCAGATCGACTACCTGGTGCCGAACCGCTTCGAATACGGCTACGGCCTCACGCCCGAGATCGTCGAACTCGCCGCCGCGCGCAAGCCCGACCTGCTGATCACCGTCGACAACGGGATCGCGAGCGTCGCGGGCGTCGAGGCCGCGAACGCACGCGGCATCGACGTGCTCGTGACCGATCACCACCTGCCCGGCGACGCACTGCCCGCCGCACGCGCGATCGTCAACCCGAACCAGCCGGGCTGCGCGTTCCCGAGCAAGCACCTCGCCGGCGTCGGCGTGATGTTCTACGTGCTGCTCGCGCTGCGCGCCGAGCTGCGCCGCCGCGGCGCCTTTGCAAGCAAGGAAGCCGAGCCGCGCCTCGACGGCCTGCTCGACCTCGTCGCGCTCGGCACCGTCGCCGACGTCGTGCGGCTCGACGGCAACAACCGCGTGCTCGTCGCGCAGGGGCTGCAGCGCATCCGCAACGGCCGCATGCAACCGGGCGTCGCCGCGCTGTTCCGCGCCGCCGCGCGCGAGGCGCGCACGGCATCGGGCTTCGACCTCGGTTTCGGCCTCGGCCCGCGCCTGAACGCCGCCGGGCGGCTCTCCGACATGTCGCTCGGCATCGAGTGCCTGATCACCGACGACATCGGCCGCGCCTGGGACCTGGCGCAGCAGCTCGACGTGATGAACCGCGAGCGTCGCGAGATCGAGGCCGGCATGCAGCAGCAGGCGCTCGCCGATCTCGCCGACGTCGACCCGGCCGACGCGTGCACGATCACCCTCTTCAACCCCGAGTGGCACCAGGGCGTGATCGGCATCGTCGCCGGCCGGCTCAAGGAAAAATTCCACCGCCCGTCGTTCACGTTTGCGCACGCGGACGACGAAGGCAAGCGGGTCAAGGGTTCGGGCCGGTCGATCCCGGGCTTCCACCTGCGCGACGCACTCGACCTCGTGTCGAAACGGGAACCGGACCTGATCGTCGCGTTCGGCGGCCACGCGATGGCGGCCGGCCTCACGCTCGACACCGAGAACGTGCCGCGCTTCGCCGCCGCGTTCGAGGCGGTCGCGCGCGAATGGCTGTCCGACGACGCGCTCGCCCGCGTGATCGAGACCGACGGCGAACTCGAGGACGCCTACTTCACGCCGCAGTTCGTCGGGCTGCTCGACGAGGCCGTCTGGGGACAAGGTTTTCCGGCCCCGCTTTTCTCGGGCGAATTCGACGTCGTGTCCCAGTCGCTCGTGAAGGAAAAGCACCTGAAACTGCAGCTTGCACGCGGCCGCCAACGCTTCAACGCGATCTGGTTCAACCACACGGAGCCCCTGCCGGAAAGCGCGCTGGTCGCGTACCGGCTCGTCGCCGACACGTGGAACGGCGTCACGCGCGTCCAGCTGATCGTCGAACACGCGGCCGGCTGAGCGCGGGCCGCCCGGCCCGCGGCGCCCGCCGATGCATGCGCGCCGCGCCGGACAGGGCCGCGGTGCGCGTGCGAGCACCGTTTGCGTCACCGGGCAACCCTGCCGATCGGCTATAATTCCGCTTTTTTACGAAGCAAGAATAGCGAGCGATCATGGAAGCGGAACGTCTCAACGCGATCGAAAGCTCCCTGCTCGACCTGCGCAATCGCGCGGGCGAGCTCCGGGGGTATCTTTGACTACGACGCCAAAGCTGCGCGTCTGACCGAAGTCAACAAGGAACTCGAAGACCCGAACGTCTGGAACGATTCGAAGAACGCCCAGGCGCTCGGTCGCGAGAAGAAGCTGCTCGAAGGCGTCGTCACGACGCTCACCGCGCTTGATGGCGACCTGCGCGACGCGCTCGACCTGTTCGAGCTGGCCCGCGAGGAAGGCGACGAAGACACCCTCATCGCGTCGGAAGAAGACGCCGCGAAGCTCGAGGCACGCGTCGGCGACATCGAGTTCCGCCGGATGTTCTCGAACCCGGCCGACCCGAACAACTGCTTCATCGACATTCAGGCCGGCGCCGGCGGTACCGAGGCGTGCGACTGGGCATCGATGCTGCTGCGCCAGTACCTGCGCTACTGCGAGCGCAAGGGCTTCAAGGCCGAAGTGCTCGAAGAGTCCGACGGCGACGTCGCCGGCATCAAGAACGCGACGGTCAAGGTCTCGGGCGAATACGCATACGGCTTCCTGCGCACCGAAACGGGCATCCACCGCCTCGTGCGCAAGTCGCCGTTCGATTCGTCGGGCGGCCGCCACACGTCGTTCTCGTCGGTGTTCGTCTATCCGGAAATCGACGACTCGATCGAGGTCGAGATCAACCCGGCCGACCTGCGCATCGACACGTACCGCGCATCGGGCGCGGGCGGCCAGCACATCAACAAGACCGACTCCGCGGTGCGGATCACGCACATGCCGACCGGTATCGTCGTGCAGTGCCAGAACGACCGCTCGCAGCACCGCAACCGCGCCGAAGCGATGGCAATGCTGAAGTCGCGCCTGTACGAAGTCGAGATGCGCAAGCGCCAGGCCGAACAGGACAAGCTCGAATCGAGCAAGACCGATGTGGGCTGGGGCCATCAGATCCGCTCGTACGTGCTCGACCAGAGCCGCGTGAAGGACCTGCGCACGAACGTCGAAATGAGCAACACGAGAGCCGTCCTCGACGGTGACCTCGACGACTTCATCAGCGCGAGCCTCAAACAGGGCGTGTAAGCGCCGCGGCGCGGCCTGGCCAGGCCGCGCCCCCTTGCCCTTCCCCCGTTTGCGTTGCCGCACCCACTCCGAATTCCGACCATCATGACCGAACCGACCCAAACGCAGCCCGCCGTCACCGCGGACGAAAACCAGATCATCGCGGAGCGCCGCGAGAAGCTGCGCGCCCTGCGCGAGCAAGGCGTCGCCTACCCGAACGATTTCCGGCCCGAGCACCACGCAGCCGACCTGCAGGCGAAATTCGCCGACTCGGACAAGGCCGCGCTCGAAGCGAACCCGGTCGAGGTGTCGGTGGCCGGCCGCATGATGCTCAAGCGCGTGATGGGCAAGGCGAGCTTCGCGACGGTGCAGGACGGGTCGGGCCAGATTCAGTTCTTCGTAACGCCGAACGACGTCGGCGCGGAAACCTACGACGCATTCAAGAAGTGGGACCTCGGCGACATCGTCGCCGCGCGTGGCGTGCTGTTCCGCACCAACAAGGGTGAGCTGTCGGTCCAGTGCAAGGAGCTGCGCCTGCTGTCGAAGGCGCTGCGCCCGCTGCCGGACAAGTTCCACGGCCTGTCCGACCAGGAAATGCGCTACCGCCAGCGCTACGTCGACCTGATCGTCACGCCGGAAACGCGCGACACGTTCCGCGCCCGCACGAAGACGATCGCGTCGATCCGCAAGTTCATGGACAACGCCGAGTTCATGGAAGTCGAAACGCCGATGCTGCACCCGATCCCGGGCGGCGCAGCGGCGAAGCCGTTCGTCACGCATCACAATGCGCTCGACATGCAGATGTTCCTGCGCATCGCGCCGGAACTGTACCTGAAGCGCCTGATCGTCGGCGGCTTCGAACGCGTGTTCGAGATCAACCGTAACTTCCGGAACGAAGGCGTGTCGCCGCGTCACAACCCGGAATTCACGATGATGGAGTTCTACGCCGCGTACACCGACTACCGCTGGCTGATGGACTTCACCGAGCAACTGATCCGCCAGGCGGCAATCGATGCGCTCGGCACCGCGACGATCCAGTACCAGGGCCGCGAGCTCGACCTCGCGAAACCGTTCCATCGCCTGACGATCACGCAGGCGATCCAGAAGTACGCACCGGACTACACCGACGGCCAGCTGTCGGACGACGCGTTCCTGCGCACCGAACTGAAGCGCTTCGGCGTCGACGTGTCGCAGCCGGCGTTCCTGAACGCGGGTACCGGCGCACTGCAGCTCGCGCTGTTCGAGGAAACGGCCGAAGCGCAGCTGTGGGAGCCGACCTTCATCATCGATTACCCGGTCGAAGTGTCGCCGCTCGCACGCGCATCGGATACGGTGCCGGGCATCACCGAGCGTTTCGAGCTGTTCATGACCGGCCGCGAAATCGCGAACGGCTTCTCGGAGCTGAACGATCCGGAAGACCAGGCCGCACGCTTCAAGAAGCAGGTCGAGCAGAAGGACGCAGGTGACGAGGAAGCGATGTTCTTCGACGCCGACTACATCCGCGCGCTCGAATACGGGATGCCTCCGACCGGCGGCTGCGGGATCGGCATCGACCGTCTCGTGATGCTGCTGACCGACAGCCCGACGATCCGCGACGTGCTGCTGTTCCCGCACCTGCGCCGCGAAGACTGATCGCCGCGCCCGCGTGTGCGCCGCGCCCTGCGGCGCGCACGCGTCAGCTTTGTAACGACGCGTAAATCCCTTCAGACGGCGTTCGCCGGCTCTCGATCCTCCCCTGTTTTATTCCCCCGTCGCGACGGCCTTCTCCGGGTTTTCCCTGCCATGGTCGCCAGCGCCCCGCTGCAATTCGTTACACCTTGATACGGCGCGCCGCTTGCCGGTGGACGACACTCCGTTTGCGTCACCACGCATGACCACGGGCCCAGAACGAAGCGCAGGAACGCCAAGTCTGCTCGAGCCCGCAGCGTGGGATCAGGCCCGGCGCCGCAGTGCCGATCCGGATCGACATCGGAGAAAAAAATGGACAACCAGAATCAGACCACGCCGCAAAAGCAACGCCTTCACCCGCTTATCGCCACCGCCGCCGGCGCCGTCATCGTCGCCAGCCTCGCGGCGACGGCTGCGATCACGGGCATCTTCCCGAAGGCCAGCAGCAGCAACGCACAGAACGGCCAGACCCAGGCCGCGCTGATCGCATCGCAGCCGGCCGTCGATACGGCCGCGGCCGCCAGCGCCGCGCTGGCCGCGCAAGCCCAGCAGCAGGCAGCCGAACAGGCCGCCGCGCAGCAGAAGGCGGCCGAACAGAAGGCTGCCATCGCGCAGGCCGAGCCGAAGCCCGCGCCGCGCCCGGCTGCACCGCACCGCCGTCATACAACGGCACCGCAGCCGCCGCAATACGCGCAGCAGCCGTCGGCGCCGGCCCAGACCTACTGCCAGAGCTGCGGCACGGTCGTCGCGATCACGCAGACGCGCACGCCGGGCCAGAGCTCGGGGATCGGCGCCGTGGGCGGAGCCGCCGCCGGCGGCCTGCTCGGCAACCAGTTCGGCCACGGTAACGGCCGCACCGCGATGACGATCATCGGCGCGCTGGGCGGTGGTCTCGCCGGCAACCAGGTCGAAAAGCAGGTGCGCGCGGAAACCGACTATCAGGTGCAAGTGCAGATGGAGAGCGGCGCGACGCGCACGTTCACGTACCACAACCCGCCGCCTTTCGGCCAGGGCCAGCGCGTGCGGATCGAGAACGGCACGCTGGTCGGCGCGTGATCGCCTGATCGCATCGGTGCCCCCTGCCCGCGTGTCGTGCGCGGGCAAGCGGCCTGAAAACGAAAACGGCTCGTGAGCGATTGCTCACGAGCCGTTTTTTCATGACCGGCCGTCTGCGCCGTTGCGGCGCACGCGGTGTTCAGTCTTCGTCGTCGAAATCCGATTCGTCGATCCAGTGGGCCTGGATCGCTTCGAGGATCTTCTCGCCCGAATGCTTGGGATCGTCGTCGAAACCGTCGAGTTCGAGCACCCACTGGCGCAGGTCGACGAAGTTGATCCGCTGCGGGTCGATGTCGGGGTGCTTGTCCGCCAGCGCAATGGCTATTTCACGCGAATCGGTCCATTTCATCGCCTGCCTCCGGTTCCTGTCAGTGATTTTCCTTCGCGTGGTTGATCGAGTACTTCGGAATCTCGACCACCAGGTCCGAATCTTCCTTCACGATCGCCTGGCACGACAGGCGCGACGTCGGCTCGAGGCCCCACGCCTTGTCCAGCAGATCGTCCTCGTCCTCCTCGGACGGTGTCAGATCGTTGAAGCCTTCGCGGATCACCACGTGGCAGGTCGTGCACGCGCACGACTTCTCGCATGCATGCTCGATCTCGATCCCGTGTTCGAGCAGGTTGTCGCAGATACTCTTGCCGGGCGTCGCGTCGATCACCGCGCCGTCCGGGCACAGTTCGACGTGAGGCAGCACCACCAGTTGAGGCATGTCCGTTCCGTCAGTCAGGGTGCGGCGCCAGGCGCCGCACGGTTCAATATCGCGCGGGCCGTTACCGGCCGATGCGCAGTTCGTGAGTTCAGATCTCGTCGAGCCGGCGGCCCGACAACGCGCGCTTGATGCTCTTGTCCATCCGGCGCGCCGCGAATTCGTCGGTGCCGTCGGCCAGCGCCTTGGTCGCGGTTTCGATCGCGTCCGTGTCGTCGCCCTGCGCGATCGTGCGCAGCGCCGCGGCCAACGCATCGACCTGCGCGCGCTCGTCCGTGTCGAGCAGCTCGCCGTCGGCCGCCAGCGCAGCCTGCGTCGCCTCGAGCATCCGCTCGGCCTCGACCTGCGCTTCGCGCAGCGCGCGGGCGCGCATGTCGATTTCGGCAGTCTTGAAACTGTCCTCGAGCATCTTCGCGATGTCGTCGTCGGCGAGACCGTACGACGGCTTCACGACGACCGACGCCTCGACGCCCGAATGCTGCTCACGCGCGAACACCGACAGCAGCCCGTCCGCATCGACCTGGTAGGTCACGCGAATGCGCGCCGCACCGGCCGTCATCGGCGGAATGCCGCGCAGCTCGAAGCGCGCGAGCGAGCGGCAGTCGGCGACGAGCTCGCGCTCGCCCTGCACGACGTGGATCGCCATCGCGGTCTGGCCGTCCTTGAAGGTCGTGAATTCCTGTGCGCGCGCGATCGGAATCGTCGAGTTGCGCGGGATGATCTTCTCGACGAGGCCGCCCATCGTCTCGACACCGAGCGACAGCGGAATCACGTCGAGCAGCAGCCAGTCGTCGCCGGTGCCGCGATTGCCTGCGAGCAGGTCGGCCTGGATCGCCGCACCGAGCGCGACGACCTGGTCCGGATCGAGGTTCACGAGCGGCGGCTGGCCGAAATACTTCGCGACCGCGTCGCGGATCACCGGCATGCGCGTCGCGCCGCCGACGAGCACGACGCCCTTGATGTCGGCCGGCGTGACCTGCGCGTCGCGCAGCGCCTTGCGGGTCGGCGTGAGCGTGCGCTGCACGAGCGGCTCGACGAGCGACGCGAACGTATCGTGCGAGATCGTCTGCACGAGATGCGCACCGCCCGACAGCGTGACGTCGAGCGACGCCTGCGGCGCGGACGACAGCGCTTCCTTCAGCACGCGCACACGGTCGAGCAGCAGGCGCACGTCCTCGGGCGCGAGCGTCTTCGCATCGATGCCGGCCTGCGCGAGCACGTGACCGAACAGCGCGTGGTCGAAATCGTCGCCGCCGAGCGCGGAATCGCCGCCCGCGGCCAGCACTTCGAACACACCTTTCGTCAGCTTCAGGATCGACAGGTCGAACGTGCCGCCGCCGAGGTCATACACCGCGTAGAGGCCTTCGGCCCCGTTGTCGAGGCCATAGGCAATCGCCGCGGCGGTCGGTTCGTTCAGCAGGCGCAACACGTTGAGGCCCGCGAGGCGCGCGGCGTCCTTGGTCGCCTGGCGCTGTGCGTCGTCGAAATACGCGGGCACCGTGATCACCGCGCCGACGAGGTCGTCGCCAAGCGAATCTTCCGCGCGATAGCGCAGCGTCGCGAGAATCTCGGCCGACACTTCGACCGGGCTCTTCACGCCGTCGACGGTGCGGATCTGCACCATGCCCGGCGCGTCGACGAATTCGTACGGCGCGTTCGCCGCGCCTTCGACCTCGGCCTTGCCGCGGCCCATGAAGCGCTTGACCGACACGATCGTGTTACGCGGATCGGTCGCGGCCTGCTCCTTCGCTTCGTGGCCGATACGCCGGCCGCCCTTCTCGAGATAGCGGACCACCGACGGCAGCAGCACACGGCCCGCTTCGTCCGGCAGCACCTCCGGCACGCTGTTACGCACGGCCGCGACGAGCGAATTCGTCGTGCCGAGATCGATCCCGACGGCGAGTCGCCGCTGATGCGGCGCCGGCGCCATGCCCGGTTCGGAAATTTGCAGTAAAGCCATCTTGGTTCGTTCGGGCGCTCGGCCCGTTTGCTGCGCGTGCCGCGAGGCACGCGGTTAAGTTTCGAGGCGTTCGATCTGCGCGCCCACTTCCGACGCGACCCGTTCGATGAACATCAGCTGGCGCACGGCCTCGGCGGCCGCCTGATCCGCGCCGCTGTCGAGCAGCGTGCCGAGACGCTCCACACGCACGCGCCGCTCTTCGCGCAACTCGGCGAGCAGCGCGTCGAGCGCGTCGACATTGCGGGCGGCCGCGGCATCCTCGATGCCCTCGCGCCACTCCATCTGCTGCATCAGGAACGCGGGCTCCATCGCGGTGTTGTTTTCCGCACCGATGTCGACACCACGCAGGGACAGCAGATACGACGCGCGCTTCAGCGGATCGCGCAGCGTGCGGTACGCCTCGTTCGCGCGGGTTGCCCATTGCATCGCGATGCGTTTCTGCGCATCGCCGGCCGCCGCGAAGCGGTCCGGATGCACCTGCGTCTGCACCGTCCGATAGGCGGCGTCGAGCGCCGTCTCGTCGAGCGCGAATTGCGCCGGCAGGTGAAACAGGTCGAAGTGGCTGTCTTTCAGCGAGACCATCGTCGCGTTCAATTCCGGTTCGTCGCACGGCAAACGCCGCACATTAAAAAGGCGGCCCGTGCCGCCTCTTGCCCGCATCGCGCGGAGATCCGCGTCACACGCGGAACGATTCGCCGCAACCGCACTCGTCCTTCACGTTCGGGTTGTTGAACTTGAACCCTTCGTTCAGGCCTTCGCGGGCGAAGTCGAGCTCGGTGCCGTCGATGTACGCAAGACTCTTCGGATCGACGATCACCTTCACGCCATGGCTCTCGAACACCTGATCCTCGGGAGCCAGCTCGTCGACATACTCGAGCTTGTACGCGAGCCCCGAGCACCCGGTCGTGCGAACGCCAAGCCGCAGGCCCATACCCTTGCCGCGACGGACGAGGTATTTCTGGACGTGCTGTGCTGCTTTTTCGGTCAGTGTAATTGCCATGATGTCCTTGCCGCGGCGCGCCACCGGGGCCCGCCGCGTTTCCTTCTCTAGCCGCTCGATGCCGCTCAGGCTGCTGCCTGATCGCCTTCCTTGGTGTCGTGGCGCTTCTTGTAGTCGGCCACGGCTGCCTTGATTGCGTCTTCCGCGAGGATCGAGCAGTGAATCTTCACCGGCGGCAGCGCGAGTTCTTCGGCGATCTGCGTGTTCTTGATCGACAGTGCTTCGTCGAGCGTCTTGCCCTTCACCCACTCGGTGACGAGCGAGCTCGACGCGATCGCCGAACCGCAACCATACGTCTTGAACTTCGCGTCTTCGATCACGCCGTCCGCGCCGACGCGGATCTGCAGCTTCATCACGTCGCCGCAGGCCGGCGCGCCGACCATGCCCGTGCCGACCGTGTCGTCGTCCTTCGCGAACGAACCGACGTTGCGCGGGTTTTCGTAGTGATCCAGAACCTTGTTGCTGTAAGACATGACTCAGACTCCTTGACTCGTTACGTCTGCGTGCGCGAATCCGCCCGCGGGTATGTTCAATCCGGCGCTCAGTGTGCGGCCCATTCGATCGTCGACAGATCGATGCCTTCCTGGTGCATTTCCCAGAGCGGCGACAGTTCGCGCAGTTTCGCGATCTTGCTGTTCAGCAGGTTGATCACGAAGTCGACTTCCTGCTCCGTCGTGAAACGGCCGACCGTAAAGCGGATCGAGCTGTGCGCCAGCTCGTCGTTGCGGCCGAGCGCACGCAGCACGTACGACGGCTCCAGCGACGCCGACGTGCACGCGGAGCCCGACGACACCGCGACGTCCTTGATCGCCATGATCAGCGACTCGCCTTCGACGAAGTTGAAACTGATGTTGAGGTTGTGCGGGACACGGCGTTCCATGTCGCCGTTCACGTACGTTTCCTCGATCTGCGACAGGCCGCGCAGCAGCTTGTCTCGCAGCATGCGGACGCGCTCGTTTTCCGTCGCCATTTCTTCACGTGCGATGCGGAACGCTTCGCCCATGCCGACGATCTGGTGCGTCGGCAGCGTGCCCGAACGCATCCCGCGCTCGTGGCCGCCGCCGTGCATCTGCGCTTCGATGCGCACACGCGGCTTGCGGCGCACGTACAGCGCGCCGATGCCCTTCGGGCCGTACGTCTTGTGTGCCGAGAACGACATCAGGTCGACCTTCAGCTTCGCGAGATCGATCCCGACCTTGCCGGTCGACTGTGCGGCGTCGACGTGGAACACGATGCCCTTCTCGCGGCAGATCTCGCCGATCGTCTCGATGTCCTGGATTACGCCGATCTCGTTGTTCACGTGCATCACCGACACGAGGATCGTGTCCGGACGCAGCGCGGCCTTGAACACGTCGAGGTCGATCAGGCCGTCATCCTTGACGTCGAGGTAGGTGACTTCGAAGCCATCGCGCTCGAGCTCGCGGCACGTGTCGAGCACGGCCTTGTGCTCGGTCTTCACCGTGACGATGTGCTTGCCCTTGCCCTTGTAGAAGTTCGCGGCACCCTTGATCGCGAGGTTGTCCGACTCCGTTGCGCCGGACGTCCAGATGATCTCGCGCGGATCCGCGTTCACGAGCGCGGCCACCTGTTCGCGCGCTTCCTCGACCGCACGCTCGGCATCCCAGCCGTACGCGTGGCTGCGCGATGCCGGGTTGCCGAACTGCTCGCGCAGGTACGGCACCATCTTGTCGACCACACGCGGGTCGACCGGTGTCGTCGCGCTGTAATCCATGTAGATGGGCAGGTGGAGAGTCTCTTGGGTCATCTGTCGCTCCGGGAATTCTGTGCAGGGACTATGTGCGTTATGGGGTATGGCGGGCGCCTTCGCGCTCACGAACTCGCGATGTTGAACACCGAATTGGGACCGAGCGGCATCGTGCGCACCGGTTCGGCCGGTGCAGCGACGGGCTCCGGCGTGCGGCGATCGCGCAGCACCGCAGGGGCGCCCTCGCGTGCGCGCTGCTGATCGACGAGATCCTGCAGCGACACGGAGTCGAGGTATTCGACCATCTTCTGGTTCAGCGTCGACCACAGCTCGTGCGTCATGCAATGGCCGTCGGGTTGCTTCGAGCCGTCGCACGTGCCTTTGCCGCCGCACTGCGTGGCGTCGAGCGGTTCATCGACCGCGATGATGATGTCGGCAACGGTGACGTCCTGCGCGCGACGCGCGAGGTTGTAGCCGCCGCCCGGGCCGCGCACGGATTCGACGATTTCATGCCTGCGCAGCTTGCCGAACAGCTGTTCGAGATACGAGAGCGAAATCCGCTGGCGCTGGCTGATGCCTGCAAGCGTCACCGGGCCCTGCTCCTGGCGCAGTGCCAAGTCAATCATCGCCGTGACGGCGAAACGGCCTTTGGTGGTGAGTCTCATGGTGTCTAGGGGACTGCAATCTTGACGATTTTGGTCAAGTATAAATATTTGACGTTTTTAGTCAAGTATCCATGTCTTTGAAAGGGTATTCGCAGACCGCTGAATACCGCGCGATCAGCGCTCCGTGCGAGCCCGGAGCGTCTCGAGCAGGCCCGCGCACGCGCGCTCGACCTGGTCGAGCACCTGCTCGAAACCCTGCGCGCCGCCGAAATACGGATCGGCCACTTCGGTTTCAGTCGAATCCGGCGCGAATTCCATCAGCAGGCGCACCTTGCCCAGATGCTGCGGCGGACAGCGGCGGCGCAACTCCGCGAGATTCGCGTCGTCCATCGCGAGCAGCAGGTCGAAGCGCTCGAAATCCGCCGCGCTCACCTGTCGTGCGCGCAGCGCCGACAGGTCGTAGCCGCGGCCGCGAGCGGCCGCCTGCGCACGCGTATCGGGCGGCTCGCCGACATGCCAGTCGCCGGTGCCGGCCGAATCGATCGCGATCCGGTCCGCCAGCGCGGCCGCATCGACCTGATGACGCATCACGCCTTCCGCGGTGGGCGAACGGCAGATGTTGCCGAGACAGACGAAACAGATCGAAACGCGGGTCATCGCACTATCGGAAAGCCGCGGCGAACCGCGCGGGAGAAGAACACGCCATTATACAAAGGCGACCGGAATCGCGCCGTCCGGCAAAGCGACGGCGCCGTGCATTACAGCGCCTTCGGCGCGACGAGCGCGACGTCGCCGGATGCCGCCGGCAGCGGCTTCGCCGCGTCGTCGACCAGCCCGAACGACACCGCACGCGCCAGTTCGGCAGATGCCTGGTGAACTGCGAGCGGGCCACGCGACGGCGCATCGGCCATCGCATGCAGATAGGCAGCCGCAGCCAGCGGAACGACGATTGCCAGCGGCCAGTACATCGATATTGTCTTTTTCATGATGCGGACCTCCTTGACCTCGTACCCCGAAACCCAATTCCGGGGACTACACACGAGATTCTATAGGCCGCATCTATCGAGATAAATATCCAAATAGCGAACGCAGTGTTGTCGCCGGATGAACAGTCGTCAGCCGAGGTGGCTTTGCGACGCCGCGTACAGTTCGCGGAACGTGCGCCCGGTCGGGGTCGGCATGTCGCGCGTGTCCATCCAGCCGCCCATCATCGGCAGGCGCCGCAGCGTGCCGCCGGCGCCCAGCCGCTCGAGGATGCGCACCGCGACCTTCGTCGTCAGCGCGTACAGCATCGGCCGCCGCGCGACGAAACCCCATGCAGCGAGCGCCGCCCGCTCGCGCCACGGCCGCAGGTGCCGCTCGACCTGCTTCTCGCGCAGCGTGCGCAACAGGTGCGACAACGGAATCCCGGCCGGGCAGACGCTGTCGCATTCCCCGCAAAGCGTCGCGGCCTGCGGCAGATCCAGCGCGCGATCGAGCCCGACGTAACTCGGCGTCAGCACGGAACCCATCGGCCCCGGGTAGACCCAGCCGTACGCATGGCCGCCGACCTTCTGGTAAACCGGGCAATGGTTCATGCATGCGCCGCAGCGGATGCAACGCAGCATCTCCTGGAACTCGCCGCCGATCAGCCCCGTGCGGCCGCCGTCGACGAGCACCACGTAATTGTGCTCGGGGCCGTCCTCGTCGCCCGGCCCGCGCGGCCCGGTCAGCAGCGAGAAATAGTTCGACGTCTTCTGCCCCGTCGCGGAACGCGGCAGCAGGCGCATCGCGGTCGCGAGGTCCTCGAGGGTCGGCAGCACCTTCTCGATGCCCGTCACTGCCACATGCACGCGCGGCATCACCGTGCACATCCCCTCGTTCCCTTCGTTCGTCACGATCGCGACCGACCCGGTCTCGGCGATCACGAAGTTGCCGCCGGTCACGCCCATGTCGGCCGACATGAAATGCGGGCGCAGCACCTCGCGCGCCTCCCGCGTCATGTCCGGAATCTCGGTGAGCCGCTCGCGGTGGTGCGTGCGCGCGAACAGGTCGGCGATCTCGTCCTTGTCCTTGTGGACGACGGGCGCGATGATGTGGCTCGGCGGCTCGTTGTCGTTGATCTGCAGGATGTATTCGCCGAGGTCCGTCTCGATCGATTGCACGCCCATTTCCGCGAGCACCGCGTTCAGGCGCATTTCCTCCGACACCATCGACTTGGTCTTGATGACCTTCTTCACGTCGTGACGGCGCGCGATGTCGGCCACGAGCCGCGCGGCGTCCGCCGTCGTCTCGGCGAACAGCACGGTCGTGCCGCGCCGCGTCGCCTCCTGCTCGAAGGCCTCGAGCCAAACGTCGAGATTCTCCAGCGCGCGGTTGCGGCGCGCCTTGAGCGCGGCCCGCGTGGCCGGGAAGTCGATCGCGGTCATCGCGTCGGCACGCGCGGACACGAACTTCGTCGACAGCTTCTTCAGGTTCTGCTGCAGGCGCTGGTCGGCCAGCTTCTGGCCGGCGCGCGCCTTGAAATGCATCGATTGGACTTGCATCGCGGTATCGGGGAAAAGTGAGCGGAACCGGGCGTCAGACGTCGCCCGCCAGCACCTGCGCGACGTGCAGCACGCGCGTGTCGCGGTCGCCGGTGCGGCGCAACCGCCCTTCGATGTTCAGCATGCAGCCGAGATCGCCGAGCACGACGGCGCCCGCGCCCGACGCGCGCACGTTCGCGCACTTCTCGTCCGCGATGGCCGCCGAGATGTCGCCGTACTTCACCGCAAACGTGCCGCCGAAGCCGCAGCAGTGCTCGCAGTCCTTCATCTCGGTAACCGCGATGCCGCGCTGCGCGAGCAGCGCGCGCGGCTGCGCCTTTACGCCGAGTTCGCGCAGGCCCGAGCATGAATCGTGATAGGTGACGGGCCCCGTGAATTCACCCGGCGCGAGCGAGACCTTCGCGACATTCGCCAGGAAATCGGTCAGTTCGTAGACCTTCTGCTGGAACCGCGTGTAGCGCCCCATCAGCTCGGGGTCGTCGCGGAACAGGTCGCCGTAGTGCGCGCGGATCATCCCGCCGCACGAACCCGACGGCGCGACGACGTAATCGAACTGCTCGAACTCGCGCAGCGTCTTTTCCGCGAGATCGCGGGCGAGCGCGCGGTCGCCCGAGTTGTAGGCCGGCTGGCCGCAGCAAGTCTGCGCGGGCGGCACGATCACCTCGTAGCCGGCGTCGCGAATCAGCTTGAGCGCCGAAAAACCGATTTCCGGACGCATCAGATCGACCAGGCAGGTCACGAACAAACCGACTCGCATACGCGCTCCTTCGAGAAAACGGCTCTCATTATCCGCCGTTTGGCCGGCGAGACCAACGCCGGCTCGCGCGCGAGCCCGCACTGCGCGAAACGAGGACTTCCTCGAACGGCGTTCGCTTTTTTCACGATACGAGATACAATCGTTGCAACACCGCTTGCCGCGTCAACCGATTTCTCCCCCGACATGAGCCAACCCACCCCGGATTCCAAAACGTCGATCCAGGTGATCGAACGCATGATGCGGTTGCTGGACGCGCTCGCCGCGCACAGTGACCCCGTGAGCCTGAAGGAACTTGCGCAGCGCACGGAGCTGCACCCGTCTACGGCGCACCGCATCCTCAACGACATGGTGACCTGCCGCCTCGTCGACCGCTCCGATCCCGGCACGTATCGCCTCGGCATGCGGCTGCTGGAGCTCGGCAACCTCGTGAAGGCACGCCTGTCGGTACGCGACGCGGCGCTGATGCCGATGCGCGAGCTGCACCGCCTCACCGGGCAGACCGTGAACCTGTCGGTGCGCCAGGGCGACGAGATCGTCTACATCGAGCGCGCGTATTCGGAGCGCTCGGGGATGCAGGTCGTCCGTGCGATCGGTGGCCGCGCGCCGCTGCACCTCACGTCGGTCGGCAAGCTGTTCCTTGCAGCCGACGAAACGTCGCGCGTGCGCGCCTATGCGACGCGCACGGGGCTGTCCGGCCATACGCAGAACAGCATCACCGACATCGCGAAGCTCGAGCGCGAGCTGACGATCGTCCGCCAGCAATCGTGCGCACGCGACAACGAGGAACTGGAGCTCGGCGTGCGCTGCATCGCGGCCGGGATCTACGACGATTCGGGCAAGCTCGTCGCGGGCCTGTCGCTGTCGGCGCCGGCCGATCGCCTTCAGGATGCGTGGCTCGGCCAGTTGAGCCGTACTGCCCTCACCATTTCGGAATCGCTCGGCTACCGGCCGGCGCCCACGAAGGATGCGGACGGGCTGCAGCGGCAGGCGTAAGCCGCTCCGCGCGCCCGCAGTAAAAAAGCCCCGCGATTGCGGGGCTTTTTTTCGGCCATCGGCGCGGCGGCGAATCGTCACGCCGCCGTGCGATCAGGTCCCGCCGTTCGGCGTGTTGGCCGCCGTCAGGCGCTCGCCGCCGCCTGCATCGAGCCAGTTGCGCAGGCGCGCAGCGTCGGCGAAGCGCGAATACTTGCCGAACGAATCGAGCAGCACCATCACCATCGGCCGGCCGTGGATCGTCGCCTGCATCACGAGGCATTCGCCCGCTTCGTTGATGAAGCCCGTCTTCTGCAGACCGATGTCCCACGAGCCGTTGCCGCGGATCAGCGCGTTCGTGCTGTTGTAGGCGAGATTGCGCTTGCCCGTGTACACCTCGTAGCTGCGATCGGTCGAGAACTGACGGATCATCGGGTACTGGTACGCCGCATTGACCATCTTCACCAGATCGCGCGCGCTCGACACGTTCGAGCTCGACAGGCCGGTCGAATTCTCGAAATGGGTATCGGTCATGCCGAGCGACTTCGCCTTCGCGTTCATCGCGGCGATGAACGCCGGACGACCGCCCGGGTAATAACGCGACAACGCGGCGGCCGCGCGGTTTTCCGACGCCATCAGCGCGATGTGCAGCATGTCTTCACGCGACAGCACCGAGCCGACCGACAGGCGCGAGCCCGTGCCCTTCTCGTAGTCGCGGTCTTCGTCGGTGACTTCGATCTGGTCGGCCATCGGCGCCTTCGAGTCGAGCACGACCATCGCCGTCATCAGCTTCGAGATCGACGCGATCGGCACGACGGCGTGCGAATTCTTGTCGAACAGCGGCTCGCCGGTGTTCTGGTCGACGACGTACGCGACGCTCGAACGCAGCGCGAGCGCGTCCGGCGTATCGTGCAGGCCGAACGCCTGGCCGACGCTCTGCCGGCGCGGCTGGAACGCGACCTTGCGAACCGCGCCGTGATGGCCGGCACGCACGCTGTTCGCCGCGAGCGTCACGCGCTTGCGCGACGCCTTTGCGCGCGGCGCATCGGCCGCGGCGACCTTGGCGGATTTGTCGGAGGTGGCCTTGGCCGACTTCTTCTTCGCGGACGAAGCAGGAGCGACAGCCTTTTTCTTGGCGGCTTGTTGGGTCTTCGCAGTGGCGGCAAAGGCGTCAGCGGGCGTGACGGACGCGGTGGTCGCCAGCAAGGCGACAGCGACCGACACAGCCGTGCCGAGCGTCATGCTCTGCAACAATCTGCGCGGTGAAAACGATTCGGCTTTCATTGGGGTCTGGACAAAGCGGGCGGGAGGTTTCCGCAAGTGTAGTTAAAGCTGAAAAAAAGAGCAATATTAGGCACTTACCGATCGTCGTTAAACCGGAATGTAAGGGTTGGCCAACCTCTGACCAATGAACCCTCCCGCTCCCATCGAAAAAATTCATGGGATGCGCTGCCCGACAGTACCCGTCTCCCGATTACACACGGTTAATTGAGATAACGTCACTTCGGAGGCGATTTAAAGCGGGGAAACTACGTATCCGGCGCTCGGGGTGCCTTGGGAGCCGGTCTCGGCCGTGGCGGCGGCACGTCGCCACGGTACGCGCATCGAAACGGCGCGATTTCGACAGGAACAGAAGGATAACGTTCCATGACCCTGTCAGGTTTACCTGTGCATGATCATGGTGCGCCGCGTGCGCCCCGCGCCCGTGCGCACCATCTGGGAGACGCGCATGAAACCGATTCCGAACGGGCACGATAACTTGTTGTTTTATCGATAATTTGTCGCGATTGTGCAACGCACAAAAAATACTTGACATCCGTTTTCGCTGCCCTAAAATAGGCCTCATTGCTGCGTTGCACAAAGCACGCGCATCCGAGGTTCCCCGTCGTAGTGCCCTTTACCCTGCGATCGACGCGATCGCTTTTCAGGAGCTGGACATGTCCTTGCTGACCCCCGAGCAAATCGCCGCTGCACAGAAAGCCAACCTCGAAAGCCTGTTCGGTCTGACGACCAAGGCGTTCGAAGGCGTCGAGAAGCTGATCGAACTCAACCTGCAGGTCGTGAAGTCGACGCTGGCCGAAGGCCAGGAAAACGCACAGCGCCTGCTGTCGGTGAAGGACGCACAGGAACTGATCGCACTGCAAGCCAGCCTGTCGCAGCCGGTCGCGGAAAAGGTGCTGTCGTACGGCCGTCACCTGTACGAAATCGCATCGTCGACGCAAGCCGAGTTCGCGAAGGTTGCAGAAGCGCAATTCGAAGAGCAGAACAAGAAGGTCCAGGCACTCGTCGACAACGTCGCGAAGAACGCCCCGGCCGGTTCGGAAACGGCTGTCGCCGCACTGAAGTCGGCACTGAACGCTGCGAACACCACGTACGAAACGGTTCAGAAGGCCACGAAGCAAGCCGTCGAAATCGCTGAAACGAACTTCAACGCTGCTGCTGCCGTCGCAACGAAGGCTGCTACCGCCGCTGCCGCACGTCGTTCGAGCAAGCCGGCCGCGTAAGCGTCCCCTGCTCCTGAAAGAGCCGCGCACTGCGCGGCTTTTTCGTTTCTGGCGCCGCACCACGCCGGACTCGCCAAGCCGCCTGCCTTGCCCGAACGGTCGTTTGAGCATCGGCCGCCAGCAAAAGAAAACGCCGCCGCCCGGATTGCCCGGGAGGCGGCGTTTTTTGTGGCCGGCAACATGCCGGCTCCGCTCGCGTTACTTCTTGCGCTGCGGCGGCAGGTCCGTGCACACGCCTTCGTACAGTTCGGCGGCCATGCCGACCGATTCGCCGAGCGTCGGGTGCGGATGGATCGTCTTGCCGATGTCTTCCGCGTCCGCGCCCATCTCGACGGCGAGGCACACTTCGCTGATCAGGTCGCCCGCGTTCAGGCCGACGATCGCGCCGCCGATCACCCGATGGGTTTCCTCGTCGAAGATCAGCTTCGTGAAGCCTTCGTCGCGGCCGTTCGCGATCGCGCGGCCCGATGCGGCCCACGGGAACACGGCCTTGCCGTACTTGATGCCTTCGGCCTTGCACTGGTCTTCCGTCTTGCCGGCCCACGCCACTTCCGGATCGGTGTACGCCACCGACGGGATCTGCAGTGCGTCGAAGTACGCCTTCTCGCCGTGCGCGGCTTCCGCTGCGACGTGGCCTTCATGCACGGCCTTGTGCGCGAGCATCGGCTGGCCGACGATGTCGCCGATCGCGAAGATGTGCGGGACGTTCGTGCGCATCTGCTTGTCGACGTCGATGAAGCCGCGATCCGTGACGGCAACGCCCGCCTTGTCGGCGCCGATCTTCTTGCCGTTCGGGCTGCGGCCCACCGCGACGAGCACGAGGTCGTAGCGCTGCGCTTCCGCAGGCGCCTTCTCGCCCTCGAACTTCACGTAGATGCCGTCTTCCTTCGCTTCCGCGCCGACCGTCTTGGTCTTCAGCATCACGTTGCCGAAGCGCTTCGCGTTGTACTTTTCCCAGACCTTCACGAGATCGCGGTCCGCGCCCATCATCAGGCCGTCCATCATTTCGACCACGTCGATCTCGGCGCCGAGCGTCGAGTACACCGTCGCCATTTCGAGGCCGATGATGCCGCCGCCGATCACGAGCATGCGCTTCGGCAGCTGGCGCAGTTCGAGTGCCCCGGTCGAATCGACGACGCGCGGGTCTTCCGGCATGAACGGCAGCTTCACGGCCTGCGAGCCCGCCGCGATGATCGCCTGCTTGAACTTGACGACCTTCTTGCCGTTTTCGCCCTGCACTTCCATGTGGAACGGATCGACGAATGCGCCGACGCCCGTGACTACTTCGACCTTGCGCGCCTTGGCCATGCCGGCGAGGCCCGTCGTCAGTTTCTTGACGACGCCGCCCTTGAAGTCGCGCAGCTTGTCGAGATCGACTTCCGGCTTGCCGAACGTGATGCCGTGCGACGCGAGCGCCGCGGCTTCCTCGACGACGAGCGACGTATGCAGCAGTGCTTTCGACGGGATGCAGCCGACGTTCAGGCACACGCCGCCGAGCGTCGAGTAGCGTTCGACGAGCACGGTCTTCATGCCGAGGTCCGCTGCGCGGAACGCGGCCGAGTAGCCGCCGGGGCCGGCGCCGAGCACGAGCATGTCGCATTCGATGTCGGCGGCACCGCTGTAGCTGCCGGCTTGCGGCGCGGGTGCCGGGGCGGCCGGTGCCGGAGCAGCCGCTGCGGGCTTGGCCGGTTCGGGTGCTTTCGCGGGCGCGGCGGCGCCTGCGGATGCTTCGACGATGGCGATGACGGTGCCTTGCGAGACTTTCTCGCCGGCCTTGACCTTGACTTCCTTGACGGTGCCGGCGACGTCGCTGGGCACTTCCATGGAGGCTTTGTCGGATTCGAGCGTGATGAGCGTCTGCTCTTTTTCGATCACGTCGCCGGGTTTCACGTTGACTTCGATGACATCGACGCCGCTGAAATCGCCGATATCCGGAACCTTGACTTCGATGAGACTCATGACTGTCCCCTTCTTGATTAGCTGCAGACAGAGGGGGAGAAACTCGCGGAAGAACCCACTACTGCGACTACGGCCTGACAAGAGAACGCGACGCTGGGCAGGACCACCTTTGCCGTCCGCCCAAGGACGCGCCTTTCTTTTGGTTACTTTTCTTTGGAAGACAAAGAAAAGTGACCGCCGCCCCGCGCAGGGGCGACGCTAATAGACCGTTAGCGCAACAGGTTCAACGACAAGAGCGTGGAGAACCAACCAAAAACCACGCCCCCGCGAGCCCCACCCCGCTCATCAAAGGATGATGCGACGGAAATCCGCGAGCAACGCGCCGAGATACGCATTGAACCGCGCGGCTTCCGCGCCATCGATCACGCGATGGTCATACGACAGCGACAGCGGCAGCGTCAGACGCGGCACGAACTGCTTGCCGTCCCACACCGGCTTCATCTGGCCGCGCGACAACCCGAGGATCGCGACTTCCGGCGCATTGATGATCGGCGTGAAGTGGGTGCCGCCGATCCCGCCGAGCGACGAGATCGAGAAGCAACCGCCCTGCATCTGGTCCGGCTTCAGCTTGCCGTCGCGTGCGGCCTTCGACAGCTCGGCCATTTCCTTCGCGATATCGACGAGCCCCTTCTTGTCCGCATCGCGGATCACCGGTACGACGAGGCCGTTCGGCGTGTCCGCGGCAAAACCGATGTGGTAGTACTGCTTGAACACCAGGTTGTCGCCGTCGAGGCTCGCGTTGAAGGTCGGGAATTTCTTCAGCGCGGCGACGACCGCCTTGATCACGAACGCGAGCATCGTGAACTTCACGCCCGCCTTTTCGTGCTCCTTGTTCAGCTGCACGCGCAGCGCTTCGAGCTCGGTGATGTCCGCTTCGTCGTTGTTCGTGACGTGCGGGATCATCACCCAGTTGCGATGCAGGTTCGCGCCCGAGATTTTCTTGATGCGCGACAGCGGCTTCGCCTCGAACGGGCCGAACTTCGAGAAGTCGACCTTCGGCCACGGCAGCAGGTTCAGCTCGCCGCCGCCTGCCGGCGCGGCTGCCGCGCCCGGTGCCGCGCGCTGACCGGTCATCACGCCCTTCACGAAGCCCGTGACGTCTTCCTTCGTGATGCGGCCCTTCGGACCCGAGCCCTGCACGCGCGCGACTTCGACGCCGAGTTCGCGCGCGAACTTGCGTACCGACGGCGATGCGTGGCTGGCGCGGTATTCGCCCGACGGTGCCGCGGCCGGAGCCGGCGCAGCAGCGGCCGGTGCGGCCTTCGCGGGTGCCGGTGCGGGTGCTGCCGGCGCTGGCGCCGGCGCTGCAGCGGCGGGCGCCGGTGCGCTCGCCTGCGGTGCGGCAGCCGCTGCACCTGCGGCTTCGAGCAGCACGATCAGCGTGCCTTCCGACACCGAATCGCCCACCTTGACCTTGATTTCCTTCACGACGCCCGCTGCCGGGCTCGGCACGTCCATCGTCGCCTTGTCCGACTCGAGCGTGACGAGCGACTGTTCCTTCTCGACCGTGTCGCCGACCTTCACGCCGATCTCGATCACCGGCACGTCCTTGTAGTCGCCGATGTCCGGTACCTTCACTTCGAGCGTGCCGCCGGCGGCTGCCGGTGCGGCAGCCGGTGCCGCTGCGGCCGGCGCAGGCGCGGCCGCCGGAGCCGGTGCTGCGGCCGGCGCGGCCGCGCCGTTGGCCTGCGCCGCGGCGCCGCCTTCGAGCAGGATGATCAGCGAGCCTTCCGACACGGAATCGCCCACCTTGACCTTGATTTCCTTCACGACGCCGCCTACCGGGCTCGGCACGTCCATCGTCGCCTTGTCCGACTCGAGCGTGACGAGCGACTGCTCCGGCTCGACCGTGTCGCCGACCTTCACGCCGATCTCGATCACCGGCACGTCCTTGTAATCGCCGATATCCGGCACCTTCACTTCGATCGCTTGACTCATCTGTTTCTGTCTCCATGGCCGCGCGCGCTTCTCGCGGAAGCGGCGCGCGGCATCACACGGCGTGTGCGTTAAACGGTCATCGGGTTGGGCTTCGACGGATCGAGGTTGTACTTGGCGATCGCGTCCGCGACCACCTTGCGCTCGATCGTGCCTTCGTCGGCCAGCGCGTTGAGCGCGGCGACGGTGACCCAGTGACGGTCGACTTCGAAGAAGTGACGCAGCTTCTCGCGGGTATCCGAGCGGCCGAAACCGTCGGTGCCCAGCACGACGAAGCGGCGATCGATCTGGCCGCGGATCTGGTCGACCAGCGCGCGGACGTAGTCGGTCGACGCGATGACCGGGCCCTGCGTGTCCTTCAGGCACTTCTGCACGTGCGACAGGCGACGCTCCTCGGTCGGATGGAGCAGGTTCCAGCGCTCGACCTGGTGGCCTTCACGCGCCAGCTCGGTGAAGCTCGGCACGCTCCACAGGTCGGCGGCGACGCCCCAGTCATTCTTCAGCAGGTCGGCGGCAGCGATCACTTCGTTGAAGATCGTGCCCGCGCCGAGCAGCTGGACGCGCGGCGCCTTCTTGTCGGCGTCGGCCTTCCTGAACGCGTACATGCCCTTGATGATGTCGGCCGCCACGTGCTCGCCCTGCGGAATCGCCGGGTGCTCGTAGTTCTCGTTCATCACCGTGATGTAGTAGTACACGTCTTCCTGGTCCTGCACCATGCGGCGCAGGCCGTCCTGGACGATCACCGCGAGTTCGTAGCCGAAGGTCGGGTCGTAGCTCACGCAGTTCGGCACCGATGCCGCCCACAGGAGCGAGTGGCCGTCTTCGTGCTGCAGGCCTTCGCCGTTCAGCGTCGTGCGGCCCGCGGTCCCGCCGAGCAGGAAGCCGCGCGAACGCATGTCGCCCGCGGCCCATGCCAGATCGCCGATCCGCTGGAAGCCGAACATCGAATAGAAGATGTAGAACGGCACCATGATCTCGCCGTGCGTCGAATACGACGTCGCCGCCGCGATCCAGTCGCACATGCCGCCCGCTTCGTTGATGCCTTCCTGCAGGATCTGGCCGGTCTGCGATTCCTTGTAGAACATCAGCTGGTCGGAATCTTCCGGCACGTACTTCTGGCCTTCCTGGTTCCAGATACCGATCTGGCGGAACAGGCCTTCCATGCCGAACGTACGCGATTCGTCCGGGACGATCGGCACGACGCGCTTGCCGAGCGCCTTGTCCTTCAGCAGGATGTTCAGGATCCGCACGAACGCCATCGTCGTCGAGATCTCGCGGCCCTCGCCCGTGCCCTTCAGCAGCGGTTCGAACGCGTCGAGCGCCGGCACCGGCAGCGACGTCGCCTTCTCGCGGCGATGCGGCAGGTAGCCGCCGAGATCCATGCGCTGCTTGCGCATGTATTCGAGTTCCTTCGAGCCTTCCTCGAACTTCAGGTACGGCACGTCGGCGATCTGCTCGTCGGTGATCGGCAGGCGGAACTGGTCACGGAACTTCTTCAGTTGCTCGACCGGCAGCTTCTTCTGCTGGTGCGTGATGTTCATCGCCTGGCCCGACTCGCCCATCCCGTAGCCCTTGATGGTCTTCGCGAGAATGACGGTCGGCGCACCCTTCGTGTTCGTGGCTTCGTGGAAAGCCGCGTAGATCTTGTGCGGATCGTGGCCGCCGCGGTTCAGCGCCCAGATGTCGTCGTCGGACCAGTCGGCGACGAGCGCCTTCAGTTCAGGCGTGTTGAAGAAGTGCTCGCGCACGAACGCGCCCGACTCCGACTTGTACGTCTGGTACTCGCCGTCGACGACTTCCATCATGCGGCGCATCAGCGCGCCCGTCTTGTCGCGCGCGAACAGCGCGTCCCAGCGGCTGCCCCAGATGACCTTGATCACGTTCCAGCCGGCACCGCGGAATTCCGATTCCAGTTCCTGGATGATCTTGCCGTTGCCGCGCACCGGGCCGTCGAGACGCTGCAGGTTGCAGTTGATCACGAACACGAGGTTGTCGAGCTTTTCGCGGCTCGCCATCCCGATCGCGCCGAGCGATTCCGGCTCGTCCGTCTCGCCGTCGCCGAGGAATGCCCACACCTTGCGGCCTTCCGTCTTCGCGATGCCGCGCGCTTCCAGATACTTCATGAAACGTGCCTGGTAGATCGCCATGATCGGGCCGAGGCCCATCGACACGGTCGGGAACTGCCAGAAGTCCGGCATCAGCCACGGGTGCGGGTACGACGAAATGCCGTTGCCGTCGACTTCCTGGCGGAAGTTGTCGAGCTGCTCTTCCTTCAGGCGGCCGAGCAGGAATGCGCGCGAGTAGACGCCCGGCGACGAGTGGCCCTGCACGAACACGAGATCGCCGCCGTGCTGCTCGGACGCTGCGTGCCAGAAGTGGTTGTAGCCGACGTCATAGAGCGTCGCGGCCGACGCGAACGACGCGATATGGCCGCCGACGTTCGTGTCCTTGCCGGCACGCAGCACCATCGCCAGCGCGTTCCAGCGCGTGTACGAACGGATGCGGTGCTCGATGTCCTGGTCGCCCGGGATCTTCGCCTGGGCTTCGACCGGGATCGTGTTGATGTACGGGGTATTGGCGGAGAACGGCAGGTGTTCGCCGTGCATGCGGGCGAACTCGATCTGCTTTTCGATCAGGTAATGCGCGCGGCCGGTGCCCACGGAGGAGATCACGCCATCGAGCGACTCCAGCCACTCGACGGTTTCTTGCGGGTCGTCGTCACGTTCGGCGGCGACATATTTCATCACTTCGTTCGGTACAGCGGACATTCTCGTCTCCTGGGTCCTGGAATGTGAGGATCGCTCTCGTGCAGACGACGCGACGCGACCGGCTGCGGGCAAGCTCCAGCGGATTGTAATGAGCGTGCGCGGGCCTGCGCAACAAAATTTTCGAATTGTGAGATCTTTTCTCGCAATACGAAATATTGCTGCGCTGCACCCATATTTCGGGGCTCTCCGGCGCGTCCCGGCGGAACAAATCCGTTTCCGTTCAACATATCCGGTATAGGTTTTCCATGTATTGCGCTGCGCTACAATCCTGCCATGTTGACCGATCGGCTTTTCGCACGCTCGGCGCGACCGTCGGGCCCGCCGGCGGAGTCGCAGCCGTCCCGTTGGCACCACGGACCGTGGTGGTCCAATTCCTATTTGCTGACGCCACTGCTGTCGATCCTCGTGTTCCTGGTGGTGATGAGCCTCATCCTGTGGAGCCTCAACCGCCGCGAACAGCAGCAGCAGGAAGACACCCTCTTCCGGAACGTCGCGTGGGCGCAGCAGCAGATCCGCCTGTCGATGACGGGCGCGCAGGAACAGCTCCAGGCAGTATCGCGCGACCTCGCGTCCGGCCGTCTCGACCAGAACGCGTTCCAGATGGCCGTCGCGGACGTGATGCAGACGCACCCGGAAATCCTCTACCTGAACTGGTACACATCGCCCGGCGTACAGCGCTGGCCGACCGTGCATCCGCCGCTGCTCGGCCAGCGGCTCGCGAAGCCCGGCGAAGCGCAGATGCAGGACGCCGTGCGCGGCGCGTACGACGAGGCGCGCAGCACGCGGCGCCAGGCCTATTCGCCGCTGATCTACGACGACTTCGGCAACGGCTTCATCACGCTGCAGACGCCCGTCATGCGCGGCGACCGCGAGTACCTCGGCTCGATCGCCGCGGTGTTCTCGGTCGAAGGCATCCTGAAGCACGACATTCCGCAGGAACTGTCGTCGAAGTACAAGATCTCGATCACCGACGCGAACAACCGCGAGCTGTCGTCCACGTCGACACGCCCGCGCCTGCCGCGCGACTCGCACTACGACCTGCCGCTCGATCCGCCCGGCCAGGGGCTGACCGTGCGCGTGTACGCATTCCCGCAGCTCACGAACCTCACCAACAACACGCTCGTGTGGCTCGTGGCGGGCCTGTCGTGCTTCGTGCTGTGGAGCCTCTGGAGCCTGTGGAAGCACACGCGCCAGCGCTTCGAGGCGCAGCAGGCGCTGTACGCGGAGGCGTTCTTCCGCCGCGCGATGGAGAATTCGGTGTTGATCGGCATGCGCGTGCTCGACATGCACGGCCGCATCACGCACGTGAACCCCGCGTTCTGCCGGATGACGGGCTGGGACGAAACCGACCTCGTCGGCAAGGTCGCGCCGTTCCCGTACTGGCCGCGCGACGCTTACCCGGAAATGCAGCGCCAGCTCGACATGACGCTGCGCGGCAAGGCGCCGAGCTCGGGCTTCGAGCTGCGCGTGCGGCGCAAGAACGGCACGCTGTTCCATGCGCGCCTGTACGTGTCGCCGCTGATCGACAGTTCGGGCCGCCAGACCGGCTGGATGTCGTCGATGACCGACATCACCGAGCCGAAGCGCGCGCGCGAGGAACTCGCGGCCGCGCACGAGCGCTTCACGACGGTGCTCGAAAGCCTCGACGCCGCGGTGTCGGTGCTGGCCGCCGACGAAGCCGAGCTGCTGTTCGCGAACCGCTACTACCGCCACCTGTTCGGCATTCGCCCGGACGGCCATCTCGAGCTGTCGGGCGGCGGCTTCGACCGCGCGCAGGCATCGTCCGACTCGATCGACATGGTCGACGCGTTCGCGGGCCTGCCGGCCGCCGCGCTGACGAGCAGCACGGCCGATGCGCAGGAGGTGTACGTCGAGAGCATCCAGAAGTGGTTCGAGGTGCGCCGCCAGTACATCCAGTGGGTGGACGGCCACCTCGCGCAGATGCAGATCGCGACCGACATCACGACCCGCAAGAAGGCGCAGGAGCTCGCGCACCAGCAGGAAGAGAAGCTGCAGTTCACGAGCCGATTGATGACGATGGGTGAAATGGCGTCGTCGATTGCTCACGAATTGAACCAGCCGCTCGCCGCGATCAACAACTACTGCTCGGGCACGCTCGCGCTCGTCAAGAGTGGCCGCGGCACGCCCGAGACGCTGCAGCCCGCGCTGGAAAAGACCGCGCAGCAGGCGCTGCGCGCCGGGATGATCGTCAAGCGGATCCGCGAATTCGTGAAGCGCAGCGAGCCGAAGCGCCAGCCGGCCCGGGTCGCGGACATCGTCGCCGACGCGGTCGGGCTCGCTGAAATCGAGGCCAGGAAGCGCAGGATCCGGATCGTCACGGAAATCCTCGCAAGAATGCCTATTATTTATGTCGACCCCGTGCTGATCGAGCAGGTGCTCGTGAACCTGATGAAGAACGCGGCCGAGGCGATGGCCGACGTGAAGCCGGCGTCGGCGGACGGCGTGATCCGCGTCATCGCCGACATCGAGGCGGGATTCGTCGACATCCGCGTGATCGACCAGGGCCCGGGCGTCGACGAAGCGACCGCCGAGCGCCTGTTCGAACCGTTTTACAGCACCAAGTCCGATGGCATGGGCATGGGGCTGAACATCTGCCGTTCGATCATCGAATCGCATCGGGGGCGTCTGTGGGTGGTCAACAACGTCGAGCCGGATGGCCGCATTTCCGGCGCGACGTTCCACTGCAGCCTGCCCATTGGGGAACCCGCTGATCTCGGCCAAGGGGGGCGCGAGGCATCGGCATCACATACCGTTACGGGAGAACTATGAATAGCCCTGTCACCACCACTCAGGAAACCGTCTTCGTCGTCGACGACGACGAGGCCGTACGGGACTCGCTGCGCTGGCTGCTGGAGGCGAACGGCTATCGCGTGCAATGCTTCTCGAGCGCCGAGCAGTTCCTCGATGCGTACCAGCCGGCGCAGCAGGTCGGCCAGATCGCGTGCCTGATCCTCGACGTGCGGATGTCGGGCATGAGCGGTCTCGAGCTGCAGGAACGCCTGATCGCCGACAATGCCGCGCTGCCGATCATCTTCGTCACGGGTCACGGCGACGTGCCGATGGCCGTGTCGACGATGAAAAAGGGTGCGATGGACTTTATCGAGAAACCGTTCGACGAAGCCGAGCTGCGCAAGCTCGTCGAGCGGATGCTCGACAAGGCCCGAAGCGAAAGCAAGAGCGTCCAGGAGCAGCGTGCCGCGAGCGAACGCCTGTCGAAGCTGACCGCGCGCGAGCAGCAGGTGCTCGAACGGATCATCGCGGGCCGCCTGAACAAGCAGATCGCCGACGATCTCGGCATCAGCATCAAGACGGTCGAAGCGCACCGCGCGAACATCATGGAAAAGCTCAACGTCAATACGGTGGCCGACCTGCTGCGCCTCGCGCTGTCGAAGAAGCAGGCCTGAGCGGCGCGCGCGGCTACGGGCAGCCCTGCCCGGCCGGCCGCACCACCGGCTACCGCGCCGCGCGATGCGGCCCACTCGCGCGGCATGGCCCGGCGCTTCCTCCCGGAGCGCCGGCACCGGCGCCATGACGCTTTCCTTGTATTCACTGTCGGACGACGGCAGGCGACCGGTATAATTGCGTGCTTTGCTGCGGCGCTTCGCGTGCCGCACGCCCGCATTCCAACTTCCCGGCAGGACCACCACCATGACAGCCCTCCTCATCGACGGCAACGCCCTCTCGAAGACCTTGCGCGCGCAGGCCGCCGAACGCGCCGCCGCCCTGACCGCACGCGGCCACCAGCCCGGTCTCGCGGTGATCCTCGTCGGCGCCAACCCGGCGAGCGAAGTCTACGTGCGCAACAAGATCAAGGCGTGCGAGGACAACGGCTTCTTCTCGCTGAAGGATGCGTACCCGGCCACGCTGTCGGAAGCCGACCTGCTCGCGCGCATCGACGAGCTGAACCGCGACCCGAAGATTCACGGCATCCTCGTCCAGCTGCCGCTGCCCGCGCACATCGACAGCCACAAGGTGATCGAGGCGATCGCGCCGGAGAAGGACGTCGACGGCTTCCACATCGCGAACGCCGGCGCGCTGATGACCGGCAAGCCGCTGTTCCGGCCGTGCACGCCGTACGGCGTGATGAAGATGTTCGAGGCGCACGGCATCCCGCTGCAGGGTGCGAACGCGGTCGTGATCGGCCGCTCGAACATCGTCGGCAAGCCGATGGCGATGATGCTGCTCGACGCCGGCGCGACCGTGACGATCTGCCACAGCAAGACGCGTGACCTCGCCGCGCATACGCGGCAGGCCGATGTCGTGGTCGCCGCGGTCGGCAAGCGCAACATCCTGACCGCCGACATGGTCAAGCCCGGCGCGACGGTGATCGACGTCGGCATGAACCGCGACGATGCCGGCAAGCTGTGCGGCGACGTCGACTTCGCGGGCGTGAAGGAAGTGGCCGGCCACATCACGCCGGTGCCGGGCGGCGTCGGCCCGATGACCATCACGATGCTGCTGATCAACACGATCGAGGCCGCCGAGCGCGCGGCCGACGCAGCAGCCTGACCCTGCCCGTTCAGCCGGCGTGCGGTTCCGCGCGCCGGCGCCTCGCCGGCCGCACCTGGCCGGCCACCCCATCCCGCATTCGACCCCGCGCCAATCGCGTCGTTAGAAACTAACGATTGGAAAGCGCGCAATGCGCCCCAATAATGTCGATATCGGGCGCCGCGCTGTCGTGCGCGCCTTACCCTTTTCACTCCGGTTCATCCGGCAACAGACAGGGAGTCTTATGTCCGCCAGCGCCAACACCAACCCGCTTCTCGACTTCTCGGGCCTGCCCCGCTTCGGCGAGATCCGCCCGGAACACGTGACGCCCGCGCTCGACACGTTGCTCGATGCCGCCAGCCGCGCGGTCGAGACCGCAAGCGCCGCCGCGACGCCGGCAACCTGGGCGGATGTCGTCGAGACGGTCGAGCACGCGACGGAGCCGCTCGGTCGCGCGTGGGGCATCGTCGGCCACCTGAACGCGGTCGCCGATACCCCCGAACTGCGGGCCGCCTACGGCGAAAACCTGCCGCGCGTGACCGAATTCTGGTCGAGCGTCGGCCAGAACCTCGCGCTGTACGAGAAGTACAAGGCAATCGCCGCGAGTGCCGAATACGCAACGCTATCCACCGAACGCAAAAAGATCCTCGACAACGCGCTGCGCGATTTCCGCCTGTCGGGCGCCGAGCTACCCGAGGACCAGAAGCCGCGTTTCGCCGAACTGCAGGAACAGCAGGCCGCGCTGTCGAAGGCCTTCTCCGATCACGTGCTCGACGCGACCAATGCGTACGCGTACATCGTGCAGGACGACGCCGAACTGGCCGGCCTGCCCGGCGACGCGATCGAGGCCGCCCGCGAAGCCGCGCAGAAGGACGGCAAGGAAGGCTGGAAATTCACGCTGCACTTCCCGTCGTACTTCCCGGTGCTGCAATACGCCGACAACCGCGCGCTGCGCGAGACGCTCTACCGCGCCTATGCGACGCGCGCGTCGGAACTCGGGCCGCAGTACGGCGACGGCAAGGCCGAATGGGACAACACGGCGATCGTCGCCGATGCGCTGAAGCTGCGCCGCGAAGAGGCGCAGATGCTCGGCTACCGCAACTTCGCCGAAGTGTCGCTCGCGCCGAAGATGGCCGAATCGCCGCAGCAGGTGATCGCGTTCCTCGAGGATCTCGCAACGCGCGCACGCCCGCACGCGGACAAGGACTGGGACGAGCTGCGCACGTTCGCCGCGAAGGAACTCGGCCTCGCCGAACTCGCGCCGTGGGACGTCGCATACGCGGCCGAGAAGCTGCGCCAGCAGCGCTACGCGTTCTCGGAAAACGAGGTCAAGCAGTACTTCCCGGAGCCGGCCGCGCTGAAGGGCCTGTTCACCGTCACCGAGACGCTGTTCGGCGTCCAGATCAAGCCGGACGATGCGCCGGTGTGGCACAAGGACGTGCGCTTCTTCCGCGTCGAGAACCGCGACGGCTCGCTCGTCGCGCAGTTCTATCTCGACCTGTACGCGCGCGAAGGCAAGCGCGGCGGTGCGTGGATGGACGACGCGCGGTCGCGCGCGAAGCGCGGCAGCACCGTGCAGACGCCGGTCGCGTACCTGACCTGCAACTTCTCGGCACCGGTCGGCGGCAAGCCCGCATGCTTCACGCACGACGAAGTCATCACGCTGTTCCATGAATTCGGTCACGGGCTGCACCACATGCTCACGCGCGTCGACGAGCTCGGCGTGTCGGGCATCAACGGCGTCGAATGGGATGCCGTCGAGCTGCCGTCGCAGTTCATGGAAAACTTCTGCTGGGAATGGGACGTGCTGTCGTCGATGTCGTCGCACGTCGATACGGGCGCCGCGCTGCCGCGCGAGCTGTTCGACAAGATGATCGCCGCGAAGAACTTCCAGAGCGGGCTCGGCACGCTGCGCCAGATCGTGTTCTCGATGTTCGACATGCTGCTGCACGTCGACTTCGACCCGGCAGGCGCCACCGGCGTGACCGCATTCGCGCGCGAGATCAACGAACGCTATCACGTGATCCCGCAAGCCGCGTTCTCGCGCTGGCCGAACACGTTCAGCCACATCTTCGCGGGCGGCTACGCGGCCGGCTACTACAGCTACAAGTGGGCCGAGGTGCTGTCGGCCGATGCGTACGCGGCGTTCGAGGAAGCGGCCGCCGCGAGCGGCAGCGTGCTCGACGCAGCGACCGGCACGCGCTATCGACGCGAAATCCTCGAGGTCGGCGGCAGCCGTCCGGCGATGGACTCGTTCAAGGCGTTCCGCGGCCGCGAACCGCAGATCGATGCGCTGCTGCGCCACAACGGGATGGCCGCACCCGCGCACTGAGCGCCCGCTGTCCGGCTCGTCCGGCTGCATCGAAAGGCACCGCCGCGGCGGTGCCTTTTTTCATGGTGCCGGGGGTTCGTCGGCTGCGTCGCCGGCGTGTCCGGTTTCGTCGTCGAACAGCGAGAACTGCCCGTGGCGCTCGGCGGTATCCTCGTCGATGCGCACGCCGACGCCGAGCAGCCGCACCGCCTGCGCACGCCGTTGCAGCCCCTTCGCGAGCAGCGTGACGGCCGTATCCGCATGCGTCGCGTCGGCCACGCACTCGACCGTCGTCCGCTGGAAATCGGCGAAGCGGATCTTCACGTACAGCTTGCGGATCGACCGCGCGGCGCCCGCCCGCGCGATACGCGCGTCGAGCTGCACGACGAGCCGGCGGATTTCTTCCGCGCACTGCTCGAGCGTCGTCAGATCGGTGACGTAGGTCGTCTCGACGCTGACCGACTTGCGCTCCTGGTCGGCCTGCACCGGCCGCTCGTCGATCCCGCGCGACAATTCGTACAGCCGCCGCCCGAACGCGCCGAATTCGCGGTGCAGGTCGATCAGCGGCCAGTCGCGCAATTGCGCGCAGGTCTGGATGCCGAGCCGGTCGAGCCGCGAGGCCGTCACCTTGCCGACGCCGTGCAGCTTGCGCACCGGCAGCGCCGCGACGAATGCGTCGATCTCGTGCGGCCGCACGACGAACAACCCGTCGGGCTTGTTCCAGTCGGACGCGATCTTCGCGATGAACTTGTTCGGCGCGACGCCGGCCGACACGGTCACGCCGACCGTATCGTGCACGCGCTGGCGGATCTCCCGCGCAATCAGCGTCGCACTGCCCTGGCATCGCTCCGACCCGCTGACGTCGAGGTACGCCTCGTCGAGCGACAGCGGCTCGACGTCGGGCGTGTAGTCGCGATAGATCGCCATGATCTGCCGCGATGCCGCGCGGTACTTGTCCATCGCGGACGGCAGGATCAGCAGGTCCGGACACTTGCGCATCGCCAGCGCCGACGACATCGCCGAATGCACGCCGTAGCGCCGCGCCTCGTAGTTGCAGGTCGCGATCACGCCGCGCTGGTCGGGCCGGCCGCCGACCGCGAGCGGCCGGTTGCGCAGCGACGGGTCGTCGCGCATCTCGACCGACGCGTAGAAGCAGTCGCAATCGCAATGAATGATCTTGCGCATGCGCGGCAGCACGTCGCCCGGTGGTGGCGCGTGCGGATCGGCAGGCGGAATGATGGTCGGGTTCACGGTGCCGATACTGTACAAAAACACAGTGCCGGTTTCAACTGTCGCGTGCGGTCGCGCCCGGCTGTGCCGTACCGGCCCGCTTTGCACGGATCGTACCGGCCGGCGCGGGCAGCGGCGCCTATACTCGTCTGCCGCAATACACGAAACGCAAAGGTGACGAATGAAGACGATCGGATTGATCGGCGGGATGAGCTGGGAATCGTCGGCCGAGTACTACCGGATGATCAATCGTCATTCGAAGGCGCTGCACGGCGGGCATCACAACGCGAAAAGCGTGCTGGTCACGGTCGATTTCGCGGAGATCGAAGCGCTGCAGCGCACGCACGACTGGGCCGCGCTCGGCGAACGGATGGCCGGCGCCGCGCGGCAGCTCGAAGCGGCCGGCGCCGATCTCGTCGTGCTGACGACCAATACGATGCATCGCGTCCACGCCGCGATCGAAGCCGCGGTGACGCTGCCGTTCCTGCACATCGCCGACCCGACCGGCGCCGCGCTGCGCGATGCGGGCATCGAGCGCGTCGCGCTGCTGGGCACGCGCTACACGATGGAGTTGCCGTTCTACGCGGAGCGGTTGCGCGACAGGTTCGGCATGGAGGTACTCGTGCCGGACGAACGCGGGCGCGACGACGTGCACCGGATCATCTACGACGAGCTGTGCCACGGCATCATCGCGCCGCAATCGCGCGCGACGTACGTGACGATCATCGAGGAACTGGCGACACGCGGCGCCCGGGCGGTGATCCTCGGCTGCACGGAAATCACGCTGCTGATCGGCGCGGACGACTCGCCGCTGCCGGTGTTCGATACGACCGCGCTGCATGCGAAGGCGGCGGTCGAGTGGGCGGCGCAATAGCGGCGCCGCGCGCAGAAAACAAAAAACCCGGCACGGAGCCGGGTTCCTGTCGACGAAGCGCGCATCGGTCACTTGCGCTGCACATCGTCTGGTGTGCTTGGTTGCGGGGGTAGGATTTGAACCTACGACCTTCGGGTTATGAGCCCGACGAGCTGCCAGACTGCTCCACCCCGCGTCAGAGAAATAAATTATAGGGTGAGGAAGTACTCACGTCAATACTTTTGTCACAATTTCTTCCCGATTCCCCGTGACGGCGGTGCGAGGCACCGCCCCCACCCCGCACGACGGGCGCGTTCGCACCGCGTGCTCGCGGTAAGATGGCGGCCTTCGCATTTACCCCGCACGCACACTCCCGTTCATGAAAATCGCCACCTGGAACGTCAACTCGCTCAACGTCCGCAAGCAGCACGTACTCGACTGGCTCGCGCAAAGCGGCACCGACGTACTGTGCCTGCAGGAACTGAAGCTGCCGGACGAGAAATTCCCGCGCGCCGATCTTGAAGCCGCCGGCTACCGCAGCTGGTTCACGGGCCAGAAGACCTACAACGGCGTCGCGATCCTCGCGCGCGACACGCTGTCCGTCGACGAATCGGACATCGTGCGCAACATTCCGGGCTTCGACGATCCCCAGCAGCGCGTGATCGCCGCGACGGTCGACGGCGTGCGCATCGTATCCGCGTATTTCCCGAACGGCCAGGCGCCCGACTCGGACAAGTTCGTCTACAAGATGCAATGGCTCGACGCGCTGCAGGCGTGGCTGCGCACCGAGCTGCAGCGCTACCCGAAGCTCGCGCTGCTCGGCGACTACAACATCGCGCCGGAAGACCGCGACGTGCACGACCCCGCGAAATGGGAAGGCCAGAACCTCGTGTCGCCGCAGGAGCGCGCCCACTTCGCGCAACTGATCGAACTCGGCTTCGTCGATGCGTTCCGCCGCTTCGAACAGCCGGAGAAGACCTTCACGTGGTGGGACTACCGGATGATGGCGTTCCGCCGCAACGCGGGGCTGCGCATCGACCACGTGCTGCTGTCGCCGGCGCTTGCGCAAACCTGCACGTCGTGCGAGGTCGATCGCACGCCGCGCACGTGGGAACAGCCGTCCGACCACACGCCCGTGGTCGCGGTCGTCGGCTGACCGGGCCGCCCGCGCGCGTTCAGCGCCGCGCGGGCGCCGGCCCGAGATGGGCCCACAGGAACCCGAATTCCGCCGCGTCGGCTTCCGCGCGTTCCAGATCGTCGGCACTGCCGTGGCCGCCGTCGGTGTTCTCCCAATACCACACCCGTTCATGACCGAGCGCATGCATGCGCGCGGCCATCTTGCGCGCATGCGCGGGATGCACGCGGTCGTCGCGCGTCGACGTCGTCAGCAGTAACGGCGGATACGCGACGCCTTCGCGCACGCGGTGATACGGCGAATACGCGGCCAGCGCCGCACCTTCGTGCGGATCCTCCGGGTCGCCGTATTCGTCGAGCCACGCGGCGCCCGCGTGCAGCTTCGGATAACGCCGCATGTCGAGCAGCGGAACGCGACAGAGCACCGCGCCGAACAGCTCCGGCCGCTGCACCATGCACGCGGCAACCAGCAGCCCGCCGTTGCTGCCGCCCTCGATGCCGAGCTGAGCGGCGCTCGTCACGCCGGTCGCGGCCAGATCCTCGGCCACCGCGATGAAATCGTCGAACGAGCGCTGGCGGTGTTCGCGCTGCGCGTCGACGTGCCAGCGCGGCCCGAACTCGCCGCCGCCGCGGATGTGCGCGAACGCCATCACGCCGCCGCGCTCGAGCCATCCGATGCCGAACGCGTCGCTGTAGCCCGGCAGGTTCGGGATCGCAAAACCGCCGTAGCCCGACAGCAAACACGGCCGCGCGACGCGCGCGGTGCCTTCGGCCGGATCGAGTGCATCGCGCGGCCCGATCAGCGTGTACGGCACCATCGTGCCGTCTCGCGAGCGCGCGCTCGCGCGGCGCACGACGAGCCCCGTCGCGTCGAACTGCACCGGCGGCCGGTCGAGCAGCACGCGACGCGACGACGCATCGTCCGCGCGGTCGGCCAGATCCGCCAGCCAGCATTCGGGCGGATCGAGATAGGTGTCGACGTCGACGTACACCTCGTCGTTCAGCGTCGCCTCGACGGGCTCGACGTCGATCTGCGCGTCGCCCGCCCACTCGAACGGCCGCGCATCCCATGTCCACGTACCGTCGTCGACCTGTCGCGGTTGCCACAGCAGCGTGCGGTTGTGCACGTCGTCGAGCCAGCTCGCGATCAGCGTCGTGCGCGTGTGCGTCCACGTGCACGCGGACGTCGTCGGCTGCGGCGCGAACAGCGTCGTGAGTTCGCGCGACCCCGCCAGGAACGCCTGCTCGCGGATCGCCAGCAGCGAGCCGCCCGCATGGCGCACACCGCCGCAATCCCAGTCGAGGCGCGGCTCCAGCATGAGCCAGCCTTCCCAGAACCCGACCTCGACATGGGGCGGCACGTCGTAGCGCGTCCACTCGCCCGCATCGGTCAGCCGGTACGCATGCGCGTCGAAGAAGTCGACGCTGCGCCACGCGACGTGGCGGTTGTCGATCGGATCGAACCCCGCGCCCGCGCTGATGTCGTCGGGTTCGCCGCTGAAGACGACGGGCGCATCGGCAAGCGCGGTGCCGCGCACCCAGCGCCGCGCTTCATACGGATAGCCGGCCGCGGTGGCATGCGCGTCGCCGCGATCCCAGCTCACGTAGACGGTATCGCGATCGATCCAGCCGACCGTGTGATGCCCCGGCTCGTCGATCGTGAAGCCGCCGTCGACGAAACGACGTTCGACGAGATCGAATTCGCGCACGACGACCGCGTCGGCACCGCCCGGCGACAGCGACAGCAGCGCGCGATCGCCGTCCGGATACAGGATCGCGTCCTGCTCGAACACCCACGATTCGCCCTCCTCCGCGCCGAGCGCATCGACGTCGAGCAGCGTTTCCCACGCCGGCCGGCCTGCACGCCAGTCGTCCCAGCGCGTGCGGCGCCACAGCCCCTTCGGATGGAGATCGTCCTGCCACAGGTCGTAGGCCCAGTCGCGCCAGCGGGTTGGAATCACCGGGCGTTCGCGCGGCAGGTACGCTTTCGCGAGGCGCGCCGTGAGCGCGCGATAGGCATCGTCGTCACGCAGCGCGGCGCGCGTGCGCGCGTTCTGCTCGTCGACCCACGTGCGGGCACGCTTGCTGTCGAGCGCTTCGAGGAAACGGAACGGGTCGGCCCCGGCGGGCCAGCGGAAGGAATCGGACATTGCGGATGGGCGGAATGGCAAACGGCGTGCAAACCGCGATTATGTCCGATCGCGGCATGCGCGATGCCCGCGCATGCCGCAAATCGTGCTCAGGGCTCCAGATGGAGTTCCTGGATCTTGCGCGTGATCGTGTTGCGGCCGATGCCGAGGCGCTCCGCGGCCTCGACCTTGCGACCGCGCGTGAAGTCGAGCGCCTCGCGGATCACGGCCGCCTCGAAGCGGCGTGCGAGTTCGTCCATCACGTCGGCCGAGTTCTCGCGCAACAGGCGTGCAACCTCGGTGCGCAAACCATGCTCCCACACCGGATAGCCGGCCGGCGCGCTGCCGTTCGGCGCGGCCGCGACCGGCGCGGACGCCACCGGCGCCGTGCCCGTCACCGGTGCCGAGAGTGCCGTATCGCCACCACCGACGTGCGTGCCCGCACCTTCGCCCGCAGCGACGACCGGCGCGCCGGCCGGCACGAGGTCGGGCGGCAGGTCCTTGATCTCGACCGTCTGCGCGGGCGCCATCACGGTCAGCCAGTTCGCGAGGTTCTCGAGCTGGCGCACGTTGCCGGGAAACGCGAGCGACGTCAGGTAGGCCAGCGCCTCGTCGGACACGCGTTTCGGCTCGACGCCGAGATCGCGCGCGCTCTTCTGCAGGAAGTGGCGCGTGAGCAGCGCGATGTCCTCGCTGCGCTCGCGCAGCGGCGGCAGCCGCAGCCGGATCACGTTGAGCCGGTGGTAAAGGTCTTCGCGGAACAGGCCCTGCCGCACGCGCGATTCGAGATTCTGGTGCGTCGCGGCGATCACGCGCACGTTCGCGCGCAGCGGGTTGTGCCCGCCGACCCGATAGAACTGCCCGTCCGACAGCACGCGCAACAGGCGCGTCTGCAGGTCGAACGGCATGTCGCCGATTTCGTCGAGGAACAGCGTGCCGTTCTCGGCCTGCTCGAAGCGGCCCTGCCGCGTCGACTGCGCGCCGGTGAACGCGCCGCGCTCATGGCCGAACAGCTCGGATTCGAGCAGGTCCTTCGGAATCGCCGCGGTGTTCAGCGCGATGAACGGCCCGTTCGCGCGCGGGCTGTGACGGTGCAGCGCACGCGCGACGAGCTCCTTGCCGGTGCCCGATTCGCCGGTGATCAGCACGGTCGCGGCCGAGTGCGACAGGCGGCCGATCGCGCGGAACATGTCCTGCATCGCGGGCGCCTGGCCGAGCATCTCGGGCGCCTCGGCCACGCGCTCGTCCTGCGGCACGCCGCCGCGCAGGCTTTCCTCGACGGCGCGGCGGATCAGTTCGACCGCCTTGTCGACGTCGAACGGCTTCGCGAGATATTCGAACGCGCCGCCCTGGAACGCCGCGACGGCGCTGTCGAGATCGGAGAACGCCGTCATGATGATGACGGGCAGGCCCGGCAGGCGCTCGTGCATCGCCTGCAGCAACTCGAGGCCCGAGCCGCCCGGCATCCGGATGTCGGATACGAGCACCTGCGGCGTCTCGTGGTCGAGCGCGGCCAGCGCGTCGCGCACGTTCGCGAAGCTCTTCGTCGCGAAGCTGTCCCGGGCGAGCGCCTTTTCAAGCACCCAGCGGATCGATTGGTCGTCGTCTACTATCCAGATCGGCTTCATAGGTCGGTCAGATATTGGTGAATCCGGTGAATCGCCATGCTGCCGCTCAATGATCGAGCGGCAGCAGGATCTGAAATTCGGTACGTCCGGGCCGGCTTTCGACCTCGATCGTCCCGTCGTGCTGCTGCACGAACGTCTGCGCGAGCGTCAGGCCGAGGCCGCTGCCGTCGTCGCGCCCGGACACGAGCGGGTAGAAGATCCGGTCGCGGATGTCTTCCGGGATGCCGGGCCCGTTGTCGATCACGTGCAAGTCCAGTGCCAGCCGGTACAGGCGCTTCGCGATCGTCACCTTGCGCGCGATGCGCGTGCGCAACTCGATCTTCGCGTCGCCCTGCGCGATCCGCTCGCGCAGCGCCTGCGCCGCGTTGCGCACGATGTTGAGCAGCGCCTGGATCAGTTGTTCCTTGTCGCCGCGCAGGTCCGGCACGCTCACGTCGTAGTCGCGCTCGATCGTGAGCCCGCGCGGGAATTCCGCGAGCATCACCGCGCGCACGCGTTCGCACACTTCATGAATGTTCACGTCGCCGACGATGTGCGGATGCCGGTGCGGCTCCAGCAACCGGTCGACGAGCGTCTGCAGGCGGTCGGACTCCTTGATGATCACCTGCGTGTATTCGCGCAACTCGCCGCGCTCGCGCTCGCCGAGTTCGAATTCGAGCAGCTGGGCTGCGCCGCGAATGCCGCCGAGCGGATTCTTGATCTCGTGCGCGAGGTTGCGGATCAGCTGCTTGTTGACCGCGGTCAGGTCGTGGATGCGCTCCTCGCGATCGGTGCGCGACTGCCGTTCGTTCTCGAACAGCTCGACGAGCACGAAATCGGGCGCGGTCTCGAGGAAGCCGACGATCGCGTGCACGTGCAGCGGTTCGCGGCCGGGCCGGTCGAGCACGGTATCGAGGTGCGTCGCGTGAAAGCGTTCCTCGCCGATCGCGGTGATCGTCGACGCCAGTTCGTTCGCATTAGGAAAGATCTCGCCCCACGGCCGCTGCGCGAGCTGCCGGCGCGAGATGTCGAGCATCGCCTCCGCGGACGGGTTCGCGAACGCGATCCGCAGCGTCTTGCGGTCGAGCACGAGCACGACCGTCGGCAGCGCTTCCAGCCCCGCCAGCAGGCCCGAGCGTGCGAGCCGCTCGTCGTCCGTCAGTCGCTCGGGCTGCCCCGTTTTCGCCTTGATCAGATTCTTCAGAACCATCTGCGTGCTTGTCGCGCCTCAACGGGCCAGAAAAGGAAAATCACCGGAACAAAAAAGGGACGGCTGAACGCCGCCCCTTTCAGGCTCCGCCGCCCCCGCCGCCAACCGCGCGGCGGGAACGAACCGGCAAAACGGCGCTGAATCGAAGCGCCATCGCCGATTACAGCGAGTAGTACATCTCGAACTCGATCGGGTGCGTCGTCATGCGGAACTTCGCCAGCTCCTGCTCCTTCAGCGCGAGGTACGCGTCGATCATGCCGTCCGTGAACACGCCGCCGCGCGTCAGGAACTCGCGATCCTTGTCGAGCGCTTCGAGTGCCTGGTCGAGGCCCGCGCAGACGGTCGGGATCTTTGCATCTTCTTCCGGCGGCAGGTCGTACAGGTTCTTGTCCGCTGCTTCGCCCGGATGGATCTTGTTCTGGATCCCGTCGAGGCCGGCCATCATCAGCGCCGTGAAGCACAGGTACGGGTTCGCCATCGGATCCGGGAAGCGCGTTTCGATACGGCGGCCCTTCGGGTTCGACACGTGCGGAATGCGGATCGATGCCGAACGGTTGCGCGCCGAATACGCGAGCTTGACCGGTGCTTCGAAGTGCGGGACCAGACGCTTGTACGAGTTCGTCGTCGGGTTCGTGATCGCGTTCAGTGCACGGGCGTGCTTGATGATGCCGCCGATGTAGAACAGCGCCAGTTCCGACAGGCCGGCGTAGCCGTTGCCCGCGAACAGGTTCTGGCCGTCCTTCCAGATCGACTGGTGAACGTGCATGCCCGAACCGTTGTCGCCGACGACCGGCTTCGGCATGAACGTCGCCGTCTTGCCGTACGAGTGCGCGACGTTGTGGATGATGTACTTCGACCATTGCGTCCAGTCGGCGCGCTGAACCAGCGTCGAGAACTTCGTGCCGATTTCGTTCTGGCCCTGGCCCGCCACTTCGTGGTGGTGCACTTCGACCGGGATGCCGAGCTGTTCGAGCAGCAGGCACATTTCCGAACGCATGTCCTGGAACGTGTCGACCGGTGCGACCGGGAAGTAGCCGCCCTTCGTGCCCGGACGGTGGCCCGTGTTGCCGCCTTCGAATTCCTTGCCTGCCGACCACGGCGCTTCTTCCGAGTTGATCTTCACGAAGCAGCCCGACATGTCCGTGTTCCACTGGACCGAGTCGAAAATGAAGAATTCCGGTTCCGGACCGAAGTAGGCCGTGTCGCCGATGCCCGTGCTCTTCAGGTACGCTTCGCCGCGCTTCGCGAGCGAACGCGGATCGCGCTCGTAGCCCTTGCCGTCGGCCGGCTCGACCACGTCGCAGGTCAGCACGAGGGTCGACTCTTCGTAGAACGGGTCGACGAAAGCGGCGCTCGGGTCCGGCATGAGCAGCATGTCCGACGCCTCGATGCCCTTCCAGCCGGCGATCGACGAGCCGTCGAATGCATGGCCGCTTTCGAACTTGTCTTCGTCAAACGCCGAAACCGGCACCGACACGTGCTGCTCCTTGCCGCGCGTATCCGTGAAGCGGAAATCGACAAACTTGACGTCCTCGTCCTTCACGAGCTGCATGACGTCGGCGACGGTTTTACTCATAACCTCTTCTCCTGATTAGAACAATTCCGGCGGACTGGGAACCGCCTCGTTTATCGAGCTGACCGGGGTCTTGCTTTGGCGCAGCGCGCCCCGATTCGACCGAATTCTATATAGCAGCTTCCGTGCCACCTTTGCGAACGACGGGCGCAAATCGCGCCGGGGCTCGCCACGTCAGGGCCGGGCTGCGCGATTCCGGGGCCTTGCGCCGCACCGGTCGCTTGCCGAAAGCACTGTGATGGTGCAATTCCGGCGACCCGCCGCAGCCAAGGAATCATTCTGGTGCATGCGTGCCATTCTGCACTTTTTTGGTGAACGCGTGGGCCATGCGTGCACCGCACCGCACGCGGCCATCCGTGCCGCGACGCCGCGCTAGAATGCTCGTTTGACCGATACGGAGACTCCCTGCCATGAGTACGCTCGACCAGCTTTACGCGAAGGCCGACGAACGCCGCGCCCAAGGCGCGCTCAACTACGCCGGGGCGCTGCTGCCGGCCGAAGCCTTCGAACTGCTGCAGCTCGATCCGTCGGCGCGCCTCGTCGACGTGCGCACCCGCGCCGAACTCGACTGGATCGGCCGCCCGCTCGTCGGCGACGGCCAGTACCTGCACCTCGAATGGACGCGCTACCCGGGCGGCGTGCCGAACGCCGAATTCGTCAACGAACTGAAGGCGGCCCTCCCGCCCGATACCCCCATCCTGTTCCTGTGCCGCAGCGCCGCGCGCTCGAAGCTCGCCGCGGTCGCCTCGGCGCAGGCCGGCTTCACGAAGGCGTTCGACCTGCTCGAAGGCTTCGAGGGCGCGAAGGACGCCGAAGGCCACCGCAAGACCGTCGATGGCTGGTGCTTCCGGAAACTGCCGTGGATCGGCGCCTGACGGCGCGCGGCGCACGCCGGTGACGACAGCCTCATCGTCGAGCCGGGCGATGACATGCCGATGACGGGCCGCGTTGCGCGGCCCGTGGTTTTTGTGCGGCCGGCCGGTACGCCGCTCAGGCGCGCGACGCCTCGGCTTCGACGACGTCGCCGCCGAGCAGGTGCACGCCCTCGCGCAGCTTCACGTACGCGGCTGCGACCGCTTCCGGCTCGCCCTTCACGCCGAGGTCGATGTGACGGCGCGCGAAGATCCCGCCACGCTCCGCATCGCCCACGCTCGGCAGGCTGAACACGCGTACGCCCGGGAAATCGCGCTCGATGCGCTCCATCAACGGCGTGAGCGTCGATTCCGGCAGCTCGAACACGTACAGCGAACGCTCCGCGTGCGGCGTCGCGTGATGCAGGTGCGCGTACTTCGTATCGAGCACCCATTCGATCATCGGCCACGCCATCACCGGGAAGCCCGGCACGAAGTGCAGGTCGCCGACCGAGAAACCGGGAATCCGGTTGTAGCCGTTCGGGATGATCGTCGCGCCCACCGGAAACACGCCCATGTTGAAGCGGTGCTGGTTCTCCGGGGAATCGAAATCGACCGGCGTGGCCGGGTCGGTGTGGGTTTCGCGGATCCGCTCCGAAATCAGCGCCTTCGCTTCCGGGTGCAGCTCGAGCGTCACGCCGAGCGCGGCGGCCGCGCACTGGCGCGTGTGGTCGTCCGGCGTCGCGCCGATCCCGCCCGTCGAGAACACGATGTCGCCCGACGCGATCGCGCGCGCGAGCGTCGCCGTGATGCGCGCGGGATCGTCGCCGACGTATTCGGCCCAGCCGAGCGCGAGGCCGCGTGCGCCGAGCAGCTCGATGACCTTCGCCAGATGCTTGTCCTGCCGGCGGCCCGAAAGGATTTCGTCGCCGATGATGATGATGCCGATGCTCATGCCTGCCCCATGTCGATTGCGGTGGCGCGCGAACTCGCACGCAGGTCCTCCAGCGCGCGCAGGCAATAATGCCCGAACCACAGCGCCGAGAAGACGAGGATGAAAGCGTAAACCCAGATCATGGCCGCCGCGACGAACGGGAACAGCACCATCATCCAGACCGACGATACCCACACGAAGGTCGGCACGGTGCCGAGCAGCCCGGTCGCGACGCCGATGGCGATCAGCGGCCAGCGGTGCCGGCGCACGAGCGCCCGGCGCTCGTCGCGGCTCGCGTGCAGCGCGAGTGCGTCGTAGGTCATCACGCGGTACGTGAGCCAGCCCCAGATCACGGGCGGCAGCAGCGCGAAGAACGGTGGAATCAGCCACAGCGGGATCGTGACGACCAGCACGACGACGCCGGCCAGCGCCGCCCACAGCGAATTGAACACGCTGCCGAAGAAGGTGCCGCCCCGCTTCGGCTCGAGCGCCGCGAACTGCCGGTTCGACAGGTGCTTGATCACGACCGGCATCGAAATCGTCGCGATCAGCAACAGCACGGTCAGCACGATCAGCGGAATCGCGAGCGACACGACCACGAACGGCGCGACGACCGCATGCAGCTGCGACATGCCGATCGCGTCGAACGCGCGGTACAGCAGGGCCGTCAGCACGAAGCCGTCGAGCGCGCCGCGTGCGAGGTCCAGCAGCGTCTGCCACGAGAACCACAGCACGACGCCCCACAGGACGGCCGAGACGAGAAACGGCATCAGGGTGAGCCAGAGCATGCGCGGATGCAGTGCGCTCGCCAATGCCCGGACGAAGGAACGCAGCAAGTCGTTCATGCGAGCCTGTATCGACGGAGAAAAACGGGGAAAGGATAAACCACGCGGCCCGCATGCGCCAAAGCACATGCGGGCCGCGTGGGAGAGCCGCTCAACGTGGGAATGGCCGGATCAGGCCGACGCCGCGCCGCGCTTGGCGGGAAACAGGCGCCGGAAGATCCGCACGAACGCGAGGCCGTGCTGCGCCCAGAAGCCTTCGCCGTAGGACACGCCCTCGACCTGGTCGCGGATGCCGGTCGGCTCGACCGTGCGGTTCCACGACGCGGTGCCGAACATCATGTCCCACCACGGGAACAGCACGCCGAAGTTGCAGCCGTACTTCGTGCCTTCGTGGCCGTAGCCGACCGCGTGGTGGCGCCGGTGGAAGATCGGGCTCACGAACAGGCGCTCGCCGAGCCAGCCGAACGACAGGCGCGCATTCGTGTGCTGAATGCTCTGCATGAAGTTGGTGAACGCGGTCAGCACGACGAACTGCGACGGCGTCACGCCGATCACGAGCGCGATCGCCGCGAAGAAGCACGACTGGATCACGTCGTCGAGCACGTGGTTGCGGTCGTCGCACCACAGCGACATCTGGCGCTGGCTGTGATGCACGGCGTGCAGTTCCCACCAGACGCCGAACTTGTGCTGCCAGCGGTGATACCAGTAGCCGGCGAAATCGAGCACGACGAGATAGATCGCGAACGCGACGATCGGCTTCGAGGTCACGCCCGGCCACAGGTAGTCGAGGTTGACGTTCGCGACCCCGTGCAGGCGCAGCCACGCCTGGAAGTTGTCGAACAGCGGCTGCAGCGCGAAGAAGAAGAACAGCGAATAGATGCCGAGCTTCGCGATCGCGGTGTAGATCACGTCGACCCGCACGGCACGGCGGTTCGTCCAGCGCTCGACGGGCCGCAGCGCCTCGAGCGGACGCAGCAGCACGAACATCAGTACCATCTGCAGCGCGCCGACGATCACCCAGTACAGCGCGTCGTAGGTGTCCTCGTCGTAGTCCATCAGGTTGAACTTGAAGAGGAGCGGCTGCACGACGTCGACGTACAGCCAGGTCTGGATGTCCGATACGAACGCATCGATCAGGTGCAGCATCGTTCTCCCCCGCCCGTCACGCGCCGTTCGCGGCGCGCCACGGCGCGCGGTCGTAGAAGTAGATCCCGTGCGGCGAACGGCCGACGGCGATCGTCTGCACCAGCTTGCGCGACGCCAGGTCGATGATCCCGACCTTCTTCGCGAAGCGGAACGTCACCCACAGCGTCTTCTTGTCGGCGGACAGCTCCATGTCGTCCGGGCCCGGCAGCAGGCCGGTGATGTCGCCGACGTTGGTGAGCGTGTTCTCGTCGATGATGCTGATCGTGTTCGCGACCCGGTTCGTCACCGCGACGTGGGTGCCGTCGGCGAGCGAACGGAAGTTGTGCGCGCCCTTGCCGGTGTAGATCTGCTTGACGACCTTCTGGTTGCGCCAGTCGACCACCGCGACGTAATCCGCGCCCGTCATGCCGACGAGCAGGTACTTGTCGTCCGGCGTGAGCCACAGGCCGGCCGGCACCTTGCCGACCTTCATCTTCCACTTGACCGTCTGCGTCGGCAGGTCGATCGCCGCGATCTCGCCGGACACCTGCAGCGACACGAGCAGCGTCTTGCTGTCCTTCGTGAACGCGAGGTGGCTCGGCATGACTTCGAGCGGCACGCGCTTCACGAGCTTCAGGTCGCGGCCGTCGTAGCCGTAGATGTCGACGCGGTCGAGGCGCAGGCCGGCGGCCGCGAACCACTTGCGGTCGGGCGAGAAACCGAGCTGGTAAGGATCGTCGATCCCTTCGACGGTGCGCTGCAGCTTGCCCGTCTTCGGATCGAGGAACATCAGGCTGTTCGAGACCGAATTTGCAACGATCAGCGACGAATTGTCGGGCGTTGCCATCAGGTGGTGCGGTTCCTTGCCGGTCGGCATCGTGCCGACGACCTCACGGGTCTGCTGGTCGATCAGGGAAAGCGTCGCTTCGGCCGAATTGAGGATGATCACGTTATTCGCGTGGGCGGCGGGCGCCAGCACGGCGGCGGCCAGCGCGAGCGTGCGGCCGAGGGAAAGGAAAGTGCGCATGAAGACTCACGTCGTGGAACAACCGTCATTGTAAAACGTTCAACCGGCCCGGCCGGTTGACCTGGGCCGGCATTGCGCCACTTCGACGCACGCGGCGGCGGCCCGGCCGGGCGGCGCGGCAAGCGCCGCGCGGCCGGCCGGGGCCCGGTGCCGGCGCGAAGCCCGGGAAGCCGATGTTGCGCTAGCGCTGCATCGACTCCCAGACCTTGTGCAGACGCTTGACAGAGACAGGCATCGGCGTGCGCAGTTCCTGCGCGAACAGCGAAATCCGCAATTCCTCGAGCAGCCAGCGGAATTCCGCGAGCCGCGGATCGGCGACGCCGCCGCGCTGCGACACCGCGCGCTGGTACTGCTGGGCGAGCGGCAGCAGGTCGGCCGACTGCTTCGCGTCGCGCGCCGGATCGGCCTTCAGCTTGTCGATCCGCAGCGCGATGCCCTTCAGGTAGCGCGGGAAGTGCGCGAGTTGCGCGTAGGGCGTATCGATCACGAAGCGCTTGCCGACCAGCGCGGCGAGCTGCTGCTGCAGGTCCGCATGCGCCTGCGCGAACGGCTTCGCCTGCGCGAGCTTCTTCACGAGACCCGCGTATTCGGCCAGGACCTGCCCGACCAGCCGCGCGATTTCCTGCGCGAGCAGGTTCAGGCGGCTTCGGCCCTCGTCACGGCGCGCGTGAAAGCTCGCGTCGTCGTCGGGCAGCGGGTCCTGCAGGCACGCGCGGTCGAGCGCCGTGTCGATCAGCTGGTCGCGCAATTCGTCCTGCGTGCCGAGCGACATGTACTGCATCGCCATCTCGCGCAGGCCCGGCAGGTTCTTCTCGAGGAACTTGATCGGCTCCTTCAGCTGCAGCGCGAACAGCCGCCGCAAGCCGGCCCGGTGGATGCGCGCGGCCTCCTCCGGCGAATCGAACACCTCGACGTCGCAATGCGTGCCGCGATCGACGAGCGCCGGGTAGCCGTACAGCGTCTGACCGCGCCGGCGGATTTCCAGCAGTTCGGGGAGCTTGCCGAAATTCCACGTCGTCAGGTTCTCGTACAGCGCCGTCGCGCCGGCTTCCGCCGGAGCGGACGTCTGCGGCGCCGCGCCCTTCGCGGGCTTCGGGCCGCGGCCGGGTGCGCCGGCCGTACTGGCCGCCGCCGGCGCCTGGCCGACCGGCTGACCCGCATCGGCATCGCCGCCAGCCGCGATCGTCGACGCCGCCGCGATCTTCTGGAACTGCTGCTGCGCCTGCGCGCCCAGCTCCTGGCGAAGCTGCGCGAGATTGCGCCCCATCGCGAGCTGGCGGCCGTGCTCGTCGATCACCTTGAAGTTCATGAACAGGTGCGCGGGCAGCGTCTCGAGCTTGAAATCGGCCGTTTTCATCGCGACCTGCGTCTCGCCGCGCACGTCGGCGATCAGCGCCTCGACGAGCCCGCCCGCGCCGAAGCGCTCGCGGCCCATCCGCTCGACGAAGCCGGCCGCGTATTCGGGCAACGGCACGCAGTGCCGGCGCAGCTTCTGCGGCAGCGACTTCAGCAGCAACTGCACCTTTTCCTTCAGCATCCCCGGCACGAGCCACTCGCAGCGGCGCGCGTCGACCTGGTTCAGCGCATACAGCGGCACCGCGAGCGTCACGCCGTCGCGCGGCGTGCCCGGCTCGAAGTGATACGTGAGCGCCATCTCCACGCCGGCCATCGTCGCGCGCTTCGGGAACAGCTCGGTCGTCACGCCGGCCGCCTCGTGGCGCATCAGGTCGTCGCGCGACAGGTACAGCAGCCGCTGCTTGTCCTCGGGCTGGCCGCCCTTCTTCACCTCGTCGCGATACCAGCGCTCGAATGCGGCGCCCGTGTGGATGCCCGCCGGAATCGCCTGGTCGTAGTACGCGTAGATCAGCTCGTCGTCGACCAGCACGTCCTGCCGGCGCGACTTGTGCTCGAGCTGCTCGATGTCGGCGAGCAGCTTGCGGTTGTGCGCGAAGAACGGCAGCTTCGTGTCGAATTCGCCTTCGACCAGCGCGCCGCGGATGAACAGCTCGCGCGCCCGCGCCGGATCCTGCTTGCCGAATGCGACGCGCCGGCGGTGGTAGATCGGCAGCCCGTACAGCGTCGCGCGCTCGAACGCGCTGACCTGCGCCGGGCGCTTCTCCCAGTGCGGCTCCGACAGCGATTTCTTCAGCAGGTGCGCGCCGATCTTCTCGACCCACTCCGGCTCGATCTTCGCGAGGCAGCGCGCGTACAGCCGGCTCGTCTCGACGAGCTCCGCCGCCATCACCCAGCGGCCGGCCTTCTTCGCGAGCACGGAGCCCGGCCACAGGTAGAACTTGATCCCGCGCGCGCCGAGATAGTGCGGATCGTCATCGGCCTTCAGGCCGAGGTTGCCGAGCAGGCCCGTCAGCAGGGCCAGATGGACCTGTTCGTACGTCGCCTCGGCTTCGTTGAGCCGCCAGCCGTGCTCGCGCACGACGGTCAGCAGCTGCGAGTGGACGTCGCGCCACTCGCGCAGCCGCAGGTGCGACAGGAAGTTCTGCCGGCATGCGTCGACGAGCTGGCGGTTCGACTTCTTGTGCGCGACCGCCTCTTCGAACCACGCCCAGATCTTCAGCCACTGCAGGAACTCGGAACGCTCGTCGGCGAACCGGCGGTGCGCCTGGTCGGCCTGCTCCTGCGCTTCGATCGGGCGGTCGCGCGGGTCCTGCACGGACAGCGCGCTCGCGATGATCAGCACCTCGCGCAGCGACTGCTGGTCGCGCGCGGCGAGAATCATCCGGCCGACGCGCGGGTCGAGCGGCAGCCGCGCGAGTTCGCGGCCGAGCGGCGTCAGCGCGTTGTCGTCGTCGACCGCGCCGAGCTCGTTGAGCAGCTGGTAGCCGTCCGCGATCGCGCGGCCGGGCGGCGGCTCGAGGAACGGGAACGATTCGATCGCCGTCAGGTGCAGCGACTTCATCCGCAGGATCACCGACGCGAGCGACGAGCGCAGGATTTCCGGGTCGGTGAAGCGTGCGCGCGCCTGGTAGTCGCTTTCCTCGTACAAGCGAATGCACACGCCGTCGGCCACGCGGCCGCAGCGGCCCGCGCGCTGGTTTGCGGCCGCCTGCGAGATCGACTCGACCTGCAGCTGCTCGACCTTGTTCCGGTACGAATAGCGCTTCACGCGCGCGAGGCCGGTATCGACGACGTAGCGGATGCCCGGCACCGTCAGCGAGGTTTCGGCCACGTTGGTCGCGAGCACGATCCGGCGCGCGTTCGATGCCTTGAACACCTTGTCCTGGTCGGCCGCCGACAGCCGCGCGAACAGCGGCAGGATCTCGGTATGCGGCGGATGATGCTTGCGCAGCGCCTCGGCCGCCTCGCGGATCTCGCGCTCGCCGGGCAGGAACACCAGCACGTCGCCGGGGCCTTCGCGGCACAGTTCGTCGACCGCGTCGACGATCGCGTCCATCAGGTCGCGCTCGGCTTCGCGCGCGGTCTTCACGCGATCGCGGCCGCCCGTGCCTTCGGCATTTTTCACGGCCGGGCGATCCTCGGCCACCGGCCGGTAGCGCATCTCGACCGGATACAGCCGCCCGCTCACCTCGATCACGGGCGCAGGACGCTCGTCGGTGCCGAAATGGCGCGCGAAGCGATCGGCGTCGATCGTCGCGGACGTGACGATCAGCTTCAGGTCCGGCCGCCGCGGCAGGATTTCCTTCAGATAGCCGAGCAGGAAGTCGATGTTCAGGCTGCGCTCGTGCGCCTCGTCGATGATCAGCGTGTCGTACGCCTTCAGCAGCGGATCGGTCTGCGTCTCGGCGAGCAGGATCCCGTCCGTCATCAGCTTCACGGACGCGCCCGGCGCGAGATTGTCGGTAAAGCGCACCTTGTAGCCGACCACCTCGCCGAACGGCGTGCCGAGTTCCTCGGCGATCCGCCGGCCGGTCGACGATGCAGCCAGACGGCGCGGCTGCGTATGGCCGATCAGGCCCGTGCCGCCGGCGCCGAGGCCGCGGCCGAGATCGAGACAGATCTTCGGCAGCTGCGTGGTCTTGCCCGAGCCGGTTTCGCCGCAGACGATGACAACCTGATGACCGGCGATCGCGCGCGCGATTTCGTCGCGCTTGCCCGACACCGGCAGGCTTTCAGGGTACGTGATCGGCGGGACGGGGTTCGGTGCGACGACGGCGCGCGGCGGCCGCTCGCGGCGCGGCGGGCGCTCGCCCGTTGCCTGGGGTGCGCCCTTCGCGGCCGGCTGGCGCGCATCGCCGCGCCGTTCGTCACCGCGCGGTGCGCGCGGCGCGTCTGCCGGTTTGCCCGCCTGCTTTTCCTGCTGCTGGCGCGCTGGCTGGCCCTGCTGCTCGCGTGCGTCGGCCGCACCATCCGGGTGCCGGGCCGACGGCGTATTGGCCCGCGTCGGCGCGGGACTTTTAGAAACATTCGACATGGGGGCGCATTATAATCCCGCCCATGAATTCCCAAACCGACCTCCCCCCCGCCCAGACCGGCGCCGCGACGCCGCCGGCCGCCGACGATTCGGCCGCCAGTCACGCGCAGTTCGTCGACTGGATGCGCTCCGTCGCGCCCTATATCCACAAGTTCCGCAACAGCACGTTCGTCGTGGGGTTTGGCGGTGAGGTGGTGCAGCAGGGGCTCCTGAACGCGCTCGTGTCCGACATCGCGCTGCTGCAGGCAATGGGTATCCAGATCGTGCTGGTGCACGGTTCGCGCCCGCAGGTCGAGGAGCAGCTGAGCCTGCACGGTGTCGAATCCGAGTTTTCGCACGGCCTGCGCATCACCGATGCGCGCGCGCTCGAATCCGCGAAGGAAGCGGCCGGCGAAGTGCGTCTCGACATCGAGGCCGCGATCAGCCAGGGTCTGCCGAACTCGCCGATGGCGCACGCGCACATCAGCGTCGTGTCGGGCAACTTCGTGACCGCGCGGCCGGTGGGGATTCTCGACGGGGTCGATTTCGCGCATACGGGCATCGTGCGCAAGATCGACGCCGAGTCGATCCGTCATTCTCTCGCGAGCCGCAAGCTCGTGCTGCTGTCGCCGCTCGGCTTCTCGCCGACCGGCGAAGCGTTCAACCTGTCGATGGAAGACGTCGCGTCGGCCGCCGCGATCGCACTGCGCGCCGACAAGATCATCTTCCTGACCGAAGGGCCCGGCATCGTCGACGACGAAGGCGAGCTGGTGCGAGAAATGTCGCTCGACGCGGCGGCCGAGCTGCTCGACTCCGGCAACATCCAGGGCGACGACGGGTTCTTCCTCAAGCACTCGATCCGCGCATGCCGCGGCGGCGTGACCCGGGCCCACCTGATCCCGCAGTCGCTCGACGGCAGCATGCTGCTCGAACTGTTCCTGCACGACGGCGTCGGCACGATGATCTCGTACGAGAACCTCGAGAGCCTGCGCGAAGCGACGCCGGACGACGTCGGCGGCATCCTGTCGCTGATCGAGCCGCTCGAGTCGGACGGCACGCTGGTGCGCCGCGGCCGCCACCAGATCGAACGCGACATCGACCACTTCTCGGTGATCGAGCACGATGGCGTGTTGTTCGGCTGCGCGGCGCTGTATCCGTACCAGCAGGAGAAGATCGGCGAGATGGCGTGCCTGACGGTCGCGCCGGAAGCGCAGGGCTCGGGCGACGGCGAACGCCTGCTCAAGCGCATCGAGCAGCGCGCCCGTGCACGCGGCCTCACGCACATCTTCGTGCTCACGACGCGCACCGAGCACTGGTTCCTCAAGCGCGGCTTCGTCAAGGTCAGCGTCGACGACCTCCCCGAAGACCGCCGCAAACTCTATAACTGGCAGCGCAAGTCGCTCGTGCTGATGAAGCAGCTCTGAGCGCAGGCACGACTGCCCTCCCCCCAGTTCGATTACAGGAGAAGTACACGATGGCTCGAATGATTCAATGCGCGAAGCTCGGCAAGGAAGCCGAAGGCCTCGATTTCCCGCCGCTGCCGGGCGAACTCGGCAAGCGCATTTACGAGAGCGTCTCGAAGGAAGCGTGGCAGGGCTGGCTCAAGCAGCAGACGATGCTGATCAACGAGAACCGCCTGAACATGGCCGACCCGCGCGCGCGCCAGTACCTGATGAAGCAGACCGAGAAGTACTTCTTCGGCGACGGCGCGGACCAGGCGTCCGGCTACGTGCCGCCGACGGAAGGCTGATGATGCGATGCGCGCGGCCGGCAGCCTGCCGGCCGCGTGCTCCGGGAAAGACGGCACCGTGTTTCGCACGGTGCCGTTTTCTTTTGGCGACATGCGCTCGGGGCGTTCCCGCCTCCCGCGCGGCGGCATGGCATGCCGCTCAGCCGGCCGGCTTCAGCGCGCCGCCGTCGCCCGGCTGCGCGCTCCCGTCGGCCGCGGGTGCCGCGCTGCCGCCTTCGGTGCCCCATTCGGCCGCATCGCTGCGTTCGGCCGTCGACAGTTCGTCCGCGCGATACCCGGTGCGATTCAGCAGCGCGAGCATGCAGACGAGCGACACGAGCGCGTAAAGCCCCGACGCAACCGCGACGCCGACGATGCTGCCGGTCGTGTTGAGGATCGCCTGCGCGAGCACGGGCGTGCCGCCGCCGACGACGAGCGCGCTCAGCTGATACGCGAGCGACAGGCCCGTGTAGCGGATGTTCGCCGGAAACACGCGCGCGAGCACGCCGCCGACCGCACCGTAGAACATCGCCGACGGAATCGTCGAGATGCACATGCCCGCGACGGCGATCCAATACGAACGCGTCGCGAGCGCATGGAACATCACCGGCATCAGCACGATTTCCGGAATCAGGATCCAGCACATCGCGCGGCGCATGTCGACCTTCGACACGAACCACGCGCCGACCGGCTGCATCAGGAACTGCACGACGAGCGAGATCGACAGGATGCCGAGGAACGTGCCCTGCGCGTAGCCGAGCTCCTTCGTCGCCCACGACAGTGCGAACGTGCTGCGGAAGTACGTGACGTTGATCACCGGCAGCGTGCCGGCCGCGAGCAGCACGACGACCCGGTGATCGCGCACGACGTCGCGCAGCGGCAGCTTCACGGTGCGCTTGCGCGCGAGCACGCGCTGCATGTCGGCCGACTCCTCGAGCTTCAGCCGGATCACCATGCCGATGATCACCAGCACGGCCGACAGCAGGAACGGAATGCGCCAGCCCCACATCAGGAACGACGGTGTCGGCAGCGCGCTCAGCGCGAAAAACGCGGCCGTGGCCAGCAGGTTGCCGGTGGGCGAACCCTGCTGCGCGAACGCCGCGTACAGGATGCTGCGATGCTTCGGCGCGTTCTCGCTCGCGATCAGCACCGCGCCGCCCCACTCGCCGCCGACCGCGATGCCCTGCAGCACGCGCAGCGCGACGAGGCCGGCCGGCGCCCATACACCGATCTGCGCATAACCGGGCAGCAGGCCGATGCCGGTCGTCGCGAGCCCCATCATCACCAGCGTGATCACGAGCGCGGTCTTGCGGCCGACACGATCGCCGAGATGCCCGAACACGATGCCGCCGAGCGGCCGCGCGGCGAAGCCGGCCCAGAACGTGACGAACGCAAGCAGCGTCGCGACGCCGGGATCCATCCTGCTCGAAAAGAACACCTTGCCGAACACGAGTGCCGCGGCGGTGCCGTAGATGTAGAAGTCGTACCACTCGATCGTGGTGCCGACGAACGCCGCGAAGGCGGCACGGCCGGGCCGCGGCTGCGGCTGCGGTTGCGGCTCGGCGGGCGGGGATGGCTGACGGCTCATCGATGTCTCCATGTTTATGTTTCCGGGGCGCGACTGCCGCGCGCCTTTCCCGGGTGGCCGGCATGGCGCCGCCGGCCGGCGGCGTCGTGTCAGCCGGGGGCTTCCCTCAGCACGCCGGCGTCAAGCAGTTGCTGCTGGAGCGCGGGATCGATGCCGAGGCGATCGAGCACCGCGCGCGTGTCGCCGCCCAGCGCGGGCGGTGGCGAACGATAGGTAGCCGGCGTGCGCGACAGCTTCACCGGCGACGCGGTGCCGCGATACGCGCCGATCTCGACGAACAGGTTCCGGTGCAGCGCATGCGGATCGTGCGCGACGTCGGCCACCGTTCGCACCGGCCCGCACGGCACGCCGGCCGCCATCAGGTCGCGCGCGAGCGGCTCGCATGCGTGCGCGGCGAGCCGCGCTTCCAGTTCGGCCTTCAGCTCGGGACGGTGCGCGCAGCGGTTGCGGTTGTCGACGAAGCGTGGATCCCCCGCGAGCGCCGGCACGCCGAGATGCGCGACGAGCCGCGCGAACTGCCGGTCGTTGCCGATCGCGAGGAAGATCGGCACAGTCGCCGTGCGGTAGCTGTCGTATGGCGCGATGTTCGGATGCGCGTTGCCGCTGCGCGCCGGCACGCGCCCCGAACCGAAGAAGTTCGGCAGGTGCGGATGCAGCAGCGACACGCCGCAGTCGTACAGCGCGATGTCGATCGACTGTCCGCGCCCGCTCTTCTCGCGCTCCGCGAGCGCCAGCAGGATGCCCGCGAGCGCATTGAGGCCCGTGACCATGTCGACGATCGGCAGACCGATGCGCGTCGCGTCGCCGTCGCGCTCGCCGTTGACGCTCATCAGCCCCGCCATCGCCTGGATCACCGCGTCGTAGCCGGGCAGCCCGCCGAGCGGGCCCGTTTCGCCGAAGCCCGTCACCGCGCAGTGGATCAGGCGCGGGAAGCGCGGCTGCAAGTCGCGCGCGTAATCCATCCCCCAGCGCGCGAGCGTGCCGGGCTTGAAGTTCTCGACGAGCACGTCCGCCTCTTCGAGCAGGCGCCACAGGATCGCGCGCCCCTCGTCGCGCGACAGGTCGAGCGCGAGCCCTTCCTTGTTGCGGTTGACGCCCATGAAGTACCACGCGGTGTCGCCGAGGAACGGTGGCCCCCAGCCGCGCGTCTCGTCGCCGTCCGGCGGCTCGATCTTGACCACCGTCGCCCCGTGGTCGGCGAGTGCCTGCGTGCAGTACGGGCCGCCGAGCACGCGGCTCAGGTCGACGACCTTCAGGCCGTCCAGTGCGCCACGCGAGGCGGTCATCGTTCGACCTCCGGCAGCAGGTCGAGCGCGGTATCGAGCGCGATGGGCGCGCCGCGCAGCAGCGCGCCGCAGGCGGCCGATTCGTCGTCGCGCGATGCCGGCGCAAGCGGGTCGACCGGCAGCAGCTTGTGGCGCACGACCAGGTGCGCGAGCGCGAGACGCCGGAAATCCGGCGCGAGCCGCGCGCTCTCGCACGCCATCAGCACGGCCGCGCTTGCGTAGTACAGCGCGGACGCGGCCTGCCGCACGCGCGCGTCGTCGCCTTCCGCCGCGACCCGCGCAAGCCCGTCGCACGCGCGCGCGAGGATGCGCCGCAACGCCGCGCGGCTCGCGTCGGGCAGCGGCGCCGCGCCGAGGCGGTCGCCGAGAAAGGTACGCAGCGCATCGAGCGCCTGCTCGCGCTGCGCGGCCCGCGCGACGTCCAGCGCGACGATGTTGCTCGTGCCTTCCCAGATCGAGCCGAGATGCGCATCGCGCACGATGCGCGCGTCGCTCCATTCCTCGATGTAACCGGTGCCGCCGCGCACTTCCATCGCATCGCCCGTCACGCGCCGCGCATCGCGGCACGCGCGGAACTTGATCAGCGGCGTCAGGATCCGCACGCAGCGCGCGGCCTGCTCGTCGCCGGCATCGGCCTGCGGCAGCAGCAGCGCGATCTGCATGAACATCGCGCGCGCGGCCTCGGCCGGCAGCAGCATCTTCAACAACTGGCGCTGCATCAGCGGCATCTCGATCAGCTTGCGGCCGAACGCCTCGCGGTGCGCGGCGACGTGCAGCGCCTCGTTCAGCGCGCGCCGCATCAGCCCCGCCGCGCGCACGCCGTTCGACAGCCGCGACATGTTGATCATGTCGGCCATCTGGTGGAAACCGCGGCCGATCTCGCCGATCAGAAACGCCTGCGCGCCTTCGAGCGCGATCTCGCCGCTCGCCATCGACCGGCTGCCGAGCTTGTCCTTCAGGCGCACGATCCGGTAGCGGTTGCGCGTGCCGTCCGGCAGCGTCTTCGGCAGCAGGAACAACGCGAGGCCCTTGATGCCGTCCGGCGCGCCGTCTGGCCGCGCGAGCACCATCGCGAGATCGGCGTCCGCGTTCGAGCAGAACCACTTGTCGCCGGTCAGGCGCCAGACGGTCTCGCCGTGCGCGTCCGTCTCGCGCGTCGCCCGCGTGGTGATCCGGCCGACATCGGAACCTGCCGCCTGCTCGGTCATGAACATCGCGCCCTGGTACAGCGTGTCGAAGTCGCGCGACGCGAGCTTCGGCAGGTAGCGCGCGACGAGCGCCGGATCGCCGAAGCGGCGCATCGTACGCGTCAGCGAATCGGTCATGCTGACCGGGCAGCACAGCCCGAATTCGGCCTGCACGAACAGGAACGTCAGCGCGTACTTGACGAGCGGCGCAACGGATTCCGCCCCGTGGCTCAGCGACGCGAGCCCGAGCTCGGCATACGCGACACGTTCGAGCGCGACATACGCGGGATCCTTGTCGATCCGCTGCACGGCCTCGCCTCGCCGATTGCGGTGTTCGAGCACGGGCGGGTGCTTGTCCGCGCGCGACGCCCATTCGTCGAGTTCGCCCGACACGCGTGCGCCGAGCGCGCGCAGCCGAGGCTCCAGTTCCGCATAGTGCGCGTCGCCGAGATGCAGCTTCAGCAACGCGCCGAGATCGGGATCGACCGTGAAGAAATTGAGGCCCCGGCTGTCGGGGATGTTGGATGCGCCGGCGTCCGGCGTGAGAGCGGTGTCGTTCATGCGTGCGTCTCCTGGGTTGCCTGCACATCGGCCGGCGGGGGGCGCCGCGGCGCCCGGCCAGTCCCGTGCAAAGCCTTCCGCAGAGCGTAGGCGCGCGATCGATAAGCGTCCAATACAGGATTTGTCCGGTACGATAGATACCGCTTATCGATGCCGACGCCGCGAGGAGACACCATGGAACTGAGGCAGTTGCGCTACTTCGTGGCGGTCGCCGAGGAACTGCATTTCGGGCGCGCGGCAAAGCGCCTGTTCATCTCGCAGCCGGCGCTGAGTTTCGATATCCGCAAGTTCGAGGACGCGCTCGGCGTCCAGCTGTTCTCGCGCACCAACAAGACCGTCGCGCTGACCAACGCGGGCGAGGTGCTGCTCGGCGAAGCGCGCCGGCTGCTGCTGCAGGCGGCCGAGGCCGAACGCCTGACGGTGCGCTCCGCGTCGGGCCTCGCGGGCCGGCTGCGGATCGGCTTCGTTCATTCGATGCTGTATCGCGGGCTGCCCGATGCGGTGCGGCGATTCGAGGCCGACTACCCGGGCGTCGAGGTCGTGCTGAGCGAGATGAACACGCACGCGCAGGTGCAGGCGATCCAGCGCGGCCAGATCGATCTTGGCTACGCGCACTGGGGCCACTTCCCGCCCGAGGTCGAATCGGTACCCGTCTATGCGGAACCGTTCGTGTGCTGCCTGCCGGCCGCACATCCGCTCGCGCGGCGCAGGCAGGTCGCGCTTGCCGCGCTGGCCGCGGAACCGTTCATCCTGTTCCCGCGCGAAGCGGCGCCGCACTATCACGACCTGATCATCGCGCAATGCGTGAACGCCGGCTTCAGCCCGCTGATTCGCCACGAAGCGCGGCTGTGGCAGACGATCCTGTCGATGATCGAGTTCGGGATGGGCGTCGCGCTGGTGCCGCGCGTGCTGCAGCAGGCGAAGAGCGACCGGCTCGCGTTCCGGCCGCTGAAGGATGCGTCGCTCGAATCGCGCACGCTCGCGCTGAAGCGCAGCGGCACCGCCGAGCCGGTTGCGCTGCGCTTCGCCGACTACGTGCGCGCGTCGATCGACGCAATGCCCGCGCTCGCGGGCTGAGTGCACGGCCGGCTGGCAGGTATTTGCGTGTATCTGAAAAATATTTGCAGAAAGGGCTTTACGAACCCCAAAAGCTCTGACATAATTTGATTCTTCTTTGGGCGGTTAGCTCAGCGGTAGAGCACTGCCTTCACACGGCAGGGGTCACTGGTTCGATCCCAGTACCGCCCACCAAAGAATTCAAGGGCCTGCGTCTCACGACGCAGGCCCTTTTCGTTTTGGCGTCGCGCGTGCTCCGGGCGACGCGGGCGCCATGTCATTCGACGCCCGCGTCCGCACGCAGCTAGCTACCGAGATACCGGCTTACCGTGCGTGCCCCACCTGCTGCGCCGTCGCATCGAACGCCCGTTTCGCCTTGTCGACGATCTCGTCGACCTCCGCCTCGCGAATCACGAGCGGCGGCGACAGCAGCATCCGGTCGCCGGTCGCACGCATGATCAGGTTGCCGTTGAAGCAGAAGTCGCGGCAGATCGTCCCGATATCGACATTCGCACCGAACCGCTCGCGCCGGTTCCGGTCGCGCGCAAGCTGAACGCCTGCCACGAGCCCCGCTCCCGAAATCTCCCCGACGATCGGATGGTCGCCCAGCGCATCGCGCAGCCGGCGCTGGAAGTACGGCCCGATGTCGTTCTTCACGCGCTCGACGATCCCTTCGTCGCGCAGCAGCTTCAGGTTCGCGACCGCGACGGCTGCCGCGACCGGGTGGCCCGAGTACGTGAGGCCGTGATTGAATTCGCCGTTGTCGATGATCGGCCGCGCCACCCGCTCGTGAATGCCGACGGCGCCCATCGGCACGTAGCCCGACGTGAGGCCCTTGGCCATTGTGATCAGGTCCGGCTCGAAGCCGAAGTGCTGGTGCGCGAACCATTCGCCGGTACGGCCGAAGCCGCCGATCACTTCGTCGGCCACCAGCAGGATGTCGTACTTGCGGCAGATCCGCTGGATTTCCGGCCAGTACGTCGACGGCGGGAAGATCACGCCGCCCGCGCCCTGGAACGGCTCGCCGATGAACGCCGCGACGTTTTCCGCGCCGAGTTCGAGGATCTTCGCCTCGAGCTGCTGCGCGCGGGCCAGGCCGAACGCTTCCGGCGTTTCGCCGG